>NZ_JAOVZR010000001.1:3020329-3328158 GCF_026619415.1 Hoeflea algicola
ATGACCGGTCGATGGCGCTGTGGGCGGCCTTCGTGCTGGAGACATCCGGCGGCAAGATCCTGCACATCGGCGACACCGGTTTCGACAACGGCCGTCCCTACCAGAACGCCCGCGACCGCCATGGCCATTTCCGCGCCGCGATCCTGCCGGTGGGCGCCTACGAGCCACGCTGGTTCATGAAGGACCAGCACCAGAACCCGGATGAGGCGATTGACGGATTTCTGCTCTCTGGCGCCGATTATGCGCTCGGCCACCATTGGGGCACGTTCCAGCTCACCGACGAAGGCCGGGATGCGCCTGCGGAGGTGCTCGATGCCAAGCTTGCCGAAAAGGGCGTGGCGCGCGAGCGTTTCCGCCCGCTCAGCCCCGGCGAGGCCTGGGAAGCACCATTAACCGCCTGAAGCGTACGATGGGCAAATCGGCTTTGTTTTCCGTAGCTGTCGACCAAACGACCGGATTTGCAACAAGCCCAAAAATTGCTGCAACGATCCCCGGACGCTGCCACTCGATTAAATTCACTTGTCGCGATGCGTATTGCCCGGCAGCCCTTCACACCAAAGTTTGTGAATTGCGCGAATAAGGGCTAAATTCCTTCGGTTACAAGGGAGGTTCTGCCCATGACAGCCGAAGCGATCAGCCTCGAATTTCTGGCTCAACAGGCAAAGCTCAATATGGACGAGATCCGTCTTGTTCGCAAAGAGCTGGCCGACATGATGCGCCTTGTGAACGCGAATTATGAACTGACCAGAAGGATCGAGCGGCGGCAGGGCGAACTTCGCGACGATGTTGAGTTGACGGTCAAAATGGAACTTGGCGGCTCGCTGGCAAACATCCAGACATCGATTGAATCTCACCTTGCCAGAATCGAGGGCGCGATTAGTGGCGTTGCAGGCCGGGTCGCCACCCTAGGAAACAAGTCCTGAATTGCCCGCCAGCGCGAAGATCGAACGTTGGCTGATCAGCAGCAAACAGCGTCCACAGAACACGTAGGTTGGTCGCCCCGGCACTGGTAATCGCGGTGCATTTCGGCCATATAGGCCGGAAACAAGCACAGGTCATATCATGGGATCGACGGTTCCTTTCGCCAAGATGAACGGACTGGGCAACGACATTGTCGTCATCGACATGCGTGGCCGCAGCGATGCCGTGACCGCCGAGGCTGCCATCGCCCTGGCTGCCGGCGACAAAACCGGCTTCGACCAGATCATGGCGATCCACGACATCGATCTCGACGGTGTCGATTACCGTATCGATATCTTGAACCGCGATGGCTCTCGCGCCCAGGCCTGCGGCAACGGCACCCGCTGCGTGGTTCAGGCGCTGGCGTCGGAAACCGGGCGCAAGAGGTTCACCTTCAAGACGCTTGCCGGCATTCTGACCGCCGAAGAACACGAGAGCGGATTGATCTCGGTCGACATGGGCATGCCGGAATTCCGCTGGAACAAGATCCCGCTGGCCGAAGAATTTTACGATACCACCCGCATCGAGCTGCAGATCGGCCCGATCGACGCGCCGGTGCTGCATTCACCCTCGGTAGCCTCGATGGGCAACCCGCACGCCATCTTCTGGGTCAAGGAGGACGTCTGGTCCTATGATCTCGAACGCTTCGGACCGCTCCTGGAAAACCACCCTATCTTTCCCGAGCGGGCCAATATTTCGGTTGCCCGGGTGATCGATGCGGCAACACTCGATCTGCGCACATGGGAACGCGGCGTCGGCCTGACCCGTGCCTGCGGCTCGGCCGCTTGCGCTGCGGCTGTCTGCGCAGCGCGCACCGAAAGAACCGGCCGCCAGGTCACCGTCAACGTGCCCGGCGGCCCGCTCGAGATCGACTGGCGCGCCAACAATCAGGTCATGATGACCGGCCCGGCCGAATGGGAATTTTCAGGCCGGGTCAATCCCGAAACCGGCGCCTGGCAGGCTGACGAGGCACCGGCGTGAGCGGGGTTCGGGTTCTCAGCTTCGGATGCCGGCTCAACACTTATGAATCCGAAACCATGCGCAACGCCGCTGAGAGCGCAGGCCTCAACAACGCGATTCTGGTCAACACCTGCGCGGTGACCGCCGACGCAGTACGGCAGGCGCGGCAATCGATCCGCCGGGCGCGGCGCGACAACCCGCATGCCCGCATCGTCGTGTCGGGCTGCGCAGCGCAGACCGAGCCGGAAACTTTTGCCGCCATGGAAGAGGTCGATCTGGTGATCGGCAATGGCGACAAGGCGCGTGCTGCGAGCTACCGCAGCCTTCCCGATTTCGGCGTCTCGGAGAGCGAAAAAATCCACGTCAACGACATCATGTCGGTGCGCGAGACCGCGCCGCAGATGATCGAGTCGATTGCCGGCCAGGCCCGCGCCTTCGTTCAGGTGCAAAATGGCTGCGACCACCGCTGCACCTTCTGCGTCATTCCCTATGGCCGCGGTAATTCCCGTTCGGTGCCTATGGGCGCGGTGGTTACCCAGATCGAAAAGCTGGTGGACAATGGCTACCAGGAAGTGGTCATTACCGGTGTCGACGCCACCAGCTACGGCGCCGACCTGCCTGGCAGCCCCCGTTTGGGCACGCTCGCCGCCACCATTCTCAAACAGGTTCCGGAGCTCAAGAGGCTCAGGCTGTCATCAATCGATTCGATCGAGGTCGATGCCACGCTGATGGATCTGATCGCCGGCGAACCTCGCTTCATGCCGCATCTGCATCTGTCGCTGCAGCATGGCGACGATCTGATCCTCAAGCGCATGAAACGCCGCCACAGCCGCGCGGATGCGATCAATTTCTGCCGCCAGGTGCGCGATCTCCGGCCCGGCTTTGCCTTTGGCGCTGACCTGATCGCCGGTTTTCCGACCGAAACCGAAGAGATGTTCGCCCGCTCGCTCGAGATGATCGACGAATGCGGGATCTCGTTTTTGCATGTGTTTCCCTATTCGCCGCGCCAGGGGACGCCTGCGGCGCGGATGCCGCAGCTCGAACGCGGCCTGATCAAGAACCGCGCCGCGCGGCTGCGGGCCAGGGGCGATCAGGCCCATGACGCCCATCTCGACGCCATGGTGGCCAGTGCAGCAACCCATTCGGCGCTGGTTGAATATTCGGGCGTGGCGCGAACCGAAAATTTCACCCCGGTGGTTGCGCAAAATGCGCCAAGGGGCCAGATGGCTTTGATAAAGGTGACCGGACGTGACAAGGATCACCTGATCGGCGATCTGATCGATGCGGCGGCGGAAGACACGGGCTCCGCTGTTGTCGCCACGGGTTGACCCCGACCCATCGGTTGAATTCAGGAAGGACAACAGGCAGGCATGGCGCTCAACTTCATCAAAAAGGTTTTCTCCTTCGGGCGAAACAAGGAAGCGGCGGCGGACCCCGCGGCGGATGAGGCACGCAGCCCCGAAGCCCCGGCAACGCCTGTTCCCGAGTCCCAACCTGACCCAGCGTCTCCAGAGACCCTGCCGTCCGAAGCCGTACCGCCTCAGGAGGCCGCGACGGAGGCGATGGTGGCCCCCGAGGAACTGGCGGCCGATCCGGTAATCTCTCCGGTCCCGGACCAAACTCCGGAAACCGCGGATAGACAGACGCCATCGGCACCCGCCCGGGCCGATGAGGACCATGTCGACGAACCCCCGGCTCCCGCCACGACCGATGAACAACCGGTGGCTGCGGCGGATGATGAAAGCCCGACCGATAACGTCGATGTGGTGGACGAAGGCCTGACCCCGGCGGAGCTTTCCGCAGATCCCGTGCTCGACCCAGAACCAATCACTGAGCCTGAGCCTGAGCCTGAGCCTGAGCCTGAGCCTGAGCCTGAGCCTGAGCCTGAGCCTGAGCCTGAGCCTGAGCCTGAGCCTGAGCCTGAGCCTGAGCCTCGAAAACTTGTTGTTCGCGACACGGTGTCAAGGGCGGAACCCGTCGTCACGCCCGAACCTGTGGAAGAAGAAGCAGGCAACTGGTGGCAACGTCTGCGCAAGGGCCTGTCGCGCACCTCGGGTCAGCTGTCCGGCCAGATCACCGGCATCTTTACCAAGCGCAAGCTCGACGAGGAAACGCTGCAGGATCTCGAGGACGTGCTGTTGCAGGCCGATCTCGGCGTCGAGACCGCGCTCAAGATCACCGATGCGCTGTCCTCCACCCGCTACGGTAAGGACATTTCGCCCGCTGAAGTGCAGAAGGTCATGGCCGAGGAGATCACCAAGGTGCTGGGTCCGGTGGCCAAACCGCTGGAGCTTGATCTCAGCCACAAGCCGCATGTCATTCTGGTGGTCGGAGTCAACGGCACCGGCAAGACCACCACCATCGGCAAGCTCGCCGCCAAATTGAGCGCCGGCGGGCTCAACGTCATGCTTGCTGCCGGTGACACCTTCCGTGCAGCCGCCATCGAGCAGCTCAAGATCTGGGGCGACCGCACCGGCTCGAAAGTGGTTTCCACCAAGCTCGGCGCCGATGCGGCGGGCCTTGCCTATGAGGCCTTCGAGACCGCCCGCGCAGATGGCGCTGACGTGCTGATCATCGACACCGCAGGACGGCTGCAGAACCGCACCGAGCTGATGGACGAGCTGGCCAAGGTGGTCCGCGTCATCAACAAGCTTGATCCCGACGCACCGCACACCGTGCTGCAGACGCTCGATGCCACCACCGGCCAGAACGCATTGAACCAGGTCGAAATCTTCAAGAATATCGCCGGCGTCAACGGGCTGGTGATGACCAAGCTCGACGGCACCGCCCGCGGCGGCATTCTGGTGGCCATCGCCGCCAGGCACAAATTGCCAGTCTACTTCGTAGGGGTCGGCGAAGGCGTCGATGACCTCGAACCCTTTGAGGCGGCCGATTTCGCCTCAGCCATTGCCGGAGAACCAAAATGAGCCCGCCCGACCCCACCGATAGCCAGGCCGACGCGCCGACCGGCGCCGCGGCCCACGTCGATGAGATCCAGATTTTCGAACGCGAGCCGGGCGATCCCCAGCGCAAGCGCATCAATCCGCTGTTCAAACTGGCTCTGGAACTGGGCCCGCTGCTGGTATTTTTCTTCGCCAACGCCAAGGCCGAGTGGCTGACGGAGCAATATCCGCTGCTTTCTTCCCTTGGTAAGCCCATCTTCGTCGCCACCGCCTTCTTCATGGCCGCGACCGCCATCGCCCTGACCATCTCGTGGATCAAGCTGCGCACGCTGCCGATCATGCCGATCCTGTCTGCCGGGATCGTCTTCGTTTTCGGCGCGCTCGGCTTCTGGCTCCAGGATGAAACCTTCTTCAAGATCAAGCCGACCATCATCAACACCATGTTCGGCCTGATCCTGCTCGGCGGTCTTTTCTTCGGCAAGTCGTTTCTGGGTTACGTGTTTGATTCCGCCTTCAAGCTCGACGCGGAAGGCTGGCGCATCCTGACCATGCGCTGGGGCCTGTATTTTCTGATCATGGCGGTGGTCAACGAGTTCATCTGGCGCAATTTCTCGACCGATTTCTGGGTCGGCTTCAAGCTCTGGGGCAACATGCCGCTGTCGATCATCTTCACGCTGGCGCAACTGCCACTGATGCAACGGCATGCGCTGCCGGACGAGGACGCGGAAGAGCCCAAAACGTCATAAGCCAATCAGAGACGTCAGATAGTTCGTTTGGTGGCGTTCGGGCCCGGTGTCGTGTCGTGGATGACAGATCGCCCGGCCCCAGCGCCCTCAAAAATCGATCAAAGCGCCGGACGCATCGCGATAGGCTTGAAACGTCAGGGACGACAGCATCGCGCCGCCGAAGGTCCTGGCCAGCTCGTCGGGACCAGCAAGAGCCATTTTGTCCCGCATCGTCTGCTGCACAAAAATGACAACGTCGGTTCGGTTCGGCGCGATCACGCCAACGATGCGCGCGGCCACGGGTCCCCGTGCCGGATCAGCAAACAACGACATAAACTCGACGGCCGGATGGCCCGAAACTTCTGTAATGCGCCCGCCCAGGATTTTGGCCTCGGGCGGCGGTGTCAGCGACGGGTAGACCTGCTCGTCGATCAGCACAAACAGCCTTTTCAGTCGCTCATCTGTCGTGTCCCCGCTGATTGTCCCCGTCGAGAACGTGACATATTCCAGCAACGTCCCGTCGGGGGACAGAAACTGCAATTCGCCCAGATTCCCCCTCTGTTTCGGGAATCGCGTCCGGGTCGTCAAACTGCCCTTCGAAAACGGCACGCCCATGGTAAAATGCAGCGGCACCACGCGCTCTTTGGAAACCTCGTACCCGGCATCGATCTTCATCTGCACTTTGACCGACTGTTCCAGAATTGCGCGCCAGTCATAGTCTTGCGCCGTGTCCTGAGCGGTGGCCATGGTTCCAAGCGACAACGCCAATACGGTGGCCAGTGCGATTTTACGCAACATCAAATCAATCCTCTCAATTCGCAGGTGCCGGTGAATGACGCTGATCTGCCTCAGGGTGAGCAGCAGGATGGGGATAGGAATACGATTTTCCCGATGATCGATAGTAGGGAACGATCCGCACGCCGTTAATCGCGGACAACCCGGATTTTGCACGGCCATCTGGAGCGGTGCAGTTGGCCGAATTCGTCAGGACTCTGTGTGAAATGTCGCGATATGATCGGATGTGAGGCTAGGGCGGCGGAGCTTGGAGCTCCGCTCACCCGTGCGCGTCAGTGCTGGCTCAATAGGGCGAGCGGCAAGCCCGCCTTCTGCCGTGGTAAGGCTGGTAAGTGTTGTCATAGGCCCGGTAGGACCGATACCGGTTGTAGCAGTAGTTAACATGACTGCGGCTCATATAACCCCGACGCTCGTGATGACGACGTTCGTGGTGGCGGGGCTTGTGGCGGTTATAATGCCGTCTTTGATGGTGACGGCGGAAACGTTTGCGGTGTCTTTGCCGTACTTCAATGACGCCCGCGCGTTGGGCGGCGGGCTGCTCGACTGCGGCGACGAGCGGCATGCTCGGCAAGGCGGCGGCCGGCATCAGCGAGGTAAGAACAAAAGCCGCTGACAGCAAGGATTTGATGACAATGCTGGACATGGTTTACTCCTTGATTTCAAAATTTCGAATTGAACTATTCTGGTTTCGTGGCAGTATGAACTAGTCCTATGAGGTGGCTGTACTTTCCAATATCCCCAGTTGGGGACCGTCAGCAACTTCGGGAATGACGTAGGTTTCCGCTCCGACATTCACATCACACCCTGCGGTCCGTGCCAGCAGCCAGGGCCATCCGGTAAGATGATGGTAATGACCATGCTCGGGCAATTCAGTCAGTGACCCGTTGGGCAGCCGTTCCACCATCAGCGCGGCACCGGCCAGCGGGGCCACGTTGTCGAGCACGCCATGATAGATGTCCACGGGCACCGTGATGTCGGCCACATCGAAATCCCAACCCTGGGCATTGAGGACATTTTCCTCGACCATGCCGGACATCCCCGCCGCGGTGCGTTCGGCAAGCATCTCGGCCATGCGTGACCTGATAAACGGGTTCGACAAGGCGGCAACATCGTAGGTGCTTTTGGTCTTGCTGATGTAGCGGTCAAAATAGCTGTCCACATTCTGCATGATGGACCGGATCAGGAAGGGCAGCATCTGCCGCAACATCGCCGGCCATTTCCGGCCCAGCACACCCGACATCTGGTAAAACAGGTCCAGGTCGCGCCAATTCGGGGGGAATAGGCAGGGTAGGGCGCTGACGACAGAACCACGCGGTCGATACGATCCTGCAATTCATGGGCAACGGCCACGGCGGAGCCCGCACCAAATGACACCGCAAAGATGGAAAACCGGTCCACCTTGAGGTGATCGAGCAATTCCACCACATCGCCGCTGAAATCGCGCAAGCTGGTCATTGCCCTGGGGCTGGACCTGAACCCGCCAGGACGGCACGGGGTGATCAGGCGGATGTCGTGTTTTTCGAGATGGGTCAGCACGCCGGCAGGGTTGCCGACGATATCGACAGTGATCCCTGCCAGGGCATCAAAATGCACCACCGGCCTGCCGGTTTTGGGACCAAGTGTGAAATACTCCAGGATGCGCCCGTCTTTGAGCTGCATAAGCCTGCGCACCCTGTGCTGTTCTTCTTCCGAGGTGCGGCGTTTGCGCAGCACGTTCAGCGGGCCTTTGTGCAAATTCTGGATCAGGTCGACCTGTGATCGACTGCCAGTCTTGTTGTAAATCCGCTTCAGATACGTCCGCGCACTCTCGTACGACAATTCAATCTCGGCGGCGGCCTGTTTAAGGTCGCCTGTCTGTGTGATCGCGGCGAGCAGATCGGTTTCGCGTCTGGTCAGGCCGTATTTGGCGGCAAAGGCCCGTATGCCATCGTTTTCGCCTGCATCCGTAACCAGCAAAACCGCCGCGGCTTTGGGTGGGAAACCCATGCGCACGGCCTCTCGCCGGGGCAACATCAGCAGGTTGGCAGCCCCATTGGTCGGCAAGGCCAAGGCGCTTGGTTCGTCGGTACGGTTGATTTGGCTGACCCACTGTTTAAGCGATTGTTCGATTTCGGTGAGCGGGCAGCGCAACAAGGGTGTCGTCGTCTTGTCAAAAAGCCGCGCAATCTTCGGTTGGGCCATCATCGCGCTGTTTTTCATGATCGTCTCACCTTGCTCGTTGATCAGGGCAAGCCCGAACGAAAAGGTATTGAGGACCGCAGTGTGTTGTCCTTCGCGTTCCTGCAAGTCCACAATGCGCTCCGAAATACTGAACGCGCGCAGAAAATGCTTCGCCATATTGGTGATTGAGGATTGTTGTTGCGACGCTGGCAGCGTTTCACGTGCCTTTTCGAGGTGCTCGGCAAGCGTGAGCACCAATTCCGGCCAAAGTGAATTGTCCAGAGACGCTTCATAAACCAGATGGATAAGTTGCTCGGAGTGGTCGGGCATTTCAAAAATCTCGTTAAGTGCAAGACCATAGAGCTTTACACTGAACCTTACTACGGTTTTGCTGGTGACCGTTTTTAGCTTCGAGATTTTGTCAGGATCTTTCCTTTACAGGCAATCAAACATGACTTGGTCGGCGGCCGCATTCCTTGATCCCGCCCCGGGCGCAGCTGAACGGTATTTGCGATCTCACACAATGAGTTCTCGCGGGATGCGGCGGCGATCATGCTTCCGGTGCCAGTGGCCACTTTTGAGCGCTCGCCGGAAAGGTCCTGAAACCGACCATATTGCCGACGACCAAAACATCCCTGTCCTGGCCGCTTGGCCCCTTAGCAATCCTCCGCCGATACATTGATTCAGCCCCACCCTACCCCGCATTGCCGAACGGCCCGGAATAGCCCTTTTCCATCACCTCACGTTCGTGGCCGAGCATCCAGTGCACGGTTGGAAACGCGATCTCATCCACCGGCAATTTATCCCAGTCGAACAGTTCCACTTCCAGGCTTTCCTCGCCGACGCCGTAGAGCGCCGCGCCCGCGCCCGCGCCCGGGTCGATCAACTCGGCGCGCCAGATCAGCTGCACCTGGCTCAGGCGCGGCACCGAATAGATTGCCAGCAATTCACCAAGTTCGAGATTGGCCAGCGCCTCTTCGCGCGCCTCGCGCTTGGCACCGTCCTCGGGCGTCTCGTTAAGTTCAAGATAGCCCGCCGGCACGGTCCAGAAGCCACGCCGCGGCTCGATGGCGCGGCGGCACATCAGCACCTTGCCCTGGTGCCGGACCACCGAGCCCACGACAATGCGCGGGTTCTGGTAATCGACAAAGCCGCAGGTGCGGCAGACATCGCGTTCATGGGTGTCGCCATCAGGTGTCAGGCGGTCGAATTGCTGGGGCGTAGTCATGGCACAAACATAGGGCCAAATGCGCACCAAGACGAGATCAGCTGTTCGGAGGTACCGTCAGAGTATGTGGCTCAGCTGCCCAAGAGCGCTTTTTCGATTTCCGGCATCAGCTTGTCGCGCAGGCTCTCTTCGGTGAACGGGCCGATCTGCTTGAACACGATGGTACCATCGGGCGCCACCAGAAAGGTTTCGGGGATGCCATAGACACCCCAGTCGATCGCTGCCTTGCCGACCGGGTCGACACCGATGGCGGCATAGGGATTGCCCAGTTCACCGAGAAATTTCAGCGCGTTCTCGTTCTTGTCCTTGTAGTTGATGCCCACCAGCACCACCCGCGAATCGCGCGCCAGTTCGAGCATGAACGGATGTTCCTGCCGGCAGGGAACGCACCAGGAGGCAAAGACATTGACCAGCGCCAGCTTGCCGGCGATCGCCGCATCATTGAGCGCCGGCAATTGCGCGCCGTTCACGCTCAGCCCGTCGAGCGGCGGCAGGTCCAGCGACGGCGCCTTCGAGCCGATCAGCACCGAGGGGATTTCGCTTGAATCACGGCCGAATTCGAGTTGATAGTAAAACACGCCGGCCAGACTGATGAACAGAATGAATGGCAGGAACGCCACCAGCAGACGGCGTTTTCCGTGGGGGGCCTGCGCCGCGTCGCTCATTGACTGGAACCCGTTGCCGTTTGCGAACGCCGGCGTATGCCTTGCGCCTTCAGTTCGGCCAACTCGCGCTTGCGCGCGCGGCCATCAAGAAGGATCGACACCAGCACCCCGACCAGCGTCACCGCCGTCGCCGCATAGGAAAGAAACACGAAGCTTTCGTGGCTCATCAGACTTGTCCCTTCGCGCTCAGCGCCCGATCGACTGGGCGGCTTGCCGGCGCATTGCCCGCACCCGCCGGCGCCAGATCTCGTTGCGCATAGCCATCAAATGCAGCGTGAAAAAGACCAGTGTATAGGCAAGCCCCATTACCAGCAGCGGATAGAGCATCGACGGGTCGATGGTCGGACCATCGAGCCGCATCACGCTCGCCGGTTGATGCAGCGTGTTCCACCAGTCGACCGAAAACTTGATGATCGGGATATTGATGAAGCCGACCAGCGTCAGCACCGCGGCGGGACGCGCCGCGCGGGACGGGTCATCCATCGCCTTGTGCAACGCGATCAGCCCCAGATACATCAAAAACAGCACGAACACCGATGTCAGCCGCGCATCCCAAACCCACCAGGTGCCCCACATTGGCCGGCCCCACAATGAGCCGGTCAAGAGCGACAGGAAGGTGAACGCCGCGCCGATCGGCAGCGCCGACTTGGCGGCAACATCTGCCAGCGGATGGCGCCACACCAGGGTGCCGACCGAGGCGATTGCCATCACCGAATAGCACATCATCGCAAGCCAGGCGGCGGGCACATGAATATACATGATCTGCACGGTGATGCCCTGCTGGTAATCCGCAGGCGCGGTAAACGACATATAGAGCCCGACCGCCAGTACCAGCACCGAGGCCACGGCCAGATAGGGCAGAATCCGCCCCGAAAGGGCAAGGAACCGGGTCGGGTTGGCCAGCCCGGTAAACCAGCCCTGGGAGATCGTGGTGTCGCTCATAGACTTTTTCTAATGCCTGTCGGGGCTGGTTTCAATGAAATAGATCAATCTGCCGCACCCTTCAGCGCCGCCGCCGAGGCCACGGGCCCGAGGGCTGCAAAAAACAGCGCGATTGCCGACAGGATCATGAACGGTGGCCAGAACGGGTCGGGGTCGGTGACCGCGGCGTAGGAGGCACTGACGCCGAAGATCAGGATCGGGATTGCCAGGGGAAGGATCAGGATCGACACCAGCAGCCCGCCGCGCGGCAGGGCGACGGCTACCGCAGCGCCAACCGCGCCGATAAACGAGATCGCCGGCGTGCCGACCAGAAGTGTCAGCATGACCGCACCGGTGGAAATCGCGCTCATGTTCATCAGCAGGCCCAAAAGCGGTGCCGCCAGCACCAGCGGCAACCCGGTGGCGAGCCAATGCGCCAGACTCTTGACGAACACGGTAAGCACCAGGGAGAACCAGTCCTGCATCGCCAGCATGTCGAGCGAGCCGTCTTCGCGGTCGGCCTGAAACAACCGATCGAGACCCAAAAGCGAGGCAAGCAGCGCGCCGATCCACAGGATTGCCGGGCCGATCCGAGCCAGAAGGTTGAGATCTGGGCCGATGCCGAAGGGAATGACCGCCACCACGGCGAGAAAGAACAGCACGCCGAGCATCGCCGCCCCGCCCGAGCGGGTGGCAATCGCCAGATCGCGCTTCAGCAGCGCCCTCATGACCAGGCCTCCACGGCATCGAAGGCGGCACGGTGATCGCCCGACAATTCCAGCGTCTTGACCGGATCGAGTCCCAGCGGCTGGTGGGTGGCCGCAATCGCTATTCCACCGCCGGACAGGTGCTCTCTCACCAGATCGGCAAACAATCCCGCCGACTGCTTGTCGAGCGCCGCCGTCGGCTCATCGAGGATCCACACGGGCCGCCACACCACCAAGAGCCGTGCCAGCGCGATACGCCGCTGCTGACCCGCAGACAGGTAGCCGAACGGCAGATGCGCCACGCCGGTAAGCCCGACGGCCTCGATCGCCGCATCGACCGACAGCCCGGTGCTGCTGTCACCGCGCTGAAAGCTTTTCCAGAAATCGAGGTTCTCCGACACCCGCAATTCGCGCTTCATGGCGTTGCGGTGCCCCAGATAATGGGCGTGTTCCGCAACCGCCATATCAGCCCCCGCATCGTCGCACAGCGAGAAACTACCCGAATCAGCCCGCAACAAACCCGCCAGAATCCTCAGCAGGGTCGATTTACCTGCGCCATTAGGCCCTGTGACAATCAGCGCTTCACCGCGCGCCAGCGTAAATCCGACATTGTCGAACAGCACGCTGTCGCCGCGGCGTCCCTTGAGATTGGTGGCTATTGCCTGCATCGGCCCCCGCATTTCGGCCGCCGCGTTCACCGCGCCGGACCCGCCCAAAAAACATTCGCATGGGCCATTGGTTGATCTGGCACCTTCATACGAAAGAATCTATAAGACCTGCAACCACGCCAGCGGTCGGCGTGAATTCCACCTAGTGCCGAACATGACAGCCGATCAGGCGTCACGGGCGGACTGCGGAAATGACCGTACCCGCACCCTTCTCCACGCGATCAGCGTGAACAAGGTGTTTGCCTTCAAAATTCGGCTGAACTGACGAAAGCGAGTTGCTCGTGGCCAAATCACTCGACAGCTTCAACTGCCGCTCCACCCTCAAGGTCGGTGACACCGACTATGTCTATTACAGTCTTGTCGAAGCCGAAAAGAACGGTTTGACCGGCATCTCTACACTTCCCTATTCGATGAAGGTAATTCTCGAAAACCTTCTGCGTAACGAGGACGGCCGCACGGTCAAGAAGGACGACATTCTCGCCGTCGTCGCCTGGCTTACCAACAAGGGCAAGGCCGACGCTGAAATAGCCTATCGTCCGGCCCGCGTGCTGATGCAGGATTTCACCGGCGTCCCCGCCGTGGTCGATCTGGCTGCGATGCGCGACGCCATGGTGGCGCTCGGCGGCGACCCGCAGAAGATCAACCCGCTGGTACCGGTCGACCTGGTCATCGACCACTCTGTGATTGTCGATGAATTCGGCACGCCAACCGCGCTGGCCCACAATGTCGAGCGTGAATATGAGCGCAACGGCGAACGCTACCGCTTTTTGAAGTGGGGCCAGCAGGCATTCAAGAATTTCCGCGTCGTGCCGCCCGGCACCGGCATCTGCCACCAAGTCAACCTTGAATATCTTGGCCAGACCGTGTGGACCAAGGAAGAAGACGGCGAAATCACCGCCTATCCCGATACCTGCGTCGGCACTGACAGCCACACCACCATGATCAATGGTCTTGGCGTGCTCGGTTGGGGCGTTGGCGGCATCGAGGCAGAAGCGGCCATGCTCGGCCAGCCCATTTCCATGCTGCTGCCGGAAGTCATCGGCTTCCGCCTCACCGGCGCACTCAAGGAAGGCGTCACCGCCACCGACCTGGTGCTGACCGTGGTGCAGATGCTGCGCAAGAAGGGCGTTGTCGCCAAATTCGTCGAATTCTTCGGCCCCGGCCTTGATTCGATGTCGCTGGCCGACCGCGCCACGATTGGCAACATGGGCCCGGAATACGGCGCTACCTGCGGCTTCTTCCCCGTCGATGACGAAACCATCCGGTACCTGACCATGTCAGGCCGCGAGCAAGACCGCATCAAGCTGGTTGAAGCCTATTCCAAGGCACAAGGCATGTGGCGCGACACCAGCGCTGCCGAGCCGGTGTTCACCGATACGCTCGAACTTGATCTTGGCACCGTGGTGCCGTCGATGGCTGGCCCGAAGCGTCCGGAAGGTCGCATTCCGCTGGAAGGGATCGCTGCCGGCTTCGCCCAGTCGCTCGTGGACGAATACAAGAAGCCCGGTCAACTGACCAACCGCTACCAGGTCGAGGGCGAGGATTACGATCTCGGCCATGGCGATGTGGCCATTGCCGCCATCACGTCGTGCACCAACACCTCCAACCCGAGCGTGCTGATCGGCGCAGGCCTTCTGGCCCGCAACGCCCGCGCCAAGGGTCTCAAGACCAAGCCTTGGGTGAAGACCTCACTGGCCCCTGGCAGCCAGGTGGTGGCCGAGTATCTCGAAAAATCCGGTCTTCAGACCGATCTCGACGCACTCGGTTTCAACCTTGTCGGCTTCGGCTGCACAACCTGCATCGGTAACTCCGGCCCGCTGCCCGCACCGGTCTCAAAGACCATCAACGACAAGGGGCTGATCGCCGCCGGCGTGTTGTCGGGCAACCGCAACTTCGAAGGCCGCATTTCGCCTGACGTCCAGGCCAACTACCTGGCTTCACCGCCGCTGGTCGTGGCCTATGCGCTGGCAGGCTCGGTGCAGAAGGACCTGACCGTCGAACCGATCGGCGATGACCAGGACGGCAACCCGGTATTCCTCAAGGACATCTGGCCCTCCAGCCAGGAAATCCAGGAATTCATCATGAAATACGTCACCCGCGCGCTTTACGCGGCCAAATATGCCGACGTGTTCAAGGGCGATGAAAACTGGCAGGCCGTTGAAGTACCGTCGAGTCAGACTTATGCCTGGGACGACAATTCGACCTATGTGCAGAACCCGCCTTACTTTGAAGGCATGGGCAAGACCGGTGCGGGCATATCCGACATCACGGGTGCGCGCGTGCTGGGTCTGTTTGGTGACAAGATCACCACCGACCACATCTCTCCGGCAGGCTCCATCAAGGCACAGTCACCTGCAGGCGCCTATCTGATGGACCATGGCGTCGGCGTGATGGACTTCAACCAGTACGGCACCCGTCGCGGCAACCATGAAGTCATGATGCGCGGCACCTTTGCCAATATCCGGCTGCGCAATCACATGCTCGGACCAAACGGTCGTGAAGGCGGGTACACCTTCCATTACCCGTCCCGCGAGGAGGTTTCGATCTACGATGCAGCCATGCAGTACAAGGCCGAAGGCGTTCCGCTGGTGATTTTCGCCGGTGCCGAATACGGTAATGGCTCGTCGCGTGACTGGGCTGCCAAGGGCACCAACCTGCTCGGCGTTCGCGCCGTCATTGCCGCGTCCTACGAGCGCATTCACCGCTCCAACCTGGTTGGCATGGGCGTGATCCCGTTTGTCTTCGAGGAAGGCACAAGCTGGGAGAGCCTCGGTCTTAAGGGCGACGAGACCGTCACCATCGATGGTCTGGCCAGCATCCAGCCGGGCGAGAAGAAGATCGCCAAGGTCACCTTTGCCGATGGCACGGTCAAGGAGGTGTCGCTGATCTGCCGCGTCGATACGCTCGATGAGCTCGGATACCTCAAGAATGGCGGCATCCTGCAGACAGTTCTGCGCGATCTTGCCGCCTGACCGAACTCCGGTTCGACCACCATCAGACGCCGGGGCACTGCCCCGGCGTTTTTCGTTTGAGCCTGTCACCGCAACGTGATTTGGTCGTGTCCGTCGCTCGGGGATAACATCCCTTGAGAAGTACGGATCATGACGCCAGCTACAACGGACCCCAAATTGATGACATCCCGCGCATTCATACTCGCCCTCGCTCTCCCTGCATTCACGGGGATGTTCGTCGTGGCGCAGCCGATTGCAGCGATTGCCGGCAATTTGCGGGGCGTGGTCGAACTGTTTACCAGTCAGGGCTGTTCCTCCTGCCCGCCGGCCGACGCCGAACTGGCCCGACTGATCGAGAGCGGAGAGGTCCTCGGCCTGAGTTATCATGTCGATTACTGGAACTATCTCGGCTGGGCCGACACGTTGTCCAATGCTGCCAGCACCGAGCGGCAATATGGCTATGCACACAGCCTCAAGCGCAAGAATGTCTACACGCCGCAAGCAGTCGTCAACGGCCGAGACCACGCCAATGGCGCTGACGGCGCCGCTGTCGACGCGCTTCTGAGCAAGCTCTCGGCCGCCGGCGAGGGGCTGACGGTCGGTGTCGAAGCAAGCCTCGACGACAATGGGTTGAACATTTCCATCGACGACGGCCAGGGCGAGGCCAGCATTGTCATCGTCTATTTCAATGAAGCCACCACCGTCGACATCAAGAAAGGCGAGAACGCCGGCCACAAGATCACCTACAAGCACAGTGTGCGCGAGGTCCAGACCGTGGGCATGTGGGACGGCGACGCCATCAGCCTGAAACTGCCACCCTCGCTGCTGTCAGCCCATCCCGGCGTCGGCTGCGCGATCCTGTTGCAGGTGGTCGGCAAGGACGGCGCGCCGGGCCGAATTCTCGGCGCGGCGATAATCGAGGCTAGCGAATACGGATAAAAAGAGACCGGCCAGCGGCCGGTCAAAATCAGGGTTTTGGGAGTTGCCCCAAGCAGTAAGCCGCGGGAACGACTTCTGCCTGGGTGATCCGTCCCGGGAACTCCGAGGGGGCTGGGGGCTGTCATTCCGAAGTCCCCGGTTCAGACCGTCTGAGGCAACGCTGAGAGAATTGATGCCAAATCAGGCGGTGATTTGACTGAATTGCGGCCCAAATATGCCTTTGGCCGGTTTCTGGGCCCGATCGGGTAAACAAAGACGACCGGTTGATGTCATTCGTGATGCTGCACCGCGGCATGAACGGACCTTGCGCAGACGTCCAAAAAACCACTTCCCCGCTTGAATTCGCGCCCGTGTCAGGCAAACTGCTCTGATGAGAAATGATTTGCAGGCGATCTGATGGCGGACGGGGCGGATTACTCCGCGCGCCGCGGACCCAAGGGAACAGCAAGCCAGGCGGCGACCGTGGATCTCGCGGAGATGCGCCGCCGCAACACCCCCGAACCGGTGACCTTCCAGCGTCGCGAACTCGATCTTATTCTGCGGGTCTATGGCCGCATGGTCTCCGAGGGGCATTGGCGCGACTACGCCATCGACCATTTGCACGACCGTGCCATTTTCTCAGCCTTTCGCCGGACCAGCGAAGTGCCGCTGTACCGGATCGAGAAAGATCCCTCCCGCGCCCGCAAGCAGGGCGCCTTCTCGATCATTTCCGCCTCCGGGCTGGTGCTCAAGCGCGGCCAGGAGCTCGAAACCGTGTTGAAATATTTCGACAAGACACCGCGGCTGGTGCGGTAGGCACCGGAAATCGGCGGCAGCTTGCTTTTGCCGTCGCAAGCCAACGGGAATATTGTGCTGGCAAGCACTCTGCTCCCATCATTCCGACAGGTTCAGCCCGTAAACAGCGTGCCCGGATAGGTTTCCGGATCCGGGTCTGTCGCCTTGCCCTCGCCCAGCGGCCTTTGCATGAACACCGTGTCGAGCCAGCGACCGTGCTTGTGGCCGGAGCCGGCAATCATCCCGGCGCTGGCAAAACCGGCCTTCTGGTGAACGGCGATCGAGGCAGGATGGGCGCCGCCGATCACCGCCACCATCTGCCGAAACCCCAGCGTTTCACAGCGACTGATCAGGGCTTCGAGCAATGCCCGGCCGACACCACGGCCGCGCGCCTCCGGCGCCAGATAGATCGAATCCTCGACCAGCCAGCGGTAGGCCGGCCTGGTCCGAAACGCCGAGGCGTAAGCATAGCCCAGAACCGCGCCATCATCGTCCTCGGCGATCAGATAGGGGTAGGAACTATCCCGCAGCGCCGCCATTCGCCGCCCCATCTCGGCCTCGTCGGGTATGACAAGTTCATAACTGGCGACACCGTTTTGCACGCTGTCGGAGTAGATCCGGGTGATGGCGGGCAGATCAGTGGAAGCAGCGTCGCGGATGATCATCGGGTACCGGTCCAGTGAGTGCAGACTTTCGGTTTAGCGCCAGCGCGAAATGCCGCCAACAAAAAAGGCGACCCGAGGGCCGCCTTTTTCCAGATCCAATGTGTTGCTGCTATTCGCGGTTGCCCAGGAAGTGCAGCAGGAACATGAACAGGTTGATGAAGTCGAGATACAGACGCAGCGCACCCATGATTGCCTTGCGGCCGGCGGTGGCGTCGGTATCACCCTCGTAATACATTTCCTTGATCTGCTGCGTATCGTAGGCGGTAAGGCCTGCGAAGATCAGCACACCGATCGCCGAGATCGCGAACTGAAGCGCACTCGACTGCAGGAAGATGTTGACCACCATCGCGATGATCAGGCCGAACAGACCCATCATCAGGAACGAACCCATTGCCGACAGGTTCTTCTTGGTGGTGTAGCCATACAGCGACAGTGCGCCGAACGAAGCGGCGGTGACGAAGAAGGTCTGCGTGATCGACGCCCCGGTATAGACCAGGAAGATCGACGACAGCGAGACGCCCATCAGGCCGGCAAAGACCCAGAAGGTTGTCTGCGCCGCAGAAACGCTCATCTTTTCGATGCGGGCGCTCAGGAAGAAGACCATCCCCAGCGGCGCCAGCATGACCACCCATTTCAGCGGCGAGCCATAAAGTGCTGCGCCAAGACCGGTCAGCATCTTGCCGTTGCCGAGTGTTGCCACGGCAGCAGCCGGATCGTTGGTGGTTGCGAACAATGCGATAGCGTAGGCTGCGACACCGGTGATGCCCAGTCCCAATGCCATCAGATTGTAAACGCGCAGCATGTAGGCACGAAGGCCTTCATCAATGGCAGCGCCTGCATGGGCGCCATTGGCTACGCGGACATTCGAATTGCGAAAGTCAGCCATGTTTTCCTCTTTATAAGCCCTGGTGTTGTTTACGGTGTCGGGTTCCATAACCCAGGCGCCGCTGCCGGGCTCCAGCATGCCTGACTACAATATGAGGACGATCAACGCCCACGGCAAGACCCTTGATCATTCATGACGTACGAAAACCGGTCCAAATGCTTAATGATTAAGCCGGTTTGGCCCTAAAGCTCGCGCAAAACAGGTGCGGCTTTTTGCCCAAGCACCCGCCAGGTGCCAATCAGGCCGATGCCGACGGTGACCAGCAGCGCGCCAGCAAGCGTCATGAGTGCGATATCGGGCATGAAGCTCGAGGGCAGCGTCATGATCCGGCTGACCACGAACCAGGCTGCGACGCCGCCAAACGCCAGCGCAAACAGCGCCGTCGCCAGCCCGAGCAGGCCATATTCATAGACATAGGCGCGAATCAGCGTCGCCCGGGTCGCCCCCAGCGTCTTCAGCACCACCGCGTCATGGATTCGCGAGCGGTTGCCGGCAGCCAGCGCCCCGGCGAGCACCAGCACGGACGCCACCAGCGCCACCAAAGCCGCAGCGCGGATGGCAATGCCGATCTGGCCGACCACCCGGTTGGCCAGTTCCAGCGCATCCTTGACGCGAACGCTGGTAATAGTCGGATAGGCTTGGGTGACGGCGCGCAGCACCTCGCCCTCAAGCGCCGCATCGGCCCCCGGATCGGACAGCGTCGCCATCCAGGAATGCGGCGCGCCGGCAAATGTATTGGGCGAAAACACCATGACGAAATTGATCGACAGCGATTCCCATTCAACATCGCGCAGATTGGCGATTTTTGCGATGATCGAGCGCCCCAGAACCGATACCGTGATGGTATCGCCAACGCTGAGCCCCAGTTCACCGGCCTCTTCGGACGAGAACGACACCAGCGGTTCACCCTGGTAATCGGCCGGCCACCATTGACCCGCCGACAGACGTGAATTTTCCGGCAGGTTCTTGGCATAGGTGACGCCGCGGTCGCCGCGCAGCACCCAGCGCGCCTGCGGCGGCACGTTGTCGACGCTGACGGCTTCGCCCTTGAGTTCGGTAATCCGGCCCCTGAGCATCGGCACCTTGATGACCTTGCCGTCGGGCACCAGCGTCGTCACCACCTTCTCGAATCCGTCGATTTCACTCGACTGAATATCGACAAAGAAGAAGTTCGGCGCCCGGTCGGGCAGATTGCCCGAGAGTTCACGCCGCAAATTTGTGTCGATCAGCGCCAGCGTGACCAGCAGCGCCAGCCCCAGCCCCAGCGACAGTACCACCGAAGGGGTCAGCGCACCGGGACGGTGGATATTGCCAATGGCAAGCCGGAGCGGCGTCGAGCGGACGGTGGGAAACCGACGGGCGGCAGCCTGCACCGCATGGCCGACAAGCCTGAGCACGGCAAACGCCACTGCCACGGCGGCAACGAAGATGCCGGCAATGCGGCGGTCGTCGGCAAACCAGATTGCTGCAGCACACAAGGCCACAAGCGTCAGCCCGGCAGTCAGCAAATAAGGCCAGCGCGGCAGTCCGCTGGCCTCAAACCCCTGCTGGCGAAACAGCGCCGTGGCCGGAACTTCGCCGGCACGGCCCAGCGGCAGCACTGCAAACGCAAACGCCGTCATCAACCCGAACCCGGCGGCAATGGCCAGTGAACCGGGATAAAACGAGGCATCGACCGAAATCGGAATCACGCTAGAGAGCGCTCCAGCGGCGAAGAACGGTGTCGCCGCACCCAAAATCAACCCGAGCAGCACACCAAAGCCGGCGATCAGCATCACCTGGATCAGGTAGATCGCCACAACCAGCCGGGCCGGCGCGCCGACACATTTGAGCGTGGCGATCACACCGCGCTTGCCCTCAAGCCAGGCACGCACCGAATTGGCAATGCCGACGCCGCCAACGATCAGCGCGGTGAGCCCGACCAGCGTCAGGAATTGAGAAAACCGCTCGATGTTGCGGGTCAGCGCCGGCGCCGCGTTCTGGCTGGTGCGGATTTGCCAGCCGGCATCGGCAAAGCGCTCTCCCGCCTCGGTGCGAAGCGCTGCCAGTGCGCGCGCATCGGTGCCACCGTCAAGCCTTATCCGGTAGCTCTGTTCAACCAGGCTGCCGGGCCGGACCAGCCCGGCGGCATCCAGCGCCTGGCGCGAGATCATCAGCCGCGGTGCAAAGCCAAAACCTTCAGACAAAGCGTCGGGTTCGGTGACGATGGCGGCGCGAATTTCAAACCGGGCCTGGCCAACCAGCACTTCATCACCGATTTTCAACGCCAGCCGGTCGAGAAAGATCGGCGCCACGATGGCGCCATAGACGCCATCCTGTTCGGCAAACACTTCATCCACCGGGAGTGCCGGTTGGGTCACCAACTCGCCATAGAGCGGGTAGGCATCATCGACGGCGCGCAACTCGACCAGCGACTGGTCGGAGCCGTCAGGCAACCGCGCCATGGTACGCAGCCCAGCGCCCGACGAGGACGTGCCGAGTGATTCGAGATAGGTGCGCTCGGCACCAGTAAAATCACGGTTCTCGACCTCGAAGCGAACGTCGCCGCCAAGAATTGTCCGGCCTTCCGACGTGATCGATCCAGTCATCATCTCGGAAACCGAGTTCACCGCAGCGATGGCGCCGGTGCCAAGCGCCACGCAGGCGAGAAAAATGTAAAATCCCGACAGCCCGCCGCGCAATTCGCGCAGCGCCAGCCGCATCGCGAGACCGAGCCGCAGGCGATTGGCCGCGGCCATCAGGCGATTGCCTTGGCTGCTGCCGCAGCCTCTTCATCGGTGTCGACGATTCGCCCTGACCGCACCGACACCTGCCGGCCGCAACGCTCGGCCAGGGTAACATCATGGGTAACCAGCAACAGCGTCGAGCCGCGCTCGGACTGTTTTGCAAACAACAGATCGGCGATTTGCCGTCCAGTTTCACCGTCGAGATTGCCGGTCGGCTCGTCAGCCACGATCAGCACCGGATCCGACGCCAGTGCCCGGGCAATCGCCACACGCTGCTGTTCACCACCCGAAAGCTGGCCCGGATAATGGGTCAGACGCTCGCCAAGCCCAACCGCTACCAGCTCCTGCCGGGCACGCTCGAAGGCATCGGCACGGCCGGCAAGCTCCAATGGAACCGCGACATTTTCGAGTGCCGTCATGTTTGGGATGAGATGGAAAGACTGGAACACGATGCCGATCGAGCGACCGCGCACGGCGGCAACCGCATCCTCGCCGAGTTGGTGCAGGGCATGACCCGCGACACGGACTTCGCCGCTGTCGAGCCTTTCAAGCCCGGCCACCACCATCAGCAACGTGGACTTGCCGGAGCCCGACGGGCCGACGATGCCGACCGATTCGCCCTTGGCGATATCGAGATCGATGCCCTTGAGCACATGCACCGACGAGGCGCCGTTTCCAAGCGTCAGATGCGCCTGCCGGAGTTGAACAATGGATTGAGACACAGGCAGGGTATCCTATATGGAAAGGCAACGGGCGACGGACGGACTGTTGTCGAGCACTTAGGAGCCCATTGATGCATTTTAAAGGTTTGATCGCCGCGTTGTTTTCCATCGCCGCTGTTTTCGCGCTGTCCGGCCATGCCATGGCTGAGGGCGCAGTGAAGCTGGTTGGCTTCGGCGACAGCCTGATGGCGGCCTATAATCTTGCCGCGGACGAGGGTTTTCCAGCCCGGCTCGAGGCCGAATTGCGTGCCCGCGGCCACGATGTCGAGATCATCGATGCCGGTGTATCGGGTGACACCACCTCGGGCGGGCTGGCGCGGCTCGACTGGTCAATTCCCGATGGTGTCGATGGCGTCATTCTCGAACTTGGCGCCAACGACGCGCTGCGCGGCCTGCCACCGGAAAAATCCCGCGAAAACCTGGAGGCAATGATCGCCAGGCTCACCGAACGTGGCATTCCGGTGCTGCTGGCCGGAATGCTGGCGCCGCCAAATATGGGAGCTGACTATGAAACCAGCTTCAACGCCATTTATCCTGATCTTGCTGCAAAGTACGATCTGACGTTCTATCCATTTTTCCTCGATGGCGTGGCTGGCAATCCTTCGTTGCAGTTGTCTGACGGCATGCACCCCAACCCTCAAGGAATCAGCACCATGGTCGAGCGCTTCGCATCCGTTGCCGAAGCGTTCCTGACGCGAATCAAGAGCGAGTGACCCGGCACGGCCCAACACGCAGCCTGCCCACAGCTCATCAAACCAGCAACCGGCAAGGCACGCCGATCCGGCGATAGCAGTGGGCAAGCAGCACCATTCGGGTACGGCGCGCATTCGGCGCTTGCTCTTGGGCCCGTGTCATGATTCGTTTAAGTTATCCGACAATTCGGGGAGACAGCGATGCCAAGGCTCTTCACCGCTCTCGAAATCCCGCGGGAGGCAGCGTTATCGCTCTCCCTGTTGCGCGGCGGATTGCCCGGCGCGCGCTGGCTGGATGTCGAGAATTATCACATAACCTTGCGTTTTATCGGCGATGTTGACGGCCCCACCGCCGACGAGGTGATCAATGCGCTTGACCGGATCGACCGATCGTCGTTTTCGCTGACACTGGCGGGAATGGGCTTGTTCGGCTCCAAGAGGCCGCATTCGATCTGGGCCGGCGTCGCGCCCTCAGTCGAACTCAAGGCGCTGCAAGCCGAAATCGAGCGGATCTGCCAGCGGTTGGGTCTTGCGCCCGATCCACGGCGGTTTTCCCCGCATGTCACGCTGGCGCGGCTCAGGCATCCACGGCTTGGCGATGTGGTCGACTATCTCGGTGGCCGTGGCGATTTCCGCACCCAGCCCTTCGATGTTGGCCGTTTCGTGGTGATGTCGGCACGCGATTCGGTTGGCGGCGGGCCCTATATCGTCGAAGAAGCCTATCCGCTCGGCTGGCGCAACTCGGTGCCAAGCCTGGAAACCAGCTGGATGCAGCCCTCGCGCAGCAACTGATAGACAGCCTCGAAACCGTTGCCGCCGCCATAATAGGGGTCGGGGATGTCGGCGCGGGAGGCCGTGGCATATTCGAGAAACAAATGGATCCGCTCATGCCGGGCGGCAAGTGCACGGGCCAGCAGCGTCGCCTCGTTGGCCCGTGCACTTGCCAAAATCAGATCGAACCGGTCATAATCCGCAGAGGTCACCTGGCGCGCCCGTTGCATCGAGATGTCGATCCCGTAGCCGGCGGCCGTTTCCACAGAACGCGGATCGGGCCCATCGCCCGCATGCCAGTTGCCGGTGCCGGCCGAATCGACCGCGACCATTTCGTTCAGGCCGGCATCCATCAGGCCTTGCCGGAAAATGCCTTCGGCCAGCGGTGACCGGCAGATATTACCCATGCAGACAAACAACACCGAAAATTGAGCCTTTTTTCCGCCATCCGCTGCACTAGTCTGTTTCATAGTCGTACAGTCCCTCTAACCCCGGAGTAGCCCATGTCGCGCCCGAAACTCGATAGCACAGCCGTTTCCGAAAAGCTCGCCAGCGTCCCCGACTGGGAGGTGGATGCGGGTGAAACCGCGCTGACGCGACATTTCAAGTTTGCCAATTTCAGCGAGGCCTTCGGCTTCATGACCCGCGCAGCACTGGTTGCCGAGAAGCTCGATCATCATCCCGAATGGAAAAATGTTTACCGCAACGTTGAGGTGCGGCTGACCACCCATGACGCAGGCGGCCTGACCGGGTTGGACTTCGATCTCGCCACCGCCATGGACCGAATAGCCGCCGGAACCGGCACCAAACGTTGAAGCCGGGCCACCGAACGCCCATATAGCAAGGATCAATCATTTGTCCCGGAGGACATCACATGAATGCCCTTGAGGGTGAAATTCTCGAGCCGGAAACACAATTCGGCGAGTCCGACAAGGGTGCCAACGAAGCCTCGGTGCGCGCCGGCTTCTGGCGCACCTTCAAGAAGGCGGCGCGGCAGATCCCCTTCGCCGAGGATCTGGTGGCGGCCTATTATTGCGCGCTCGACCCGCAGACGCCGGGCAAATCCCGAGCTGTGCTGTTTGGCGCACTGGCCTATTTCATCATGCCGATGGATGCGATTCCCGACTTTCTGGCGCTGGTAGGCTTTTCCGACGACATCGCCGTGTTGACATTGGCGATCGCCACCATTCGCTCCAACATGACCGACGCCCACCGCGCCGCCGCCCGCAAGGCACTGGCCGAAATGGATGAAGACGCCCAAACCGGCTGAAACCCGAATTCGGGCTTTAAAATCGCAGCCAATCAGTCAGTTCCGGGTCGAAGCAGCTCGCTCAATGCAGCGTCATATCGCCATCGCCCTGCTCCAGGCTGCGGCGCAACCGCGAGAACGCCAGCCGGATGCGGGATTTGACCGTGCCCAATGGCAGTCCGGTCTCGTCGGCAATCTGGCTGTGCGAGCGGCCGAGAAAAAACGCCTGTTGCAGCAGCATCACCTGTTCTTCGGGCAATTCAAGCATCGCCGTGCGAACCAGATGGTCGCGTTCCTCGGCCTCGACAATGTCATCGGCAGCTTCTGCTGGTGGCGGCTGCAAGGCCGGATCATGCGGATCAAGCAGGTCCGAGCGGTCACGTCTGAGCGCGTCGATGCGGCGATTGCGGGCCACGCGAAACAGCCAGGTGGAGAGCGAGGCCTTTGACGGATCGAACATGGCCGCCTTGTGCCACAGCACGATCATCACTTCCTGGGTCATTTCTTCGGCTTGCGATGGCTCCATGCCGAGCCTTTGCAGATAGGATTTGAGCCGTGGCGCAAAATAATCGAACAATTCGGCAAACGCCTGCTGGTCGCGCCTGACGGCCACCGCCTCGACAAGCTGGGCAAACCGCTGTTTCAGATTATTCGACATTCACCCCGCAAAACCCCGTTACCTGATTGCGACCGGTACCATCCAAAGTCATCTGACAAACACCTACACGGGAATTGGCAAAGGTCAAACTCTTGCCGGATTCAGGTTGTTACAAACAGTGAGCAAGGGACCCGACAATCCAGGCTGCGGCAAGTTCACACCCCTGATGGGGATTTCATTGACGCTTTGGTAACCAGGATTAAGTCAAAATGAACCAATCAACTCGCCATCCGCGAGAATTATCTGGGCCAGAGGCCCGCAAAACGAGACCACGAACTGGTAGGAAAATCATGTTTGGGAAGACAATCGCAACCGCAGTGACGGCGCTTTTTGCTTTGACCGCCGCCGCGTGGGCGCAATCGCCCACCAGAATCCAGCAATTCGACGCCTGGGGCGCCTATTCTTACAATTCGGCGGGCGGCAAGGTTTGCTATGTTTTGTCAGTGCCGATCAGTTCGGCGCCCACCAATGTCGATCACGGCGATATCTTTTTCCTGATTTCGCAACGTCCGGGGCAGAATGTCAGCTACGAGCCGAATGCGATGATGGGCTACCCGCTGCAGGAATCCTCCAAGATCACCGTCAACATCGACGGCCAGAATTTCACCATGTTCAGCCGTGGCAATTCCGGCTGGGTCGAGAACGCGGCCCAGGAGCCGAAACTGGTGGCGGCCATGAAGGCGGGATCGACGATGTCGGTCAAGGCGGTGTCGCGGCGAGGCACCAACACCTCCTACAGCTATTCGCTCAAGGGTGTGACCGCGGCGCTCAGCAAGATCGCCAGCTGCAAATAAAGCGCGAGCCATCCGCTCCGCATCAATGAGAAGGCCGGTTGATCCCGGCCTTTTCTATATTTGGCCTACAGCCTTCGCCGACCGCTCACAGATGCCCCAGCGTCTTGTGGCTCAGAAGCCCGACATAGAAGGCAAGAATCAGATCGAAGATCTCGATCAGCCCCAGCATCAGCGGGATTGGATCCGGCGAGCGCGGAAACACGCCGCCAAGATCCAGCAACACCACGAACACATAGCCCCAGCACGCAGCAATCGCCGCCCACGCAGCTTTTGGCCTGCCGCCGAGCAAGCCTATCGCCGCCCCGATGGCAATCAGTCCCGGAGAAATCAGAAACACGTTGAAGCCCCAGAACACCGGGCCGCCAAGCGCGCTGAAATCGCGGGTTTCAACCGGCCCGCCGGGAACCAGGGTGATGAAACTTGCCACCAGCAACAACAACAGCCAGCCCGCCGTCCTGGCCGCCCGGCCCGGATTGATCGTCTGATACATCGGCTTTCTCCATACTTTGGGTATGGATTCTATCCAACATAAACCTGTTGCCCCTGTCAATACTTTGGGTATGGTTAGGCATGACCCGACAACAGCGACTCACCCCACAGGACTGGATCAAGGCAGCCTTCCGGCTGCTGACCGCTGACGGCCCGAAGGCCATCCGGGTCGATCTGTTGTGCCGCGAGCTCGAAGTCACCAAAGGCTCGTTCTATTGGCATTTCAAGGATCTGGCTGCGCTGAAGGCGGCGATGGTGAGCCACTGGCAACAGGTCGCAACCCATGACCTGATCACCTCGCTGACAGCAGCCGAGCTGGCGCCGCGTGCGCTGATTGTCCGGCTATTCGAAGACGTTCTCGATGTTCCGGCGCGCGATTATGGTGGCGCCATGGCCGAAACCGCGATCCGCCACTGGGCCAGCGGCGATGCCGCGGTTCAGGCAGTTGTCCGTGACGCCGATGCCGAGCGGCTGGCATTTCTGACCCTGCAACTGCGCGCCGCCGGACTGACAGGCCCCGAAGCCCGCTCGCGCGCCTCGTTCCTCTATGCCGCGCTGATCGGCATGGAACAACTCGCCGCTGAACCGGCGCTCACTCCGACAAACATTTCCAGCTTTGTCGACGCCGTGCTGACGCCCCCGGCGCCGCAATGACGGATCGCCGCCAATCGCCACTCATGCGTTAACCACCGCGCAGATCACGCACAGCCTGTCGGGTGATGGTGATATAGTTTGCCGACACGACGTCACCCGCCCCATGAGAGAATTGCCGTGAAGCGCAACGATCAACCCGACATCAAAAAGGTCAACCGGATACCGGGCATGCGGTGGAAGAAAGTCAGAAAACCGCTTTTCGGCATTCTTGCCTTTACCCTCGTCCTGGTCGTTGCCTACTGGCATGACCGCGGCGAAACGCTGCCGCCGCTCGACGATATCGTCGCTACCGACAGCATCCGGATCGCACGCGGTTGGTAGGCATTGGTCCGGCCTGTGGATGATCTGCTCGGAGGCGCCGCAATTGAGGTTTGTCCTCAATATGTGGTTCCCGAACACCCTCGACCGAGTCCGTGACGGCTGGACGGAGACCCTGCGTGCCAACATTTACATGCGGGCCGATAGCGTCATAACCGCGGACAATCTCAAGAACTATACCCAATTTCTCTTCCGCGACGCCGTTTGGCGCCGCCGACAGGGAGACGATATCCTGCTGACCCCTCCATTGGCGCCAGAGCAGATTGCAAATCTCCTCGCAGCAAACTTGGCCGCGCCTTCCAAGCGCGTTTCCGTGTATTTCTCTGAACAGGGCACGATCATGCGCGGGGTCACCAATGGCAACGCCATCACCGCCTTTGCCAGGCGTTGTCTCGCGCACGACTGATTGGTCCTGATTGCGCCTTTGATAATCAGGCTCCGGCGCTGGCTTCGCTCCACGGATTTTGTTCCAGCCAGATCGCCCTCAGCGCCCCGGATTGACCTGAAAACCGGTCATCGAGAACATCGCAGCCATAAATCCGGTCGGTGCGGAAATGCCTGAACGAGGCCCTGAGTTCACACCAGCCGGCGAGCATCATGCATTCGAGATGATAGACCAGCGCCAGTGGCCGCACCGTGCGCACCGTCTCCTGACCCTGGTCATCGCGATAGGTCAGCCGCAATTTGCGTTCATTGCGAATGGCATTGCGCAGGCTCGAAACCGAAATGCAGCCCTTGGCCGGGTCATCCAGCGGCGCGCCCCAGGGCGCCACCTGCAGCCAATCGGCCGGGCCATGCAGCGCGTCAACCTTGGCATGAATCCGCCGCGCCGCGTATTGCAAGGCGCTGTCGCCGGTGCGCGACAGCAGCGCCAGCCCGACCCGCAAGGCCTCGATTTCCTCGAGATCGAAATTCAGCGGCGGCAGATCATAGCCCTTGCGCATCACATAGCCGATGCCGGGTTCGCCCTCGATCGGCGTGCCCATGATCTGCAGGGCGGAAATGTCGCGGTAGATCGTCCGTGCCGAAACCTCATTCTGTCGCGCCAACATCTCCGCCGTCATCGGCCGTTCGGCCGAGCGCAGGATCTGGATGATTTCAAACAGGCGGTTTGATCGGCGCATGGCAAAAGCTCCCTGACCACTCCTGACACTATAGCACTCCCCCTGACAACAGGGTGTCAGCAGCGATCTGGTCTGATCCGAAAACAAGGAGACCGGATATGAGCTATTACGACCATGCCACGATGATGGCCCTGAAGCTTGGCCCCTGGCGCGATCCCGCCGCAGCTACCCGCAATGGGCACAATCCTCACAGGTCTGGGGCCACCGCCGACCGCACCGTATCGCCAGCCTCGTCCAATCACTTTGGCCGATTGGTGCGGCAACTGCTGGGTGGACTTTCCCTGATGGCATCAGCCGCCACCAGGGCGGCGCCCGGAGGGACGCGCGAGCGTGGAGGTGACGCGCCCGGCAAAACCTGATAGGACCCGGCCTTCGTGAAACATGAGCGCCGAACCCCCGATGCCAGTTACCCTTGACCTGACAGACCCTTCCGCACGTCCCGTCCGCCCGTCTTCCGCACAGGCCCTCGATGGCAAGCCGACCCTTGTCGGAATGAGCCGCGACGAGATGGTCGCCGCCATGGCCGATGCCGGCGTGCCCGAGCGCCAGCGCAAGATGCGGGTCAACCAGATCTGGCACTGGCTTTATGTGCGCGGCTCATCCCATTTTGCCGACATGCACACGATCTCGCGCGAATTGCGCGAGCAGCTTGACGCCCGCTTCACCATTGCTCGCCCCGAGATTGTCGAGGAACAGATTTCCAACGACGGCACCCGCAAATGGCTGATGCGGTTTCCGCCGCGTGGCGCCGGCCGGCCGGTCGAGGTCGAAACCGTCTATATTCCCGAGGAAGGCCGCGGCACGCTGTGCATTTCCAGCCAGGTCGGTTGCACGCTGACCTGCACCTTCTGCCACACCGGCACCCAGAAGCTGGTGCGCAATCTCACTGCCGAGGAAATCCTGGCGCAATTGCTTGTCGCCCGCGACCGGCTCGGTGATTTCCCACACCGGGACACGCCGCAGGGCGCCATTGTGCCGACCGAAGGCCGCAAGGTCACCAACATCGTCATGATGGGCATGGGCGAACCGCTCTATAATTTCGACCATGTCAAACAGGCGCTGCTGATTGCCGCCGATGGCGACGGGCTGGCCCTGTCGCGTCGCCGAATCACGCTATCGACCTCCGGCGTGGTGCCCGGAATCGTCCGCACCGGCGAGGAAATCGGCGTCATGCTGGCAATCTCGCTGCACGCCGTGCGCGACGAATTGCGCGACGAACTGGTGCCGATCAACAAGAAGTACCCGTTAAAAGAACTTCTCGACGCCTGCCGCACCTATCCCGGCGTCTCCAATGCGCGTCGCATCACTTTTGAGTATGTGATGCTCAAGGGCGTCAATGACAGCCTTGCCGACGCCAAGGAACTGGTGCGGCTGCTCAAGGGCATTCCCGCCAAGATCAATCTCATCCCGTTCAATCCCTGGCCCGGCTCCAATTACGAATGTTCGGACTGGGACACGATCGAGACCTTCGCCGATTTCGTCAATGCCAACGGCTATGCCTCGCCGATCCGTCGGCCGCGCGGCCGCGATATCCTCGCCGCCTGCGGCCAGCTCAAGAGCGAGTCCGAGCGCATGCGCAAGACCGAGCGGCTGGCGCTGGAAGCGATAATGATCGCCGGCCACGGCGCCGACTGACGCCGCCATGAGCGATATGATGCGCCTACTCGGCCGAATGTTCTCGATTGCCTTCGGCTTTTTCCTCGGCTGCGTGGCGGCGGCCTTGGCTTATGTGTTCTTGGCGCGGCTGATCGTGCCTGCAGATTTTGGCCGGATTGACGAACTTGAACTTACGGTCACGCTCGCCGTCGGCGTGCTCGGCGTCGCCAGCATCTTTGCCCGTGCCGTGCTGCTGCCGGCGCTGGCGATCATCGCCGTGTTCGAATTCCTGCGGCTGCGCGACTGGCTCAGTCATGCGCTCGCCGGCGCCATGCTGGCGCTCGCTATTGCCGGCCTGCCTTACGTCTCCGGATACTCGGCTGGCGGCACCGATACGCTCGAACCGGCAATGCTGATCGCCATTCGCACCGCCTGCGCCATTATCGGCGCCAGCGTCTACTGGCTGCTGACGGGCCGCAATGCTGGCCGCTGGCTGCCCAGCGAACGCGCTGGACCAGTGGAGAGCGACACCTGATCAGCGGCTTTGGGTCAGCAGGATCTTGACCGCAAACACCGAAAACACCGCCGCAAAGACATAATCAACGATCCGCATCACCTGCGGTTTGCGCTTCAGCCAATCCGCCAGCCCGTTGGCGCCGAGCACAACGACAATAGCAATCGGCAGCGCAATCAGAATCGACAGCAATCCCAGAAAGATCAGCTTTCCGGTCACATGCGGGTCGCTGACACTGACGAATTGCGGCAGGAAGGTCATGAAGAAGATGATTACCTTCGGATTGAGCAGATTGACCCACAGGCCATTGAGAAATGCCTTGCCCATCGACGCATTGGTTTTGCCTGTGGTTTTGACCGAGAGAACCGACCGGTTCCGCAAAGCCTGAATGGCGAGCCAGAGCAGATAGCCCGCGCCTCCGGTTTTCAGAACCAGAAAGGCCACCGGGGAGGCAACCACCAGCGCCGACACGCCGAAGGCCACAAGCAGCGTGTGTATGCCAATGCCCAGATTGGTGCCGAGCAGGGTCATCATGCCGATGGCCCGACCGTCGCGTATGGTCCGGCTCATCCACAAGGTCATGTCCGGGCCGGGTGTGATCGCCAGCAAAAGCGTTGCAAGAGCAAACGCAGCAAGGATGGGCAGGCCGGGTATGTAGTCCATAAACATGTCGGTGATCCTGATCAGCGGAAACACTGTCTTATGCCAGTTTCAGCGCACCGCCAATCGGGTCATTATCCAGGCCAGGATTTATGGGCCAGCGGAGACCGTCAGATGTCCCATTAAACCCGTAGGCAGCAAAACCAGGGTCCCGCGAATTGAATTGGCCGATGATCAACCAACCGTCAAAACTGGCCGGGAGCGGACCCTGGGTATTTTCGGTCCGCTAACTGATAACGGACACGATCCACCATAATGAGAACACCTTCAAGCAGACAAGAATGAACTGTATTTGCATTGATTCAAAGAGATCCAGCGTCCTTTGCGCATCCACTTGGATGCGCGGCGCTTTTGGGAACTTCGGGGATTCTGTCGTCCACAATTCGGATGGCACTACCAGCGCAAGATCTGATGGTTTATGCTCCGGTCATTGGTCCAAATCAGCAGTGCCTCAACCCGCCTGGTTTGTTCAGTTCGACGAACTGAAGTGATTGATTATTGCAAATTGGGCGTGAAAAATATGCGGCTTAAGCATTGCCACAACTTTCAGGATTTCCGCACTCTCGCCAAACGCAGGCTGCCCAGTCCAATTTTCAACTATATTGACGGCGCAGCTGACGACGAGGTCACCTATAACCGCAATACGGCGAGCTTCGATACTTGCGATCTGATCCCGAATGTCCTGCGAGGGGTAGAGACCGTCGACATGTCCGTGACAGTCATGGGGCAAAAACTCGACATGCCGATTTATTGTTCGCCAACGGCGCTGCAACGGCTTTTCCATCACGATGGTGAAAATGCGGTCGCAGCAGCAGCAGAAAAATTCGGCACCATGTTCGGCGTTTCGTCTCTCGGCACAGTCAGCCTCAAGGAAATTCGCGAGAAATACAAAAACCCGCAAGTCTATCAGTTCTATTTTCACAAGGACCGCGGCCTGAACCGGGCAATGATGGAAAGCGCCAAGGAAGCTGGTGTTGAAGTCATGATGCTGACTGTCGACAGCATCACCGGAGGCAACAGAGAGCGCGACCTGCGCACCGGTTTTTCGATCCCGTTCAAGCTGTCTCTTGCTGGCATGGCTCAATTTGCCATCAAGCCACTGTGGGGCATCAATTACGTCACCCATCCAAAATTCGCGCTTCCTCAGCTGGATGACCACGTGGACATGAGCGATGGCGCCCTGTCCATTGGACGCTATTTTACAGAAATGCTTGATCCCTCGATGAACTGGGATGATGTGGCTCAGATGGTCAAGGAATGGGACGGTCAGTTCTGTCTCAAAGGCATCATGAGTGTTGAGGATGCCAAAAAGGCAGTCGATATTGGCTGCACGGGCATCGTGCTCTCCAACCACGGTGGGCGGCAACTTGACGGCTCTCGTGCTCCGTTTGATGCACTTGCTGAAATTGTCGATGCGGTGGGACACAAGATTGATGTCATTATGGACAGCGGCATCCAGCGCGGCACCCACATCCTCAAAGCACTTTCGCTCGGTGCCAAAGCTGTTGGTGGCGGGCGTTTCTATCTCTACCCGCTGGCTGCCGCAGGTCAGCCTGGCGTTGAGCGCGCTCTTGGTCTCATGAAAGCTGAGATCGAAAGAGATATGCGTTTAATGGGCTGCCGTTCAGTTAATGAACTTTCACGCTCAAACCTGGCGTTCCGGGGCATCAACTGACAAAGCCTTATCTGGCTCAAGCTGTCCTTATTCTTTGCTCGGGGTTCGACCGCTGGACCAATATCAACGCGGCATACATTGGACCATCGATCGATTGATAGGACGATACACTCGCTTACGTCCAATTCAACCACTCCAAATGGGGAGCATAACGGCAACAACCATCATGTCGTGCCAGCACGATTTTCGATACCCGGCACCGCTGGTTTACCCGCCGAACAGTCCTCCGTTCTTCTTTGATAAATAGTTCCCGGCACTATTTATTCAGGGAATCTTCGAATTTTGCCTTGTAATCCGGATGCCAGCGCGACAGCGGCGGGCGGTTTTCGATGATGTCGCCCGCCGCCCAGGCGATACGCTTCTCATCGGTGGCGCGGTCGACGTCATTGTCGGGGCACAGGATGTAGAAATCGCCCCGTTCGAGGCTCTCCATCATGAACTCGACGGTCTGTTCCGGGGTCCAGGCTGCTGCCGGCTTTTCGGTCCGCCCCCTGGCTGTGAGCGCCGTATGGACATAGCCCGGAATCAGCAAATGAGCGCTGACCTGGCACTCCGGCGTATTGCGCAATTCGTGTTGCAAGGCTTCGGTAAAGGCCTTCACGCCGGCCTTTGCGACATTATAGGCCGGATCGCCCGGCGGCGTGGTGATGCCCTGCTTCGAGCCGGTATTGATGATCATCGCCGGCTCGCCATGCGCCATCATTCCAGGTCCGAAGGCGCGGGTTCCGTGGATGATCCCCATCAGATTGACATTGAGCACCACGTCCCAGTTGGCCTGCGGGCCGAAAAGGCTGCTGCCGGGCTGAACGCCGGCATTGTTCATCATGAGGTGCACCGCCCCGAATCGGTCGGCAACGGCACGCTCAAGCGCGCCGATGGCTTCGATATCACTGACATCGGTTTCAATCGCCACAATGTCGCTGGCTGGATTGTTGGCCAGCGCACCCACCGTTTTCACAGCTTCCGCCAGCGCTTCCCGATTGACGTCTACCAGCACCACGCGCATGCCGGCTGCCGCGAAAGTCCGGACCGCGGCAAGGCCGATACCGGATGCGGCGCCGGTCACCACCGCGACTTTGCCCTTGGCAATTACCGATTGGAGATGAGCCATTGTGCGCTTCCTTTGCTGTGATCTGTCGCTTGAGCCATAGGGTGCAAGCCGGCCGCGCGTCAATCGCGCTGCTTTCCACACAGCCCCGCGGAGGAAAGTCTGGCGGCAGAATGGTTCAATCCAGCCATCAAGCGCTCAAATACTTGCATGGCGCTGCAAACCGGCTAAAAGAGCGGCAAACCTGAGGGTTTGGTTCCCAAACCTGCCACGCACACATGGACCGTTCAATCATGACATCGCACAAGGACGTCAAGAAGGTCGTACTCGCCTATTCCGGCGGGCTCGATACTTCCATCATTCTCAAATGGCTGCAGACCGAACTTGGTGCCGAAGTCGTCACCTTCACGGCCGATCTCGGCCAGGGCGACGAACTCGGGCCGGCACGCAAAAAAGCCGAACTGATGGGGATCCCCGAAAAGAACATCTATATCGAGGATGTGCGCGAGGAATTCGTCCGCGATTTCGTCTTCCCGATGTTCCGCGCCAATGCGGTCTATGAGGGCGTCTACCTGCTTGGCACTTCGATTGCCCGGCCGCTGATCTCCAAGCGTCTGGTCGAAATCGCCGAAGAAACCGGCGCCGACGCCATCGCCCATGGCGCCACCGGCAAGGGCAATGACCAGGTTCGATTCGAACTCTCCGCCTATGCGCTCAATCCCGACATCAAGGTGATCGCACCCTGGCGTGACTGGAGCTTCAAGTCGCGCACCGACCTGATCAATTTTGCCGAAGCCCACCAGATCCCGATCCCCAAGGACAAGCGCGGCGAGGCCCCGTTCTCGGTCGACGCCAACCTGCTGCACTCCTCTTCCGAGGGCAAGGTTCTCGAAGACCCCAACGACGAAGCACCGGACTATGTCTACCAGCGCTCGGTGTCGCCCGAGCAGGCGCCCGACAAGGCCACCGAGATCGAAATCGGCTTCAAGTCTGGCGATGCTGTGTCGATCAACGGCGAACCGCTGTCACCAGCCACCCTGCTGGCCCGCCTCAACGATCTTGGCCGCGACAATGGCATCGGCCGGCTCGACCTGGTCGAAAACCGCTTTGTCGGTATGAAGTCGCGCGGCGTCTATGAGACCCCCGGCGGCACCATCCTGCTTACCGCCCACCGCGGCATGGAATCGATCACGCTGGACCGTGGCGCCGCTCACCTTAAGGATGAGCTGATGCCGCGCTACGCCGAGCTGATCTACAACGGCTTCTGGTTCTCGCCCGAACGCGAAATGCTGCAGGCGGCCATCGACCACAGCCAGCGCGAGGTTGAGGGCACGGTGAAGCTCAAACTCTACAAGGGCAACGTCATCCTCACCGGCCGGGCTTCGCCGAAATCACTCTATGACGATGCGCTGGTGACCTTCGAGGATGACCGCGGCGCCTACGACCAGAAGGATGCCGAGGGCTTCATCCGGCTTAACGCGCTGAGACTGCGCACGCTGGCGGCACGTAACCGCAACAGCTGACCGATAAGACGCCGGTTCACTTGATCCGATTTCGGGAACGCGCTGTTACGGCGGCGCGTTCCCGCTTCAACGCCGGGCGCCGTGTGCTGGCTACCCGCGACCGCACCCCCTAAAATCTATATGGTCACAGATCCGATCCGGTGTGCCGATCAGCACAACGTCGCGCATTTGACCGCCAGCGGCGCCGGTGCGCCTTGTTCGCCCGCGCCATCAAACCTACATGGGGGCCACCCAAAGGAGCCTCTCATGACAGCCACTGAATCGCCAATCTTCGCCTGGACCGCGCCGCTCGGCCTGCCCGATTTCGCCCGTATAGACGATGCGGATTTCGCGCCGGCCTTCGAGGAAGCGTTTTCCGAGCATGATTGGGAAATCCTGACGATTGCCGACAATGACGTCGAACCGACCTTTGCCAACACGCTCGAAGCGCTGGAACTGGCTGGTGACAAGCTCTCCAAGGTCTCGTCACTGTTCTGGAACCGCGCCGGCACCGACACCAATGAGGTGATCCAGGCGCTCGAACGCGACATCGCCCCACGCATGTCCCGGCATTATTCCACCATCGCCATGAACAAGGCGCTGTTTGACCGCGTCGACAATCTTTACCGGAAACGCACCGAACTCGGCCTGACTGCTGAACAGGACCGTCTGCTCGAGCGGGTCTGGAAATCCTTCATCAAGTCCGGCGCCGGGCTTGATGCCGATGGTCAGAAGCGCTTTGCCGAAATCGGCGAAATCCTCGCCGGGCTCGGCGCCCGCTTTGGCCAGAACGTCCTGGCTGATGAAAAAGAATGGATCATGCTGCTCGATGACGGCGCCGATCTTGAGGGCCTGCCCGAGGATTTGCGCGCCGCCATGGCAGCCGTGGCCGAAGACCGTGGCCAGCCCGGCAAATTCGCCGTGACGCTGTCGCGCTCGATCATCGAGCCGTTCCTGAGCTCCAGCGCCCGCCGTGATTTGCGCGAAACCGCGTTCAAAGCCTGGATTGCCCGCGGCGCCAAGGGCGGCGCTACCGACAACGCCGCGCTGATCGCCGAAATCATCGACCTGCGCACCGAAAAAGCCAGACTGCTGGGCTATGAAAGCTACGCCGCCTACAAGCTTGACGACACCATGGCCAAGACGCCCGAAGCAGTCGAAGCACTGCTCGGCGATGTCTGGGCTCGCGCCATCGAACGCGCCGAGGCCGACCGTGCCGATCTCGCAGCCTTGGCTGCCGAAACCGGCGGCAATCATGACATCGCCGCCTGGGACTGGCGTTATTACGCCGAAAAGCTCAAGGCCAAGCGGTTTGATTTCTCCGAGGCCGAGCTCAAGCCCTATCTGTCGCTGGAAAAGATGATCGAGGCCTGTTTCGACGTCGCCCATCGCCTGTTCGGCATCACCATGACCGAGCGCCCCGACATTCGCGGTCCCCATGCCGATGCCCGGGTGTTCGAGGTGACCGGCGCTGACGGCAAGCAGATCGCCACCTTCATTGCCGACTATTTCGCCCGGCCCTCGAAACGCTCCGGCGCCTGGATGAGCGGCATGCGCAGCCAGCACAAACTCACCATGCCGGACGGCACCAAGGGTGAGATCCCGATCATCACCAACGTGATGAACTTTGCCAAGCCCGCCCCGGGCCAGGCCGCCCTGCTGTCGCTCACCGATGCCCAGACGCTGTTTCACGAGTTCGGCCATGCGCTGCACGGCATGCTCTCGGATGTGACCTACCCGTCGCTGTCGGGCACCTCGGTCAGCCGCGATTTCGTCGAATTGCCATCGCAGCTCTACGAACATTGGCTGACCGTGCCGGAAATCCTCGAAAAACACGCTCGCCATTACCGCACCAATGAGCCGATCCCGCGGGCGCTGCTCGACAAGGTGCTGGCCGCCCGGACCTTCAATGCCGGTTTTGCCGCCGTCGAATTCACCGCTTCCGCGCTGGTCGACATGGCCTGGCATGCCGGCGGCGAAAAGGGCGAACCCGCCACCTTCGAAGCCGAGACCCTGAAGAAACTGGGCATGCCCGAAGCCATCGTCATGCGCCATGCCAGCCCGCATTTCCTGCATGTGTTCTCCGGCGAAGGCTATTCGGCCGGCTATTACTCCTACATGTGGTCTGAAGTGCTTGATGCCGACGCCTTCGCCGCCTTCGAAGAGGCCGATGGCCCGTTTGACCCTGTAATCGCGGAAAAGCTGCGCACCCACATCTATTCGGCCGGCGGATCGCGCGATCCGGCGGAGCTTTACCAGGCCTTTCGCGGCCGCATGCCCGATGCCACGGCGATGCTTGAAAAGCGCGGCCTGGCTTGACCAAAACATTGCCGGTGGCGCCAATTTTCGCCGCCGGCTCGACACCCTGAAACCGCAAAAATTCGGTCGACGGTTTCGTCTGGAATGTTTCGCTACCGGAACCAACGTTTGAAGAGCTGTGATTCGAGCCGAATCGAGCAATCAGCACCGAGACCTTTCCAGCCCCTCTTTCGCACTCGCAAAAAACCCTGTATAAGCCCGGCAAATTCCGGCGCATGCCGGCCTGCGCCGGGATCCCGTTCCGGCGCTTTTGTATTCTCCAAAACGAGACCAGCTCTATGTCCCTCCGCAATATTGCGATTATCGCCCACGTTGACCATGGCAAGACCACGCTAGTTGACGAAATGCTCAAGCAATCCGGTGTCTACCGCGAAAACGAGCGCGTCCAGGAACGCGCCATGGATTCGGGCGACATCGAAAAGGAGCGGGGCATCACCATTCTCGCCAAGGCCACTTCGGTGGATTGGAAGGGCAACCGCATCAACATCGTCGACACGCCCGGCCACGCCGATTTCGGCGGCGAGGTGGAACGCATCCTGTCGATGGTCGATAGTGCCATCGTTCTGGTTGACGCCGCAGAAGGCCCGATGCCGCAGACCAAGTTCGTGGTCGGCAAGGCGCTGAAGGTCGGGCTTCGTCCGATCGTTGCCATCAACAAGATCGACCGTCCTGACGCCCGCGTCGACGAAGTCATCAACGAAGTCTTCGACCTGTTCGCAGCACTCGACGCTACCGATGAACAGCTCGACTTCCCGATCCTCTACGGCTCAGGCCGCAACGGCTGGATGTCGACCGGACCCGACCGCCCGGAAGATGGCGGAACGCTTGCTCCGTTGTTCGATCTGGTTCTCGAGCATGTACCGGAACCTACGGTCGAAGAAGGCCCGTTCCGGATGATCGGCACGATTCTCGAAGCCAACCCGTTCCTCGGCCGCATCATCACCGGACGCATCTATTCCGGTACCGTCAAGGCCAACCAGCAGGTCAAGGTTCTGCATGGCGACGGAAGCCTGGTGGAAACCGGACGTATTTCCAAGATTCTCTCGTTCCGCGGTCTTGAGCGCGTTGCGCTCGACGAAGCCCATGCAGGCGACATCGTCGCCATTGCCGGTCTCTCCAAGGGCACCGTCGCCGATACTTTCTGCGACCCCTCGGTCACCGAGGCGCTGACCGCCCAGCCGATTGATCCGCCGACCGTGACCATGAGCTTCATGGTCAATGATTCGCCGCTGGCAGGCACCGAAGGTGACAAGGTCACCAGCCGCGTCATCCGTGACCGGTTGCTCAAGGAAGCTGAAGGCAACGTTGCACTGAAGATCGAGGAATCGAGCGCTAAGGATTCGTTCTATGTTTCGGGCCGCGGCGAATTGCAGCTGGCCGTGCTGATCGAAACCATGCGTCGCGAAGGCTTCGAGCTGGCCGTATCGCGTCCGCGCGTGGTCATGCACAAGGATGAGAACGGAAAGCTGCTGGAGCCGATCGAGGAAGTCGTCATCGACGTCGATGAAGAGCATTCCGGCATCGTCGTGCAGAAAATGGCCGAGCGCAAAGCCGAAATGACCGAACTGCGCCCATCGGGCGGCAACCGTCAGCGACTGGTGTTCCACGCGCCGACGCGCGGCCTGATCGGTTATCAGTCGGAACTTCTGACCGATACGCGCGGCACTGCCGTGATGAACCGTCTGTTCCATGAATATCAGCCTTACAAGGGCGATATCGCCGGCCGTACCAATGGCGTGTTGCTGTCCAACATGTCGGGCGAAGCCGTGGCCTATGCCATGTTCAACCTCGAAAGCCGCGGACCGATGATCATCGAGCCGGGCGACAAGGTCTACATGGGCATGATCATCGGCATTCATACCCGTGACAACGACCTCGAAGTCAACGTGCTCAAGGCCAAGCAGCTCAACAACATTCGCGCCGCCGGCAAGGATGAAGCGATCAAGCTGACGACGCCGATCCGCATGACGCTGGACCGCTCGCTGTCGTGGATTCAGGACGATGAGCTGATGGAAGTGACACCGAAGTCAATCCGTCTGCGCAAGCGTTTCCTCGACGCAACCGACCGCAAGCGCCAGGGAAAATCCGGCGCCAACGCGGCCTGACATGACAGGCGCGCGCGAAATAGAGCTTGCGACATGGTCACGGGCGGGACAGTTCAACCTGTTCCGCACCTATGATCGGCCGCATTTCGCCGCCACCGCGCGCGTCGATGTCACCGCCCTGATGACCCGCGGCAAGCCCGCGGGCGTCTCGCCCTACCGGGCTTTCATTTATGCCATCGGCGCCGGCATCCATGCCGTGCCGGTGCTGAAAATGCGGTTTGAGGGCGACCGTGTTCTCGAATACGACGCAATTTCGCTGTCGGCCACCGTCCCCCGGCCCGGCGACACTTTCGGCTACGCCTATATTCCCTATTTCGAAGACTGGGCGCAGTTCGATACGAGCTGCAAGACGATCATCGACGAAACTGCCAAGGGCACCGATCTCGGCGCCAATACCGGCCAGCGTTCCGATGTCGCCTATCTGTCCTGCCTGCCCTGGCTCGATTTTACCGCGCTCGACAACGCCCTTCCGGGCCCCGATGACTGCATTCCGCGGTTTTCCTGGGGCAAGTTCATCAAGAACGCCGAAGGCCGCTGGAGCTGTGCCGTGGCGGTGCAGGTGCATCACGCCCTCGTCGACGGTCTGCAGGTAGGCCAGTTCTTCGAGGCCGCCCAGGCCAGCCTTGACCGCTTCGGCGACATCGCCTGACAGGCGACGCAGAACCCCTCAGGCCTTGCATAATTCGTTAACAGACGGTTAACTCTCCGGACGCCGTCCACAGAACTTAACTGTGGGCAGACCCCGAAGCCGGGCTGTTCGCGCCTTCTGCGGATGACTCGGGACCGATAGTATGGCCGCATGAGCACGTTGACGATCGACATACGGCACGCAGAGCCGCAGGACGCCGAGGCGATAGCCGAGACGCACCGGGCGGCCTGGAGCTATGCCTATACCGGCATCCTGCCGCACAAATCGCTGCGACAGATGCTCGAGCGCCGCAATGTCGCCTGGTGGCGACGGGCGGTTCGCGGCGCCACATCGATTCTGGTGCTCGATGTCGGCGGCACCATTGCCGGCTATGCGACGCTGGGCCTCAACCGGGCGCGGTCACTGCCTCAGGAAGGCGAAATCTACGAGCTTTATCTGCGTCCCGAATATCAGGGCGTGGGGCTTGGCAAGCGGCTGTTTATAGAGGCCCGGCAATTGCTGGCATCGCTCGGCTGCGACGGCGTCGCCGTCTGGTGTCTCGAGGAAAACCACCCATCGGTGGACTTCTATCGTTTCCAGGGTGGACGCGACGTGGCCGAAGGGCATGAGACTTTCGACGGCAAGACCCTCAAGAAAGTTGCCTTCGTCTGGGAATAATGTCCAGGGTTTGCGCGATGCGCACCGAAAGTCCGGTTGCGTAGCGGCGGCTTTGGCTCTAAATCCCCCGTGCCGCCTACAGCATAGGTCACAACACCGGCCGGTCGGCAAACACGCCCGGCACACAGATCATTTTTTTCACGCCCCTGCGCGCGCCGGATCCGGTGCGGCGCCACAATTATCCCGAATGGAGCGATCATGCGCATAGATGCCATCAGCATCGGTGAAAACCCGCCACACGACGTCAATGTGATCATCGAGGTGCCGGTCGGCGGTCATCCGATCAAATACGAGATGGACAAGGACGCCGGAACCCTGGTGGTCGACCGCTTTCTCTACACGCCGATGACCTATCCCGGCAATTACGGCTTCGTGCCGCACACCCTGTCCGATGATGGCGACCCGATCGACGTGCTGGTGTGCAACACCCGGCCGCTGATTCCCGGCTGCGTCATCAATGTGCGCCCGATCGGCGTTCTGATCATGGAAGACAATGCCGGCCAGGATGAGAAAATCATCGCGGTGCCGTCGCCGCATCTGACCCAGCGCTACGCCAAGGTCAATGACTACACCGACATGCCCGAGATTACGCTGCAGCAGATCGAGCATTTTTTCGAGCACTACAAGGATCTCGAACCCGGCAAATGGGTCAAGATCGGCGGCTGGCGCGATGCCGAGACCGCCCGCGGATTGATCATCGAAGCCATTGAGCGCGCCAAAACCAAGGGCTGAGCGCCCCCGGCTTATGCACGGCGCGTCGAAATGGGTTTATTTGGGCGCGCCATGCATTCATTCAGGCCACGACAACGCCGCCGATGCAATTGGATTCGCGGCGTTACAGCCCATCAGGGTATTTCGACAAGCGCAGCAGCCGCGGCGGCAAGATCCTTGGGGTCGCCGCCAATGCGGACAATTTTGTTACGGCTGGTTTCACCGGAGATTACCCGGATGGTCGATTTGGGCAGCCTCAGGCGCTTGGCGATCAACACCTCCAGTGCCCGGTTGGCCTTGCTCTTTTCAGGCACCGCGCGCACCCGCGCTTTCAGCCGTACGATTCCCGCGGCGTCCTCCACCAGACCGTCAATCGCATCGGAGGCGGCAGAAGGCGTTAGACGGACGGCCACGTCGAGCCCACCGTCAACCGTTTTGAACCACTTGCTCAGAAGAACATCGGCGCGATTGACGTGGCGATGAAGGTGCGCACGAAAAAGATCGCGATCAGCAGCACAATCGGCGAAATGTCGAGTCCGCCGAGATCCGGCAGAAACCGGCGAATTTGCCTGAGCGCCGGTTCGGTCGCCTTGTAGAGAAATTCACCCACCATGCCGACGAAGCGATTGCTCGGATTGACCACGTTGAAGGCATAGAGCCAGGAGAAAATGGCGCTGCCAATGATGATCCAGGTATAGATACCCAGCGCCAGGTCGATGGTTTGAAAGACTGCAAACATATGGTTCTCCGGCAGTTATAGCGTGACCGACATGTAGACACTCGCGCCCCGGGCGGCAAGGGCGGCTGCACAGCAACCACGCCACAGGGTTACCGCTGACGGACTGGTCGATCAAGAAAGTGGCGTCAAACGCCCGCTCGTGTATAGCTAGACGTGTACCGCTCAAACGGCATCAACCCGGACAGCCCCATGCAGACGCTTACCCAGGCCGAAGACCGCTTCGCGGCGTTTCGGCACCGCGCCTTCACCTTCTATTTTGTCGCACGATTTTTCTCGACTTTCGGCCTGCAGATCATCAGCGTCGCGGTGGGTTGGCAGATCTACGACCTCACCCGCGACCCATTCGACCTGGGCCTGGTTGGCCTGATCCAGTTCCTGCCAGCGCTGGTGCTGATTCTGTTCACCGGCGCCGCCGCCGACCGCTATGGCCGCCGTACCATCATGATGGTCTCGGAGATGGTGATTGCCGCTTCTGCCGCAGCACTGGTCTATTTCGCCTGGCGCGGGCTCACCTCACCGCTGCCGATCTTCGCGGTATTGCTGGTGCTCGGCATCGCGCGTGCATTTTTTCGCCAGCCTCGCAATCACTCGCGCCCAACCTGGTGCCGGCCCGCGATCTGCCCAATGCCATTGCCTGGAACTCGACCTCCTGGCAGACCTCGACCATCGTCGGCCCGGTGGCCGGCGGTCTGCTCTACGGTCTGGGCGCGCTGGCGCCCTATCTCACGGCATTTTGCCTGTTCATTCTGGCAACCATTTCCATCTCGCTGGTGCCGCCGCCGCTGCAGCGTTCCCGCGGTCAGGCGCAGAGCTGGCAAACGCTGCTTGCGGGTTTCAGCTACGTACGTAACCAGAAGGTCGTGCTCGGCGCCATTTCGCTCGACATGTTCGCCGTGCTGCTCGGCGGTGCCGTGGCGCTGATGCCGGTGTTTGCCCGGGATGTGTTGGAGCTTGGTCCCGCCGGTCTCGGCTGGCTGCGCGCGGCGCCCGGCATCGGCGCCATCGCCATGGCGATCTACCTCGCCTCGCGGCCGGTCAGGCAGCACGCCGGCATCGCCATGTTCATCGCAGTCGGCCTGTTCGGGACCGCCACCATCGTCTTCGGCCTGTCGACATCGCCGCTGTTGTCAATTTCCATGCTGGTGCTCATGGGCGCGTCCGACATGATTTCGGTCTATGTCCGCCAAAGCCTTATCCAGCTATGGACCCCCGACGAACTGCGTGGCCGGGTCAGCGCCGTCAACATGGTGTTCGTCGGGGCCTCAAACGAACTCGGCGAATTCCGAGCCGGCACCATGGCGGCATTTTTTGGCCCGGTATTCGCGGTGGTACTTGGCGGCGCCGGCACCCTGGCCGTGGCAATCGCCTGGAGTTTCGGTTTTCCCGCCTTGCGGCAGATCGAATCGCTCGACAAGGACGCCGAGGAAAGCCGCGCGAAGCTCAAGCAGCAGCGTGAGAAACCGGAAATATCCGGTCCAGGAAACGCTTGAGCCAATCCAGCAGCGCGGCGTCATGGACCAACCGCCCGCCAAGATGCTGCGCCCCTTGCTGGGCGCCGGGGAGAACGAAACGATTCGCCCCGCGAACCGCCCAACGGTGCATCATCGCCAGCGTCAGTTCAGCATGAAACTGGACCGCCCAGGCATTCTCGCCATAACGGAAGGCCTGGTTGGGATAGGTCTCGGCAGTGGCCAGCAACTCCGCGCCGGCGGGCAGATCGAACCCCTCGCGATGAAACTGGTAGACCATTGACGGCCAGTCCATCATCGCCGCACCGGCGGGCGTCGGCTGCAGCGGATACCAGCCGATTTCCACAATTCCATCGTCGCGGCTGGCCACCCGTCCGCCCAGGTGACGGACCAGGATCTGCGCACCCAGACAAATCCCGAGATACGGTTTTCCGGATGCAAGCACGGTATCCATGAACCGGGTTTCGCGCCGGATCGCCTCGATGTCGTCATTGGCGGACATCGGCCCGCCAAACACCACGACGCCGGCATGATCATCAAGCATTTCGGGCAATGGATCGCCAAGCACAGGGCGGCGGATATCCGCCTCAAAACCCATTAGCGAAAGAAGCTGACCGACCCTTCCACAACTGGAGTTTTCTTGGTGCAGGATGATGAGAATACGACCGCTACGTGACCCAGGCGCAAGTTCAAGACTCGTCACCCGTATCCCCCTCTTCGCTGATGCCTGCGTCCTTGAGTGCCCGTTGCCGTGCCAATACGCGCTCGCGGCTGGAGACGCCCATCAGGTCGGCGATACGCCAGACCACATGGTCTTCCAGCTCATGCCGATAGCCGTCGGCATAGGCGAGCCGCCACAAAAGCTCGATGAAATGAACCTTGGCATCCGGCTCGAGGCTGCGGTTGAGTACGCTGGTGAAGGCGTAGAGATCAACTGATTCGCGTTCGGCCTGGGCGCCAGCCTCGATCAACGCCTTCTTTGACGCTTCGCTATCGGCATATTCCTCGGAAATCATGTCCTTGAGTGCGCGGGCTTCAGCTGGATCGACCACGCCATCCGCGCCGATCACGTGAAAGAACAACGCCGCGGCGGCCACATCGGAGTCACTTGTATCGGGCCCGGAGGTTTTGTCATCGCCGCGCAATCCGCTGAGGAAGGCGCGTATTTGTTCAAGCATTGTTGATCCTTTCCGATCCTGTCAGAACAACCGGAATCGGCCGGGTTTCTCAGGCGCAGCGCCAGACCGCACGCCAGGATCATCCGGCCTGTGGTTGAGAAATGCCGCTTCCTTGGCGCGGGCTTCGTCTTCAGCGTCCTGCCCAGAAGGCTTTGCCACAACCATCGTGGCGGCATCCTGATTGTCAGGTTTCGGTCTGGATCCCAATTGTGGCTCGGCTTTGACCGACTTGGGGGCCACATCCATTGATTCAACCTTTTTGGCAACTGGCGCCGTGGCCGCGGACTTGTCACTGTAACCCGGCGCTTCGGGTTTATCATCAGATTCCGCCGCTGCTGCCAGCGCCGCGTGCTCCGGCTCGGCCTCAACAACAGGGGCCGTGACAGGCAGCGGATCTTCCTCGGTGCTGTTCACCGGCGCCAGCGCATCCACAATCGGGTCGGCAACGGGTGCCGCTGCTGCGACAACCGTGGGGGCTGCAGCCGGCACGTCACGTTCGCGCACCGGCGGCAGACTTGCCATCGCCCGGTCAAAGGCGCCCGCCGGGGTTTCGTTGTCGAGCGCCGGACCCGCGAGTTGTTCCACCGGCACCTTCCACTCGAAAGCGTCGAGCTTGCCGGTCACCGGCGACACTGGTTCCCAGTTCTCCGAGACGTAGCCATCGGCGGTCCATGCCGGATCGCGCGACGCGCGCACAGCCTGCGACAGCCAATGCCGGACGCGGCCCTGATCGCCGGTTTCGGCTTCCTCGATATCGGCGAGCAGCAGATAGATGCCTTCGCAAGGCCTCAGCCGTGCCGCAGCTTCGGCCTTTTCGCGGGCCAGGTCGAATCTCCGTGCATCCAGCGCCGCACGCGCCACCGCATCGAAGGATTGCGGGTGCATAGGCCTGAGCTTTTCCAGCCGCTCGGCGCGTCTGAGCCGGTCGATGGCCGTGTCGCCGACCCGCGCCCGGACATAGGCCTCGGCAATCTCGGGATGCGGATTGGCCTTCCATGCGGCTTCCAAGATTTTTGCCGCCTTGCGCAGATTGTCCTGCCGCAAAAGCGCCTTGGTGGCGACAATCGCCGCCGGCGGGAAGGCTGGCGCCAGTTTCAGTGCCGCCAGCGCGTCATCACGGGCAGACGACGGATCGGCGTCAAGCCGATCCCGGCCGCGCGCGGTCAACAGCACCGCCTTCTTGCGGTCTGCCACCGCCGCTTCAATGGTGCCTGAATGACGCTGGCGATCAAGCAGATGCAGCGCCTCGTCCCACTTGCCTTCCTGGGTGCGATAGGACAGCGCCGCAGCCCCGGCCCATGGCAGATGCGGGGCCTGTTCGGCGGCAGATTCGGCATAATGCCGCGCCGCTTCGCCTGCGCCCTGGCGCTGGGCTTCGAGATAGAGACCACGCAGACCCAGCAGCTTGGTTTCCGGGTCTTCGACCATTGCCTCGAACAATTTACGGGCTTCGTCGTTGCGGCCCTCGATCAGCGCAGCCTGAACATCAAGCAGATGGATCAATGGCTCCTGATCGGCGCTCAGCAAACCCTTGGTGCGCTTGTTCATCTTCCGCGCCATCGCCGCATCGCCGGCGCCGGCGGCAAGCAACCCGGTTGACAGCGCCTGATAGCCGCGGTCGCGCTTGTTGGCGCGGAAATAGCGCGACACCAGCCGTGGCGACAGCCAGATCGTCCGGATCAACCACCAGCTGATCATGATCGCCGCCACCAGCGAGGCCACCACCGTGACCGCGGTCATCAAGGACATCTCGATGCGGCGGTCCTGCCAGACGATCGACAGATCGCCGGGACGGTCTGCAAGCCAGGCAAAACCGAAGCCGAGGGCGAGAACCAGCGCGACGAAGAATAACAAGCGGATCATCATCGATCTCCTAATTCGCCGGGGCATCAGACGGCGTGTCTGATTCGGTTGAGGCGTCGGGTGAGGTTTGCGGCGTCGGTGTCGCCTTGGCGGGGGAGAGCGCGGCGGCGATCAGCTTTTCCGCGCTAACCCGCGCCGCCAGCGCCTCGCCGTAATCGGCGGCAGCCAGCCGCGAGGCTTCAGGCAGCGCGTTCCATTCGGCCAGCGCACCCCCGAGATCACCGTTTGTCAGCCGCGCTTCGGCGCGCGCTGCAATCGCCTCGGCGCTGTCGCCCTCGACTTCACCGACCTTGCGCACCTTGACCACTGACAGCGCACTCGACATCAACCGATCAACCAGCCCTGCATTCGGATCCACCGGTTCGGCCGCTGCAATTGCCTGATTGGCCGCATCGCCAAACCTTTCGATCAGATCCGACCGGCTCGGCACACCACTTGCTGCCAGATCCCTGAGTTCAGGCACAGCCGGATCATCCGGCGCGACCGAGGCGAAGGCTTCGAGTTCGGACATGAAAGAGCCGCCACGGTCGATCGCCGATTTCAACCCGGCTGCAGCGATGGCGCGGGCCAGGTCAACCTGCTGCGCCGGTTCGTCAAGCCGTGATTCCAGCGTCGCCAGCCGATCATCCAATTGCTTGGACAGCGTCGCCTGGCCCTGTTCCAGCGCCGCGATTTTTTCGGATAACGCCGTGGCCCGGGTTTGCAACTCGCTCAGCGAAGCTGCGACATCTGACTGGCTGGCGCTCAACCCCTCGACGGTAGCCGTCAGCGCCGGATCGGCGGCGTCACCGCCCGATGATGCGCTGAGCGCGTCAATCCTGCTTTCGATCTCGCCTAGCCGGGTGGTGAGCGCTTCGAGCTGCTCGGCATTGCCGCCGCCAGCTACCGCGTCTGTCTTGCTAAGGGCTGATTCGAGGCTTCCGACCCGCGCCAGCAATTGTGCAGCCGGGCCATCGGCCGTTTGCGAAGCAAGCCTTTCCGACAGCACCTCGACATTGCCGGCAAGGCCCTCGACCCGCGTGACCAGAGCCTGATTGTCATTGCCGCCTGGAACCGGCAACACCCCGCCCGCATGCAGTCCGTAATATCCGCCAAGTGCGACCACCGCGCCGATCACCCCCGCAGCGACCATACCGATACCACCGCCCCGGTTTCGGTCGGTGGCTGCTGGCTTTGCAGACCCTGGCGCGCTTGAACCGGGCCGTGTCGACGATGACTGCGCTGACGCGCTGGAGGCGGCCGTAGAGGAACTTGCAGCCGTCTTCGGTTTGCCGTTATCGGGCGTGCCAGTTTCGGGCTTACCAGTGTCGGGCTTACCGCTCCCGGTTGTCGCGGCCTTGGGCTTATCGCCACCGGCAGAACCTGGGCCCGAACCTGGGCTTTGCGCCGATTGCTTGATTGAGGGTGTCGAAGATGCCTTGGAGTCCGCCTTTGCAGTCTCCGCCTTTACGCCACTGGCTGTCTCCACGGCTTTCGCTGCAGCTTGGTCCACCGTTGGCTTCTTGGCGGTCCCAGGTTCGTCCTTTGGCGTCACATCGGTGGCGTCGAGGTCGATCGTGACCGGTTCAGGTGCTTTGGAGTGGCGCGGGGTAGGGCCCTTGCTCATGACGTCTCCTGCGTATTGGGTTGGGGCGAAGCTATTCTAGCCGCGTATCGTGATCGCAATGCTTCATACAGCGCCTTGGTTCCGGCAAATCAGCCTAACCGGGCGAGCGATGCAAGCAGACTGTCTTCGTCGGGATGTTCAGCCGCGAGTGCCCGCGCCTGCCAAGCCTGCGGCAACGTCATCGAGATTGCCAGTGAGAGGCACACAAAACGGGTCGATTCGACGAATTTACCGAGGTCTTTGCTTGTAATCAGGCTCGAAAACCGCCGCGCCGCATTGGGTGAATAAAGCACGACGGCATCGGGAGAGGGCGACAAAAGGGCTAGAATATCAATGTCAGTCGGATAACTTATTTCGGCCATTTGATAAGCTTGAATGACCCTGACCGGCGCCTTGGGAACCGCCATCGCGTCCTCGATAACCGTGGTACGCGGCGCGCCCGCCAGATAGAGCCATGGCTTTGCCAAACCAGCCCGAGCCGGAGTTTCGGGCCGGGCCAGTACCGCGCATGCCAGCGTTTCGGTCAAATCGGCGGCGGTGCCCGCCCCCTCAAATATTTCGTAAAATCCCGCAGCCCGTGCGGCGGCGGCAGTGGCCGGACCGACCACATGGACCGGCAACCGCGCATAGCCTTCTGGCAATGCGCCAGCGTCAGCAAACAGAGTGAAAGCTCGGGCGCTGGTGGCAATCAGTCCACGGATCGCGGCAGCCCGTGGCAGATCCTCGACGCACGCGGTAACCGCAGACTCATACAGCGGCATCCGCACTACCTCGTGACCCAGCGCTTCAAGCCGCGACGCGGTTTGCGCCGCACCCGGTTCAGGCCGTGTCAGCAGCACGCGCATCGCCGGCGCCTTAAGCCCAGGTCTCGAAAAATGCCGGTCCGGCGCGGCCGCGAATCTCGGCGCCGGCGTCAGCGCCAAGCTCAGCTGCGTCGCCGGCCGGTCCGGTCGTCCGAATATCGTGCCAGACCGAGCCGTCGGGCGTCAGCACCATGCCGTAAAACGACAAATGCCCATCCTCTATCGTCGCATGGCCGGCAATCGGTGTCCGGCAGGAGCCGTCGAGCGCGGCCAGAAAGGCCCGTTCGCACATCAGCGCCACATGGGTATCGACATGGTTGATCGGCGCAAGCAATTGCGCGATCCGCTCGTCATTGCTTCGTGCCTCGATGCAGATTGCGCCCTGACCCGGTGCCGGCGGGAATTTTTCCGGATCGAGAAGTTCGGTAATCACCTCGGTATTGCCAAGCCGTTTCAGCCCTGCATGGGCCAGCAGGGTGGCGTCGGCTTGTCCCTCATCAAGCTTGCGCAACCGTGTTTCCACCTGGCCGCGGAATGTGATCACCGACAGATCCGGCCTGAGCCGCCTGATCAGCGCCTGCCGCCGCAACGAGGCGGATCCGACTACCGCGTTGGGCGGCAGATCCTCGAGCCGCGGTGCGGTGCGGCCGATAAAGGCATCGCGGACATCCTCGCGCTCGAGATAGGCAATCAGATCGAGCCCGTCGGGCAACGATGTCGGCATGTCCTTGGTCGAATGCACCGCCAGATCAAGCCGGCCGTCGCTCAGCTGTTCCTCGATTTCCTCGGTGAACAGCCCCTTGCCGCCGATCTCGGACAGCGGCCGGTCGGTGACCCGGTCGCCCTTGGTCGACAGCACCACGATTTCGAAAGCTTCCTCCGGCAAGTCATGCGCCGCCATCAGCCGGGCCCGGGTTTCCGAAGCCTGTGCCAGCGCGAGCGGACTGCCGCGGGTGCCGATGCGGTAAGGTTTCATTTGCAAGACATCCGATCCGTTGTTACCGACGCACAGGTACCGGGATCATTTCCCGAGCGCAACATCAGAGCCGGACATGAGCAAGACCACCCTCGACATTTTGGGAATAGAAACAAGCTGCGACGAAACCGCCGCCGCCGTGGTGCGCCGGCTGCCCGACGGCTCCGGCCAGATCCTCTCCGATGTCGTCTTGAGCCAGCTTGACCTACATGCAGCCTTTGGCGGGGTGGTGCCCGAACTCGCCGCCCGTTCGCATGTTTCAGCGCTTGATCACCTCATCGCCCAGGCACTGGATGACAGCGGCGTGGCGCTCGATGATATCGATGCGATCGCGGTCACCTCCGGACCCGGCCTGATCGGCGGGCTGATGGTTGGCCTGATGACCGGCAAGGCAATCGCCATGGCCACCGGCAAGCCGTTTTTCGGAATCAACCATCTGGAAGGCCACGCCCTGACTGCACGGCTGACCGACGGCGTCACCTTTCCCTATCTGCTGTTGCTTGTATCGGGCGGCCACACCCAGATTGTTCTCATCAAGGGCGTCAATGAGTATGAACGCTGGGGCAGCACGATCGACGACGCGCTTGGCGAAGCCTTCGACAAGACCGCCAAATTGCTGGGGCTGACCTACCCCGGCGGCCCTGCCGTCGAACAGGCTGCCCTTGAAGGCGAAGCCAAAAAGTTCCGACTGCCGGTGCCGATGCGCCGCGACCCGCGAATGGATTTTTCCTTCTCCGGCCTGAAGACAGCGGTGCGGCAGATGGCCCAGGAGCAGGCACCGCTGTCGCGCCAGACCATCGCCGATCTGTGTCTGGCGTTCCAGACCTCGGTAACCCTCAGCCTTGACGACAGGCTGACGATGGCGCTGACCCGGTTTTCCGAGCGCTTCCCCGATGTCAAAGCGCCGGCGCTGGTGGTGGCCGGCGGTGTCGCCGCCAACAAGGCGATTCGCGCCACGCTGCAGATTCGCACCGATCAATCGGGTTTCCGGTTCATCGCCCCACCGCTCAATCTGTGCACCGACAATGCCGCCATGATCGCCTGGGCCGGTGCCGAGCGGCTGGCGGCAGGCCTGCCCGCCGATCAGCTCGATCTCGCGCCGCGCTCGCGCTGGCCGCTCGATCAGAACGCAACGGCGGTGATCGGTCACGGCAAGCGCGGCGCCAAGGCCTGAGCCCCCTTCAACTGTCCAAGGATTGAATCGGAAGCCGTACCGGGGCATAGCATTGACCAATCCTTTCAACCCGCTCTTACCCGATGGAGATTTCATGCTTTACGCTCTCATGTGCAAGGACAAGCCCGGCGCTCTCGCCACCCGCATGGAGGTTCGCCCCGCCCATGTCGAGTTTCTCAAGGACCTTGACGCCCAGGGCGTGCTGAAGATGGCCGGCCCATTGCTTGGCGACGATGAAAAGCCGATCGGCAGCCTGGTACTGATCTCGGCCGCCGACAAGACAGAAGCCGAATCCATCGCCGCTCGCGACCCCTACGCCAAGGCCGGCCTGTTCACTGATGTGGAAATCCGCGCCTTCAATTGGGTGTTCAAGAACCCGGAGGCATAAGATGGCCTACTGGCTGTTCAAATCCGAACCCTTCAAATGGTCCTGGGAAATGCAGAAGGCCCGCGGCGACGCCGGCGAGCAATGGGACGGCATTCGCAACTATCAGGCCCGCAACAACATGCGGGAGATGAAACTTGGCGAAAAAGCGTTCTTCTATCACTCCAATGAGGGGCTTGAAGTGGTCGGCATCGCCGAGATCTGCAAGCTCATTCATCCCGACACCACCATCGACGATCCGCGTTGGGAATGTGTTGATATCCGCGCTGTCTGCGACATGCCCAGGCCGGTTACCCTCAAGGACGTCAAGGCCAACCCTGCGCTCAGCCAGATGAGCCTGGTCACCTCGATGCGATTGTCCGTGCAGCCGGTCAGCGAAGCGGAATACCTCGAAGTCTGCCGCATGGGCGGGCTCGACAACCCGCCGCGCTCTCCCGCGTGACGGGCGGGCGCGCTTTCGGCCCATGAAAACCGACCCGGAGAGCTTCATCCGCGCCAACACCGCGCTGTCGGCGCCACCGCATGTGCCCGAAATCCGTCTGCATCTGGCCGACGAGGCGCATGATCTGTGGCTCAAGACCGAGGAGGAACTCGACGCGCTGGGCCTGCCGCCACCTTTCTGGGCCTTTGCCTGGGCCGGCGGCCAGGGCCTTGCCCGCCACATCCTCGACAATCCCGGTCTGGTGGAGGGCCGCAAGATCCTCGATTTTGCCACCGGTTCCGGTCTGGTGGCAATTGCCGCCATCAAGGCCGGCGCGGCCGAGGTCATGGCCGTCGATATCGACCCCTGGGCAGCGGTCGCCGCACAGCTTAACGCCCATGAAAACCAGGTGACCTTCGATGTTCACCAAACCGACCTGATCGGCAGCGACGAGGGCTGGGAGGTGGTTCTTGCCGGTGACGTGTTTTACGACCGCGCCTTCGCCGCGCTGGTCTGGCCGTGGTTTCAGCAATTGGCCGCGCGCGGCACGCTGGTGCTCATAGGCGACCCCGGTCGGGCCTATTGCCCGCGCCAAGGGCTCATGCTGCTCGCCACCTACGAGGTACCGGTCAGCCGAGCACTGGAGGACAGCGAAATCAAGCGCACATCGGTCTGGCAAGTGCAGCCAGAATCGGCATGAGCCGCCTCGCCCGATGAGCGCTCACACCACCCGCACCACATCGCCGCGGCGAATCACCTTGAGCAGCCGCACCAGATCGCGCCATTTCAGCGCCACGCAGCCTTCGGTCGGCGCATAGCCGGGTCGGGCCACATGCATGAATATTGCGCTGCCGCGTCCGCGTGCACGGCTTTGATAATTCCAGTTCAACACCAGCACCGCATCATAGAGCGCATCAGAGCGGATCAGCGTCTCGTGGCTCGCCGCAAACGGCAGCCTGACAGCACGGTTGTAGGCCCCATGCGCCGGTGCATCGCACCAACCGTCACGGCGCCCCACGCGCCGCAGCGCAACCGGCGACGGCACCGCGAAACGTTTACTGCCGCTACGAAACCCGGAAACCACCGACATCAGGCCACGCGGGGTGGCCCCGTCCCCCTCGCGCTTGAACGTGCGTACCCCGCCGCGGCCAAGAGCTGCCGAAAAGCTCAGTGGCCCGAATCGCACCACGGCCCGCAACGGGTTCAGCGGCGACCGGCGCACCATCACTATTCGCGGCAAAACCGGCCTCGAAGGGGGCTTGCGTAACGCAAATCTCACGATCAAGTGCTCCATCCGTGTCTTCTCAGTGGTATTTAGCACTTTGCCGTTGCCGCGAAAGTGCCTAAACAGGGACGCAATGTCATTTGACACCATCACATGCCGCGGCGCGCGCCGCAGACGCACACATGAAGAGGGAAAACCGCAATGACAGCTCGCTCGATCCTGCTGGTAGATGACGACAACGATCTCAGGGAAACCCTCGTTGAGCAACTGTCGCTCTATGAAGAATTCGCGATCCTCCAGGAAGCCTCCGCCACCAAGGGCGTGCAGGCGGCCAGGAACAACCATATCGACCTGTTGATTATGGATGTAGGCCTGCCGGACATGGACGGGCGCGAAGCGGTCAAGCTTCTGCGCAAGGGTGGCTTCAAGGCGCCGATCATCATGCTGACCGGCCATGACACCGATTCCGACACCATTCTCGGGCTTGAGGCCGGCGCCAACGATTACGTCACCAAGCCGTTCCGCTTTGCCGTGCTGCTGGCCCGCATTCGTGCGCAATTGCGCCAGCATGAACAGAGCGAAGACGCCACCTTTACCGTCGGGCCCTACACCTTCAAACCCAGCCAGAAGGTGCTGCTCGACGAGAAGGGCGGCAAGATCCGCCTGACCGAGAAGGAAGCGGCAATCATCCGCTATCTCTACCGCGCAGACCAGAAAGTGGTCACCCGCGACGTGTTGCTGGAAGAGGTCTGGGGCTACAATTCGGGCGTCACCACCCACACTCTCGAAACCCATGTCTACCGCCTGCGTCAGAAGATCGAAGCGGATCCGTCCAATGCCGAAATTCTGGTCACCGATAGCGGTGGCTACAAGATCATCCCTTGACCCGTCCACAGGAGCGAACCCGTGTCGCTGAATGACGACATCGCCCTGCTTTCGACGGTACCGCTGTTTCACGAGATCGGTGAGGACAAGTTGCGGCTGATCGCTTTCGGCGCGGAGCGGCGCAAGCTTCAGCCCGGGCAGATGCTGTTTCGCGAAAAAACTCCGGCCGATTGCGCCTTCGTGGTTGCCAGCGGAAAGTTCGAACTGACTCGCGCCGACCGCAATGGCCCTCCGCAAACCATCGGCGCCGCCGGACGTGGAACGCTGCTCGGCGAACTGGCAATGGTCACAGCCGTCTCGCGCTCGATGACCGCGATCGCTCTCGACAATGCCGAGGTGATTCGCATCAACCGGCCCCTGTTTCGACGAATGCTGGAGGAATACCCGGAAATCGCCGGCATCGTCCGCGAACGCATTGCCGCCAATCTGGCTGAAATCAATGCCGGGCTGGGCAAGATCGCCGGCCGTTTCGCCGATTAACGGGTACAGATAGCCTCAGCCAGAAGCTGCACCGACCCCTTTAAAAATCGAAATGCGCGGTCACCGGTACGTGGTCGGACGGCCGTTCCCAGCCGCGCGCCTCACGCAGCACGTCGATGCGCGACAGCGATGGCGCCAGATCGGCCGAAGACCAGACATGATCGAGCCGCCGGCCACGATCAGCCGCCTCCCAGTCCTTGGCCCGGTAACTCCACCAGGTGAAGATCTTCTCCTCCGGCGGAATATGGGTCCGGATCAGATCGACCCAGGCACCGGCATTCTGCATCGCCAGAAAGCTCTCGGTCTCGACCGGTGTGTGGCTCACCACTTTGAGCAATTGCTTGTGCGACCAGACGTCGGTTTCCAGCGGCGCGATGTTGAGATCACCGACGAGAATTGACGATACGCCATCGGCCTGTTCGGCGTCGGCGTGAAGCAGTTTCATTTCCTCGACAAAATCCAGCTTGTGCGCAAATTTCTCATTGATTTCACGGTCCGGCTCATCGCCGCCCGCCGGCACATAGAAATTGTGAATCCGGATCCGCCGGGAGCCCGGCGCTTCTACAATGGCCGAAATGTTGCGGGTGTGATCAATGTCGCAATAGGTTTGCCGGCGATCATCCGACAGCGGCAGCCGCGAGACGATGGCGACCCCGTGATAGCCCTTCTGGCCGTGGATCGCGATATGCTCGTAACCCAGTTTGCGGAACGCAGCGCTCGGAAACGCATCATTGGGACATTTGGTTTCCTGCAGGCACAGAACATCCGGCGCAGCGGTTTCGAGAAAATGCTGCACCAGCGGCAGCCGCAGCCGGACCGAATTGATATTCCAGGTGGAAACGGAAAATGCCAAAATCAAATCGCCTTGTCGGAGGGAACAACCCCTTTTCTGGCCGATAAGCCGGAAAGGGGCAACCCGATCCTCCCTGCGACAGATCAGCTTGCGGCTTCATCCACAATCATCAGCCTGAAATGCGGCTTTCAATCAACCGCCGCGCTGTTTCTTGTGAACCTCTTCATAGGGAACCTTGAACACGTTCTTGGCGAATTTGACCCCGGTCTGGACATTGAAGATCATCACCGACGTGTCCTTGCCCTGGGCGTCGCGGATGGTCCACTGCTTGAGTTCGAAGCTTTTCGGGTCAAACATCAGGCTGATGGTCGAATCGCCGAACACCGATTTGTTGCCGAGCACGATGGTGGTCAGGTCAGGGTCTTCCTTAACCGAGCGCACCACCTGCGATGACAGGTCGATCCGCTCCGACAACAGAAGTTTCAGCGGCGTCTTGTCGAGCGGGTAGAGGTCCCAGGTGCGAAGCTTGCGGTTGCCGATCACCACGGCCTTGCCGTCTGAAATCACCCGCACCGCCGAGGGCGCCTCGTAATTGAACCGCAGCTTGCCTGGACGATCGATGAAGAACTTGCCGCCGGTCTGTTCGCCATTGGGGCCGAACTGGATGAATTCGCCGGTCATGGTTTTCACCGACGAGAAATGGTCGGCCAGCCGCTGCGCCGCTTCCTGGCCGAAGGCGCCGCCGGGAAATGCCAGCAGCCCGGTGGCCGCCGCCATCAGCGTCAGGCCCAGTCCCAGCCCACCACCCAGCACCATGCGGCGGGTCGGGGTCTGTGGATCGAGCAGTTTGGAAGCGGCTTGTTTCGGCATTTTCATCTCCGTATCATTCAGCCTTCGTCTGGCCCAAGACTGCGGCGCCAGTGTGACGTCCGGCCCGGACGCCGCCGTGCTCACGTCAGCGCGGGTCGATATCGTCTTCGGTCGGCACCAGGATTTCCCGCTTGCCGGCATGGTTGGCGGCGCTGATCACGCCTTCATTTTCCATCCGCTCGATCAGCGAAGCGGCGCGGTTGTAGCCAATCCCCAGCCTGCGTTGGATGTAGGAGGTCGAGGCCTTGCCGTCGCGCAGCACGATCGCCACCGCCTGATCATAAGGATCATCCGACCCCGCCAGATTGGAGGTGCCAGCCGGCCCGCCGCCGCTCTCGCCCTCGTCATCATCCTCGGTGATGGCATCGAGATATTCGGGCACGCCCTGGGTCTTGAGGAAGGAAACGATGTCCTCGACTTCCTTGTCCGACACAAACGGTCCGTGAACGCGCTGGATACGGCCACCGCCGGCCATGAACAGCATGTCGCCCATGCCCAGAAGCTGCTCGCCGCCCTGCTCGCCCAAAATCGTGCGCGAATCGATCTTCGACGTCACCTGGAACGAGATCCGGGTCGGGAAGTTGGCCTTGATGGTGCCGGTGATGACATCAACCGACGGCCGCTGCGTCGCCATGATGACGTGGATACCGGCAGCGCGCGCCATCTGCGCCAGCCGCTGCACCGCGCCTTCGATATCCTTGCCGGCGACCATCATCAGGTCGGCCATCTCGTCGATCAGCACGATGATGTAGGGCAGCGGTGTGAGATCGAATTCCTCGGTCTCGTAAACCGCTTCGCCGGTGTGCCGGTCAAACCCGGTCTGCACCGTGCGGGTCAGCGGTTCGCCGGTACTCGCAGCCTGTTCCACCCTTGCGTTGAAGCCGTCGATGTTGCGAACACCGATCTTGGACATTTTCTTGTAGCGCTCTTCCATCTCGCGCACGGTCCATTTCAGCGCCACGACCGCTTTCTTCGGGTCGGTCACCACCGGCGTCAGCAGATGCGGAATGCCGTCATAGACCGACAATTCGAGCATTTTCGGGTCGATCATGATCAACCGGCATTTTGACGGGTCCATCTTGTACAAGATCGACAGGATCATGGTGTTTATCGCCACCGACTTGCCCGACCCGGTGGTACCGGCGACCAGCAGATGTGGCATCTTGGCGAGATCGGCGATCACCGGTTCGCCGCCAATGGTCTTGCCCAGCGCCAGCCCCAGCTTGGCTTTCGAATTGTCGAAATCACGGCTGGCGATGAGTTCACGCAGATAGACGGTCTCGCGTTTCTGGTTGGGCAGTTCGATGCCGATGGCGTTGCGCCCCGGAACCACCGCAACACGGGCGGCGATGGCGCTCATTGAGCGGGCGATGTCATCGGCGAGGCCAATCACCCGCGAGGATTTGATGCCGGGTGCGGGTTCCAGCTCATAGAGCGTGACCACCGGACCGGGCCGGACATGGATGATCTCGCCCTTGACACCAAAATCCTCCAGCACGCCTTCCAGCATGCGGGCGTTCTGTTCCAGCGCCTCCGGCGACAGCGTTGCGTCCTTGACCACGTTGCGCGCTTCATTGAGCAGGTGCACCGAGGGCAGCGAAAAGCCGTTGTCCTCAAGCATCGAGCCCTGCGCGTCGCGCTGAACCCGGGCGCCCGGCTTGGGCCTGTCGGCAGGAGCAGAAATGCGCGGTGAAACGGTGGTGCGGCGCGGCGCGGCGGCGGGTGCCGCCTGCGGGCGCCAGTCGGCGGCGGGATCATCACCATCGTCCATATCATCCGACAGCACGCCATCGGGCAAGGGTTCATCATCAATATCGAACGGCGGCGCATCATCGATCACGGCCGGTCGCCGTGCCTGCGGCGCACGCTCGAAACCGGGTTCAACCCGCTCCATCTGCGTCGGCGGCACGGCGCGAACGTCTGGCTCGTCGAACTCGCCATTCAGGTCGAGCGGTTCATCCGGCATCGCATGGGACCGCTGCAGTTGGCCGTGACCGATCAATCGCCGCACCCGGCCACGCAGGGTAAACCAGGCATGGGTGAGCGCGCCAAGTATCAGCGAGCCCTCTGACAGGTCATCGTCATCGTTCTCGGCTTCATCGGCAGCCGCCTGATCATCTTCAGCAATCGTGGCGCGCCGAATCAGCCCGGCGCCGAAAAGCATCAGCCACAGGGCCGGCCCCACCAGCAGCAGACCAAGGATAACGGCGATGATTCCCGACGGAAAACCGCCAATGAACACCGACGGAATTTTCAGTGCCATGTCACCAAGCACGCCGCCAAGCCCATTTGGCAGCGGCCAGTCATTGGAACTCGGCATCAGGCCGAACAGAGCCGCTGTCAGCCATGCGCCGCCAAACCAGGCGGCTGCACGCCGCGGCAGCCGGTCGGCTGGCCGGTTGCGCATCAGCGCGATTGCCCAGAACAACGCCGGCAACAGGCCGATCACACCGGCGAGGCCAAAAAACTGCATCACCAGATCGGCAAACGCCGCACCGCTGAAACCCAGCGCATTGTGCGGAACTGCCCCGTTGGCATTGGAAAAACTCGGATCAGACACGGTCCAGGTGGCAAGTGCTGCCACCGCCAGCGCCAAGCCGGCCAGGATCGCCATGCCAGCCGCGAAGCGGATCTGCCGGCGGAACAGCCCGCCCAGAAACGAGCCGCGGGGTGAAACGCCTGACGAAAGGGTAGATGAGCCTGTCTGCATGGTCACAACATGTCCGAATCGGGTTTTGGGCCCAACCGGACCCATCTCCAGCGAAACCTAACCGACGCGGGGTTAATGCCGCATTAACCATGCAGAGAAGCCTGCCGGCAGGCGCGGGAAATGAAGCATTAAAACGGCAAGACGCGGCCCGTTGTCGGGGCCGCGTCGGTCATCTCGACAGATCTTCCGATCAGTTGTGGTAGGCAGCTTCGCCATGCGAGGAGAGATCCAGGCCCTGGCGTTCGTCCTCGACACTGACTCGGAGGCCAATCGACATGTCGACGATCTTGAACAGGATCAGCGAGGCCACGCCACACCACAAGATGGTGATGCCCACAGCCGTCGCCTGGATCATCAATTGCGGCATGACCGCATAGTCAGCGCCACCGGCGCCGCCGAGGCTCGGCAGATTGACCACCGCGGTACCAAGCGCGCCGATGATGCCGCCAATGCCGTGAATGCCGAACACGTCGGCGGTGTCGTCATAGCCGAACTTGTTCTTGACCACCGCGACGAAATAGTAACAGACGGCCGCAGCCACTGCGCCCAGCAGGATCGATCCCACCGGGCCGGCAAAACCGGCAGCCGGGGTAACAGCCACCAGGCCGGTGATCATGCCCGACACCGCGCCCAGCAACGACGCCTTGCCACGATGCAGTGTTTCGATCAGCGTCCACGCAAGGATCGCGCCTGCGGTGGCGGTAAAGGTGTTGATCATCGCCAGTGCAGCGCCGCCATTGGCCTCGAGATTGGAGCCGGCATTGAAGCCGAACCAGCCGAACCACAACAGCGCGGCGCCGACCATGGCCAGCGTCATCGAATGCGGGGCCATCATGTCGCGACCGAAACCAATGCGCTTGCCAACCAGTATGCAGCCGACCAGACCGGCAATACCGGCATTGATGTGCACCACGGTGCCGCCAGCAAAATCCAGCGCGCCCATCTTGAACAGCAGGCCGTTAGCGTCCCAGACCATATGGGCGATCGGGAAGTAGACGAAGGTTACCCACAGCGCCACGAACAGCATCACCGCGGAAAACCGGATCCGCTCGGCAAAGGCGCCGACTATCAGCGCCGGGGTGATGCAGGCAAATGTCATCTGGAAGGCGATGAATATGTATTCCGGGATCATCACCCCGTCGGTGAAGGTAGCCGCAGCGCTGTCAGGCGTCACACCACTCAGGAACAGTTTGGCGGTTCCGCCCCAAAACGCACTTTCCGAGCCGCCAAAGGCAAATGAATAGCCGTAGAACACCCAGATCACCATCACCAGCGCGGTGATCACCGTGCATTGCAGCAGCACCGACAGCATGTTCTTGGTGCGCACCAGGCCACCGTAGAACAGCGCCAGTCCGGGCAGGATCATCAGCAGCACCAGAATGGTCGACATCACCATGAAGGTGGTGTCGCCCTTGTCGATGCTGGCGGCTGCGACCTCGGTCGCCTCCTGGGCAAAGGCTGGAAAGCTGGAGACGGTCAATGCGCCAGAAAGCACACCGGTCTGGCTGAGGCCGGCCAGCATGCCGGGTCGGCGCAGCGTCTGATTTGTCATCGAGGATGTCATGGGAGTGTCTCCTTAAACCTTACAAGGCTTGGGTGTCGGTTTCGCCGGTGCGAATCCTGAGCGCCTGGTCAATCGAATAAACAAAGATCTTGCCGTCGCCGATCTGGCCGGTCTTGGCAGCCCCCGCGATCGCCTCGACGGTCGCTTCAACCAGATCGGACGCCACCCCGACCTCGATCTTCAACTTGGGCAGAAAGCTCACCGCATATTCGGTGCCGCGATAGATCTCGGTGTGGCCCTTCTGCCGGCCATAGCCTTTGACTTCGCTCACGGTCAGGCCCTGAATGCCGATCGCGGTCAGCGCCTCGCGCACCTCGTCGAGCTTGAACGGCTTGATAATCGCCATCACAATTTTCATCTGGTTTCCATCCTTGTTGCCACGGCATCCGCCGCTTCAAAGAAAGGGCCATTGGCACACGCCAACCCACCCCGCTTGACCCAACAGATACAAATGCCGTGCCAAGCGGCAATTCCGCGCAAAATCAGCCGATTGAGCATGCAGATAGCTGCTCTCGACAGCAAAATGGCGATTCCTTGGGCAGAAAACCGATCATTACTGGCGCGGATTTCATCACTGCCGTTTTTCGCGCCAGCGCTGTCGCAAGGCTGCTCTTGCCGGAAAAGGCAGCGCCAGACGCAAAAGAGGGCCCGGATTACCGGGCCCCAAGTTTGGGATGAAATTTCACCCCGACGGATCTGAGTGGAGCGGCGCCATCTGACAGCGCCGCCACGTCCATGCCGACCGTAAGCGGTCGGCACCAGGGCGCTTACACCTTGGTGAATTCCGGATAGGCTTCGACACCAACTTCGGCCATGTCCATGCCCATCATTTCCTGCTCTTCCGAAGCGCGGATGCCGACGGTCGATTTTAGGATGAACCAGATCACGCCCGAGAGCACGAAGGTGAAGACGCCGATCGCGACAATGCCGAGAATCTGGGTACCGTAGGAAGTATCGGGATTGGAAAACGGCACGATAAGGGTGCCCCAGATACCGGCCAGAAGGTGAACCGGAATGGCGCCGACCACATCGTCGATCTTGAACTTGTCGAGCATCGGCACGGCAAACACCACGATCACACCACCGATGGCGCCAATAAGGATCGCCGTCAGCGGCGAAGGCATCAGCGGTTCGGCTGTAATCGACACGAGGCCGGCCAGTGCACCGTTCAGCACCATGGTGACGTCGACCTTCTTGTAGAGAACCTGGGTGAGGATCATCGCCGCAACCACGCCGCCACAGGCAGCAAGATTGGTGTTGGCGAAGATCCGGCTGATGTCGGATGCATCACCATTGCTGCCAAGTGCCAGCTGCGATGCGCCGTTGAAGCCGAACCAGCCGAGCCACAGGATGAACGTGCCGAGCGTGGCAAGCGCCATCGACGAACCCGGAATCGGGGTGACCTTGCCATCAGCACCATACTTTCCCTTGCGTGCGCCGAGGATCAGGGCGCCCGCGAGTGCGGCCCAGCCACCGACCGAGTGAACCAGTGTCGAGCCGGCAAAATCGGAGAAGCCTGCGACCTTGAGCCAGCCGGCACCCCACTGCCAGGAACCGGTGATCGGATAAAGCACGCCCGTCAGGATGGCTGTGAAGATCAGGAACGGCCACAGCTTGATCCGCTCGGCCAGCGTGCCCGAAACGATCGACGCCGTGGTGGCGCAGAACACCATCTGGAAGAACCAGTCGGAAGCTACCGAATAATCGCCTTCGTTGGCGGTGCCGGCATCGGGCCAGCTATAGGGCAGCGGCGTGCCGAAATAGCCACCATTGACGTTGGTGTACATCAGTGAATAGCCGATGACCCAGAACATCAGGCCTGCAATCGAATAGAGCGCGATGTTTTTCAGGCACTGCATGGAGACGTTCTTGGAACGCACCAGGCCGGCCTCGAGCATGGCAAAACCCGCCGCCATCCACATCACGAGGAACCCGCCGATCAGGAACAGCAGCGTATTGAAGATGAAGGCGGTTTCCTTGGCCGTTGCGAACTCGGGTGCAGCAACGGCAGCGGCCGCGGTTTCGGTTGCTTCCTGCGCGAGCGCCGGGAAGGTGAAGGCTGCCAGCGCGCCGGCTGCGGTCAGGCCGGCGATCATGCCGGACTTGAGTGACATCTGAACTGTCATGGGTGTCTCCTTGAACCTTACAACGCTTCCGCGTCGGTTTCGCCGGTGCGGATGCGCAGCGCCTGATCGATTGAAAAGACGAAGATCTTGCCGTCGCCGATCTGGCCGGTCTTGGCCGCCGCGGCGATCGCCTCGACAGCCGGATCCACCAGGTCGGTGGCCACCGCGATCTCGATCTTCAATTTGGGCAGAAAGCTCACGGCGTATTCGGTGCCGCGATAGATTTCGGTGTGCCCCTTTTGCCTGCCGTAGCCTTTCACTTCGCTCACAGTCAGGCCCTGAATGCCGAGCGAGGTCAGCGCCTCGCGCACCTCGTCCAGCTTGAACGGCTTGATGATGGCCATCACAATTTTCATCTGGTTTCCCATCCTTGTTGTCACGGCTTGCACCGCATCGGAGAATAGGGTCGTCGACAAACGCCAGCGCACCCCGCTCGAGAGAAGACAATCAAGCGCCGTGCCAGTTCGAAATTATTTGTCTAAATTATTGAAATTGCACACAATAAGAGAATGCAAAAATTCTGTCACAGATTTTGCTGCATTGCAGTATACTAGATTATGATGAATATTTCATCATCGCCTAAATATTAGGCTACGATCGATCGCGGATCAGACCCTCTTGCGCCACCGAAGCAATCAACTTCCCATCACGCTGATACAGACTGCCGCGGGTAAAGCCGCGTCCACCATTGGTATTGGGCGAATCCATGCTGTAGAGCAGCCAGTCGTCGAGCTTGGAAGGGCGGTGAAACCACATCGCATGGTCAAGGCTCGCCACCTGCAGATTGCGATCAAACACCGACCGGCCATGGGCGAACAGGGCCGTATCGAGCAGCGTCATGTCGGACAGGTAAGCCAGGATCGCCGCCTGGATGATGTGATCGTCGGGAACCGGGCCCGTGACCCGTACCCAGACCTTCTGTTCGGCCTCCAGCTTGTGGTCGGAGATGTAATGTTCAATCGACAGCGGCCTGACTTCGATCGGCCGCTCGCGCTCCCAATAGCTGCGGATATGATCCGGCGCGCCGGCCAGGAAAGCCGCGCTCATCTCTTCCTTGCCCGGCAGTTCCTCGGGCGGCGTCACCTTGGGGATTGGCGCCTGGTACTCAAGGCCTTCCTCTTCCTTCTGAAACGAAGCGGAGAGCGAAAAGATCGCCTTGCCATGCTGGATAGCCATCACCTGCCGTGTGGCAAAGCTCAGCCCGTCACGCATCCGGTCGACCGTGTAGATGATCGGCGCAGCCGGATCGCCCGGTCGCATGAAATAGCCGTGCAGCGAATGCACCGGCCGATCTTGCGGTACCGTGCGTTGCGCCGCTACCAGCGCCTGGCCGATCACCTGGCCGCCAAACACCCGCTGCCAGCCCACCTGCGGGCTTGTGCCGCGAAACAGGTCCTGCTCAAGTGGTTCGAGATCGAGACTGGCCACCAGTTGGGTCATGGCTGTGGGCGTGGTGCGCGACATTTTGATACTTTCGCGAAGAGTGGGCTGAACGACTGCAATGGGGTATACGGTGTCAGAAGGCCGCTGCAAAGTCCGGCGTGACGCCCCGCCGCCTGGATCGTGGCCCGGCTTGAAGGAATGATGCGATGACGACAAAGACCCTGGATATCCTGGTGTGTGGTGGCGGCTATGTCGGCCTGTCGGCGGCCGTGGCGCTGAAAACTGCAGCACCCTCCTTGCAAATTGCAGTGATCGACGCCGCCCCGCCGGAAGTCTGGCGCAAGGACCAGCGCGCCTCGGCCGTCGCTGCCGGTGCGCGCAAATTGCTGTCCACGCTTGGCGTCTGGCAGGCGATCGAACCCCAGGCCCAGGCCATCAACGACATGGTGGTGACCGATTCGCGTACCTCCGATCCCGTGCGCCCGGTATTCCTGACCTTCGGTGGCACCATCGAGGATGGCGAACCCTTTGCCCACATGGTTCCCAATGTCACCATGGTCGCAGCCCTGCGCGAAAAGGCCGCCGAGATCGGCGTGGCGATCCATCAGGCCGCAGCCGCCACCGATCTTGACCTGCGCGAACACGAAGCCGAAGTCGAGACTGCCGACGGACGCCGGTTCACGGCCAGGCTGGTGGTTGCCGCCGACGGCGTCAACTCCGGATTGCGCGACATGGCCGGCATCAAGACCCAACGCTGGGATTACGGCCAGTCCGGCATCGTCGCCACCGTCACCCATGAACGCCCGCACAATGGCCGCGCCGAAGAGCATTTTCTGCCATCGGGGCCATTTGCGATCCTGCCGCTCACCGGCAACCGATCATCGCTAGTCTGGACCGAGCGCACCGCCGACGCCGAACGGCTGGTCAAGGAAGACGATTTCGTCTTCGAGGCCGAGCTCGAGCGCCGTTTTGGCCATCATCTCGGCGCACTCGGCATCGAGGGCGGCCGTCGCGCCTTCCCGCTCGGCCTGACGCTGGCACGGGATTTCATCAAGCCCCGCTTTGCGCTGGCCGGTGACGCTGCCCACGGCATTCACCCGATTGCCGGACAGGGGCTCAATCTCGGCTTCCGCGATGTCGCCGCTCTGGCCGAAACCGTTGTCGAGGCCAACCGCCTCGGTCTCGATATCGGCTCGCTGGCGGTGCTGGAGCGATACCAGAGCTGGCGCCGATTCGACACGGTGCGGATGGGCGTTACCAGCGATCTGCTCACCCGGATGTTTTCCAACGACATCACGCCATTGCGGCTAGTCCGTGATTTCGGGCTCAGCCTGGTCGACCGGATGCCGGCCATGAAACGCTATTTCATCGATCAGGCCGCCGGCATTCCCGATGCCTCGGGCCCAAAGTTGCTGCGCGGCGAAACCATCTAACCAGACGCCTGAGGCCTTAACAAAGCGGTACCGAAACGTTCCGACCCATTAGCCTACGATGTAATCCGCAGGTTCTGCTCGGCCCGGCGCAGGCTTTCGGCCAGCACCGTCATGTCGTTGAAAGCGTGGGCAAGCGCGATTCCGCCCTGCCACTCCACCACCACCGAGCGGGCGCGGGCCATGGCGATGGACGGGCGTGGCCCGGTTTTTTGAAGTTCGCGGGCGATGAAGCTGACCAGCAGTTCAAAACTCTGGGCGGCCCGTGCCGATGCCTCGGGAGCGGCAAGCCGGAAATCCCGAACCGCCGAACTGATCGGGCATCCATTCTCGACCCGACTGCGGTTGGATTGCCCAAGCCGCTGCAACAGAAACAGGATTCTCTGGCGCGGATCGGGTGCCGCCGCTTCAGCTTCGAAAATCAGCGACTGGGTTTCCTCGACAAACACATCCGCCACCGCCAGCGCCAGATCGGCCTTGCTGCGGAAATAGTAGAACATGTTGCCTTGCGGCACTTCCGCCTGGCGGGCGATGTCGGCAATGCTGGTGGCGGAAAAGCCGTGCACCCAGAATAGCCGCGCCGCCGCAGCGACAATGGCTTCCCGTTTTCGATCGCCTTTCCTGGCCATTCTGTGTCACCTGAATTATTTGGTCAGATAACTTATAAAGCACGCGATCAAACCTGCCAATCCCGGCTCAGGCCATCACCTGGCACCAGATCCGCGCAACGACCGCGCTATTTCAATTGTTTTCGGGAAGTTGCCGTGCCTCGGAAACCAGCATGATCGGGATGCCGTCGCGCACCGGATAGGCCAGATTGGCGCGTTTTGAAATCAACTCACTGGTGTCAGAGTCATAGCTCAGCGAGCCATAGGTCAGTGGGCAAACCAGCAGTTCCAGCATCTTCACGTCAACCGCCCCAGCTGTCCGGACGTTTCTGGCTGTTTGGTTGTTTTCTGCCATACTGATCTCAATCGGCTATTGCAGCACACGTTCATAATCATCGGAATCGCGCGCCAGCGCAATCTCGGTGATGGCGACCAGTGTCTCCGCCCGGGTCTTGAGATCGTCCGCCTCCAACAGCGCCTGCTTTTCAGCCGGGCCATAGGGCGACATCATCGACAACGAATTGACCAGCGACGCGGTGCTGGCCCGCTCCACCGAGTTCCAGTCAGCCTCGAGATTATTGGCGTCGAGATAGGCCCTGAAACTGTCGAGCAGGGCCTTGCGGTCCACAGATGTGGCATCGTCGCTTGGATCGAGATCGCCCATGAACGGCGATATCTCGCAGCTCCGATAGGGTTTGCGGCCCGCATCTAATTCTTTAAGCACCCGGAAACGGCATATGCCGCCGAGAGAAATCACATAACGACCGTCGCCGGTCTCGCCAAACGAGGTAATCCGGCCCAGGCAACCTATCCGGCACAGATCCGCGACCGGCAGTTCAGCAGTCGTATTGCCTTCCAACGCCGGCTGAATGAGGCCAATCACCCGGTCGCCGTTCAGCGCATCGTCAAACATCGACAGATAACGCGGTTCGAATATGTTCAGCGGCAATTGCGCGCCGGGCAACAACAAGGCGCCCGACAGCGGAAAAACCGGCACTTGCCTGGGAACGTCCGCAGCCGTCCGATAGGATTTATTGCCAACCTGCATGCCTGTTCGCCTTACTGTCTATACTACTCCCAATGTGGAGCGAGGCGGCCGAATCTCAAGGGTTGATTCGAAAATGCGCCCGTTACGAGAACAGCAGCGATGACAGCTGCCGCCGCGCTGACAGTGTCGCCGCGTCGCTCGGCCCCCAGGCTTCGAAAAACTCCAGCAAGGCCTTCCGCGCCGCCTCGTCCTGCCAGGCGCGGTCCCTGCGCATGATCGTGAACAATTCATTTGCCGCAGCGTCGCGGTCGCCCTTGGCGTTGAGGATCTTGGCCATCTGGATGCGTGTGTCGTGATCGTCGGGATTGCTGGCCAGCCGCGCCTCGAACTCCGCCGGATCGCCGAGTTCCGCCACTTCGCGGGCCATTTCCAACCGTTTGATGACGGCTGCCACCTCAAGATCCTTGCGGCCTTCCTCGTCAACGATCTCCAGCATCTGCGCGGCTCGATCCAGATCGCCCATTTCCAGCATGCAGGCCGCCATCCCTGCTGCTGCGCCGGCATGGGTCTGATCGGTCTGCATGATCGCCGCAAAGCCTTGCGCGGCGCCCTTCAGATCGCCCGCGGCCAGCACCTCACGCGACTGCGTCAGCACATGCTCGAGTTGTTCCTTTGCGGCCGCCTCAGCCGATGGGCCCGCCACCTTGTCGATAAATTCGTGGATCTGGCTTTCAGGAATTGCACCCATGAAACCATCCACCGGCTTGCCGCCTGAAAACGCCACAACGGCAGGAATCGACTGAATCCCCATCTGCCCCGGAATCGCCGGGTGATCATCGATATTCAGCTTGACCAGACGCACCCGGCCATTTGCTTCGCGCACAGCCTTTTCGATGATCGGGGTTAGCTGCTTGCACGGGCCGCACCAAGGCGCCCAGAAATCGACCAGCACGGTCACTTCCTGCGAGGCATTGATCACGTCGGCGGTAAATTCGGCGGTGGTGGTTTCCTTGATCAGCTCACCGGATGCCGCACCGCCAAGGGCCGTATTTGGGGTCGCAGCCGATGCGGCGTTGTCGCCAAACGTCACCGTGCCGCTCATCTGGCCGCCGGAGGCCGGGGCGTAAGGATTGTCAAAGTCGCTCATGGGTCTGGTTCCGTGGCTGCAAAAAGGATGTCGTGGTCAAGAGGTCGTGTTTTAGGTCGAGACTTTCAAGATCATTGGTTCATGCCCGGTGTGGGCGAGAAAGCGCATCAGTTCTTCGCGGTTAATCGAGGTGGTCGCGTCGTTGCTCAGCGGGTGCGCGTTGATAATGTCATGCTCCAGAAGCGGCGCGTCAATAACGATTGTCACATCGTGGGCGTCATCATTGAGCGCGCAGAAAATGCTGACCGATCCCGGTGCGACACCGAGTTTTTCCATCAGCGCTTCGGGTTTTCCGAACGAAACCCGTCCACTGGCGCCGATCAGCGTGTGGATGGACTTGAGATTAACCACGGCGTTCTCTTCCATCGTCACCAGAAAATAGGTGCCTTTCTTGTCCTTCAGAAACAGGTTCTTGGTATGCCCGCCAGCGATCTGGTCGCGCAGGCCCTGTGATTCGGCAACGGTAAAAACCGGAGGGTGCTCGACAGTGCTATGGGCAATGCCAAGCGCATCGAGACAGTCAAACAGGTCTTTCGGGGTCTTCGGCATCACATCACCATCATTGCAAACTGACGAGGCACACTGGACCGGGCGTGCGTTACGAACGCAGCTCACCCCGCGAGCCTTACTGCCTTCTTGATAGGCAACCAAACCAGGGTGTGCAATGCCCGCCGCCGCCGTTCCCGAGACGACGGGCAATCTACAGGCTGGGCTGAACGGGCTGTAAACCGGTCGCAATCCGCACCAGCGAGCCGTGTCGGTGAGACATAATCAAAATTCGCTGGCCGACAGTGAAATTTCCCTGTTGCAATTGAAAGCAGGTTGCGCCATATAGCGCCGGTCCGGCCGAAACAGCCTGGACAGCCGGTCCGGTTACCCACGGACAATACGGTCAAGCGGGTGTAGCTCAGGGGTAGAGCACAACCTTGCCAAGGTTGGGGTCGGGCGTTCGAATCGCCTCACCCGCTCCAGTTTCCCTTCAGATGATCAATGTGAAGGCCTTCTCCTCAAGGGAGTAGCGCAAAAAGCCTTTGTACCGGGGCTTTTATGCAAGGTCGGGCGCTATGCTTGTCCGCTCCCGCAAAATGCCCCCTCGAAAGCAGCGCAATTTTTCTTATATGAGGCGGGATGCGGTCGATATCGGCCATGCACGAATGGCGGATGAACCATGGCGCGGATAGATCAAACAGGTGATTGGCAGGACCGGCATGCGCCGAGTCTGGCGATTTTCGAATCACTTGCGCTCGACGCCTATGCCCGGCTGCCCGGCCCTTTCCGCGATCTCTCCGGAGATCTGGCGATTGTGGTGGCCGATTTTCCCGACGACGAGATTTTCGAGGACATGGGCCTGGAAACTCCATTCGACCTGCTCGGACTGTTCGAGGGCCGTGGCCTGTCGGAACGCTTCTCAATCGAAACCGGCGATCTCAACAACCGTATCATGCTCTACCGCCGGCCGATTTTAGACTATTGGGCCGAAAACGAGGAAACTCTGGGTGACATCATCAGCCATGTGCTGATTCACGAGATAGGCCATCATTTCGGTCTGTCTGACGATGACATGGAACGTATCGAGGCCGGCGTCAGCTAGAACCGGCGCTGGCATAGCTCAGCCGCAGAGATCGCGCGCCACCCGCTCAAACAGCCGCACCCCTTGCCCGATCAGCACATCGGGAAAATCATAGTCGGGATTGTGCAACCGCGGATGATCAACGCCCGCGCCAAGCACAAACAGCGCCGATTTGGTGACCGACCCGAACAGACCAAAATCCTCGGACCAGCGGAACGGCGCATCCACCCGATGCACAGCTACTCTTTCGGCAGTGAAGGCGCGCTCGACCAGCGCCGTCGCCTCTGCGTCATTATGGCAGGCATGAAAGCCGTCCCGGGTTGCAAGTGCCAGTTCCAGCCCGTGCCTGGCCGCCACTTCCGCCGCCAACGCGCGAGCCGATGCCATCAGCCGCTCCTGCAAATCATTGTTGACACTCCGCAGCGTCGCCCAGACATCAGCCTCACCCGGCGCAATGCCAAAGGCAGCCTCTCCCAGTCGCGCATGCACCAGCGTAACCAGCGCATCCTCCGGCGCCATGCCGATCCGCGCCGGCAAGGCAGGTAACCCGGCGATCAACTCGCACATTGCCGCAGCCGGGCTTAATCCCGCCTCGGGCTGCGAGGCATGCGCTGTCTTGCCTTCAAGCCGGATCGACAATCCTTCCGAGGCAAAATTGAAAGCGCCTGCGCGAATCCCCACGGCCCCAAGCGGCACACCGGGCAGGTTATGCAGCGCAAAGGCATAATCGGGCTCTATCGTCTTGAAGGCCGGATCGGCGATCACCGCAGCCGCGCCGGCACCGGTTTCCTCGGCCGGCTGGAACAGCACGATCACCCGGCCCCGCACCGGCCGCCGTGCTGCCATCGCCCCGGCAAGCCCGGCAATGATCGCCATATGCCCGTCATGGCCGCAAAGATGGCCCTTGCCTGCGGTACACGACCGCCAGTCGACATCGCCGATATCGTGAATCGGTAGACCGTCGAGTTCGCAGCGAAACAGCACCGAAGGGCCGGGCGCACCACTGTCAAACACGGCCGCCACGCCATGGCCGCCAAGCGCGGTGAGCAGAGTGTCAGGCTTCAACGACCCGACATAGGCACTGATTCGCGCGGCGGTCTCCGCTTCTTCGCCCGAAACCTCCGGCGCCTGGTGCAACTGCCGGCGCAACGACACCAGCTCCGGCGTTATCGCTTCATCGAAGGCAAGTGCGGTTGGGCTCATTGCTGGCCGAGCTTCATCTCGGGATCATAGTCCACACCCTCGACCAGCTTGGTCACCGCCTGCCCGCACTGCATCAGCCCGGTCTCGGCATTGAAGGCCAGGCTCGGGGAGCCATGCAGCTCCCAGCCCTTGGACAGTGCCAGGCTGACCTTGTGGCAGAACGCGTTGTCATCGGGTCCAGTCAGAAATCGGTAAAGCTTCATGTCGTCTTGTCTCCTGAATTCCGCGCATCAATGCGCCTGGCTTTTTCGATCAGCCGTTCGGCCATGTGCAAATGCAGCCGTTCGACCATGCGACCGTCAAGACTGATCACTCCACGGTCGCGGTTGTCCGCCTCGGCGAAGGCGGCAACGATGGCCTCGGCATTGGCAAGTTCCGCCGGTTCGATTCCGAAAATCTCGTTGGCGGGGCCGATTTGCGCGGGATGAATCAGCGTCTTGCCGTCAAATCCCATCGCCCGGCCCTCGCCACATTCGGTTGCCAGCCCGGCCTGATTCTTGAAATCATTGTAAACGCCATCCAGCACATCAAGCCCGTATGCCCGCCCCGCGAGCACGATCTGCATCAGCCAGGTCGCCAGCCACGGCCGGCCCGGCAGGGCGCTGATGCCGGTTTCCTTGATCAGATCATTGGTGCCGGTAATGAAACAATCGAGCCGGGCACCATCGGTGCGCGCGAGCCGGGCGATCTGTCCGGCATTCATTACCCCGCGTGGCGTCTCGATCATCGCCCAGATCCTCAGATTCGCCGGCGCATCGGTCTGATCGAGCGCGTCCTCGACGGCAATGATGTCTTCGGGCGCATCGACCTTGGGAATCAGGATTGCATCGGGCTTGCAGCCGCGCGCCGCAAGCAGATCCTCCGTGCCCCAGGGCGAGGATAGCGCATTGATCCGGATCACGGTTTCCATGCCGGCTGGCAGTGCTGCGGCGCGGCCATCACCAAAAAAGCTCCGCAACGCCTCGCGCGCTTCCCGCTTGGCACCGGGCGCCACTGAATCTTCGAGGTCAAAGATCACGCTGTCGCAATCAAGTCCGGCGAGCTTGTCCTGCGCACGAGCATTGCCCGCAGGCAGGTAGAGAACGGAGCGCCGCGGCCGGACCGGGCGGGAATGGGATATCTGGCTCATCGTCCATCTATTGCCTCCGCCGGCACCGGCTTGCAAGTGACTTTGCCGCTGGCCACATCAGCCACCAGCCATTGAACAAGCCGCTGCCAATCCCCAGATTGACAGAGGTAATCAAGGAAACGAAGTCATGAGAACACTCATCGCAATAGTCGCAGGTTTGGGTTTGATGGTCGCGGCCATCGCCGGCATCGCCCTGGCGCTGGTTCTCGGTGTTGTCGCCGCCGGCGCCGTATTTGCCGGTCGGCTGACGGGCCGCCTGCAACCAGCCATGGCAAGATCCGCCACAGCAAAGCCCGATCATCGGGCCTCACAGAACCAGTTCCGTGTCTGGGATGACGGTCGCGGCACCATCATAGACATGTAAGAAATGCGGTTTGCAGGCCTAAATCGGGCGAACTAACCGGCTGGCTCTTCTTTTTCCGTTCCATGTTTGTTAAATGCTCCGGCATACACAGACAGGATATTCACGTCATGGAAAAATTCGACCGTCTCACCGGCGTTGCAGCACCCCTTCCGGTTGTCAATGTCGACACCGACATGATCATCCCCAAGGATTATCTCAAGACCATCAAGCGCACCGGTCTGGGCAAGGGTCTTTTCGCCGAAGCCCGCTACAATGAAGATGGTTCGGAAATCCCTGAATTCGTGCTCAACCAGCCGGCCTGGCGCAATGCCTCGATCCTGATCGCGGGCGACAATTTCGGCTGCGGTTCCTCGCGCGAACATGCCCCCTGGGCGCTTCTCGATTTCGGTATTCGCTGCGTGATTTCGACCAGCTTCGCCGATATTTTCTACAATAATTGCTTCAAGAACGGCATCCTGCCGATCGTCGTCAGCCAGGAAAATCTCGACAAGCTGATGGATGACGCCCGCCGCGGCGCCAACGCTACCGTGTCGATTGACCTGGAAACCCAGAAAATCAGCGGTCCCGACGGCGGAGTTATTTCCTTCGACGTTGACCCCTTCAGGAAGCACTGCCTGCTCAACGGTCTCGACGATATTGCATTGACTCTCGAGAAGGCCAGCGCAATCGATAGCTATGAAACCCAGGCGGCAGAGACCCGCCCCTGGCTCTAGTCGGGTCTTATGCAAATTTCCGACCGGACCAAACAGGCGATTTTGCGCTTAGACGAGAGTTGAAGGAAGCCTCCATGTCGACCGATATTGAAACCTCGACCATTGCCCTGATTGCAGCTGCCAGCGAGATGGAGGCAAGCGAGATCACGCGCGAGACCGAATTGGCCGATCTTGAGGTCGATTCGCTGGCTCTGACCGAGATCGTCATGGATATCGAGGACGAGAACAATATCGAGATAGATCTCAACACGGCCGAGGCCTGGCAATCTCTCAAGACAGTCGGCGATATCATCGCCGTGGTGGAAAAACTCGTCGCGGCGCGGACTTAGGATGGCCCGGCAGCGTGTCGTTGTAACCGGCCTCGGCGGAATCTGTGCACTGGGTGGCAATGCGAGTGACATCTGGGCCGGCATGAAGGAAGGCCGCGACGGCTGCAGCCCACTTTCGATCGTCACCCGCGACCTCAAGATCGGCATTGGCTGCGGTCTCACCGGTTATCCCGAAGACGACGGCATCGACAAGCGCCAGCGCGTGACCATGAGCGCCATCAGCCGAATCGCGGTGATCGCCGCCCGTGAGGCGATGGCGCAATCGGGCCTGACCTCGGGCGATTTCGACCAGTTGCGGGCCGGCGCGGTTGTCGGCGTCGGCATTTTCGGCACCGATGCTGTCGACCAGAGCTATGTCGATGTGTTTGTCGAGGGCAAGAAACGCCCGCATCTTTTCACCGTGCCGCGGGTCATGCCCGGGGCGCCCGCTGGTCATGTGTCCATCGATCTGGGGCTTAAAGGCCCGGTCTTCGGTGTCACCTCGGCCTGTGCGTCGGGCAACCACGCCTTCATTTCAGCCGTCGACCAGATCCGCCTTGGCCGCGCCGACGTGATGCTTGCCGGTGGCGCCGAATTGTCGCTGGTCTACGGTCCGCTCAAAGCCTGGGAATCGCTGCGCGTGCTCGCCCGCCAGGCCTGCCGGCCGTTTTCCGCCGACCGCGACGGACTGGTGCTGGGCGACGGCGCCGCCATTGCGGTGCTTGAGTCCTATGAGCACGCAATTGCTCGCGGCGCCAATATTCTGGCCGAGATTATCGGCGTCGGTCTCTCCGGTGACGCCTCCGATATCGTCAACCCCACCGTCGAAGGCCCGGCTGCGGCAATGCGTAATTGCCTTGCCGACGCCGGAATTTCAGCCGACCAGGTCGACTACATCAACGCCCATGGCACCGCCACGCAGGCCAATGACCAGACCGAGACCCGCGCCATCCGCCAGGTTTTCGGGTCCGCCGCCGATAATGTGTCTGTGTCCTCGACCAAATCCATGCACGGCCATTGCCTGGGCGCTTCGAGCGCCATCGAGATGATCGCCTGCGTCAACGCCATCCGCGAAGGCGTCATTCCACCGACCATCAATTTCACAAGTCCCGATCCGCTGTGCGACCTCGATGTCACTCCGAACGAAGCCCGGGAAAAAACTGTCGATATCACCATATCCAATGCCTTCGCCTTCGGCGGCACCAATGCTGTCGTGGCACTGAAGCGGGTTTGATACCGTCACCCACCGGTTGGTTGAAAAATCGCCGGGCCGGCGTTAATGCTCACCCGAAAGCTGCGATTTTTACTTTTGAAAGGCATGATCCATGACGTCTCGTTCTCTCTTTCTGCTTCCTGGCGACGGCATCGGCCCGGAAGCCATGGCCGAAGTCCGGAAAGTCATCGCCCATCTCAATGACAAGCACGGAACGGATTTCGTCACCGACGAGGGACTGGTCGGCGGATGCGCCTATGACGCCTGCGGCCAGGCAATTTCCGACGCGGACATGGAAAAGGCGATGGCCGCCGACGCCGTATTGTTCGGCGCGGTTGGCGGTCCGAAATGGGATCCTGTGCCGTATGAAGTGCGTCCCGAGGCAGGTCTTTTGCGGCTGCGCAAGGACATGGAGCTGTTCGCCAACCTGCGTCCGGCAATCTGCTACCCGGCGCTTGCCGCCTCGTCTTCGCTCAAGCCCGAAGTTGTCGAAGGCCTCGATATCCTGATCGTCCGCGAACTCACCGGCGGCGTCTATTTCGGCGAACCCAAGGAAATCATCGATCTCGGCAACGGTCAGAAGCGCGGCATAGACACCCAGGTCTATGACACCTACGAAATCGAACGCATTTCAGCCGTCGCCTTCGAGCTGGCGCGCACCCGCAGGAACGAAGTCTGTTCGATGGAAAAGCGCAACGTCATGAAATCCGGCGTGCTCTGGAACGAGGTGGTGACCGCCACCCACAAGGCACGTTTCTCCGACGTCAAGCTGAGCCACATGCTGGCCGATGCCGGCGGCATGCAGCTGGTGCGCTGGCCCAAGCAGTTCGACGTCATCGTCACCGACAATCTGTTTGGCGATATGCTCTCAGACGTCGCCGCCATGCTGACCGGCTCACTCGGCATGCTGCCCTCCGCCTCGCTCGGCGCACCCGATCCCAAGACCGGCAAGCGCAAGGCGCTCTACGAGCCGGTGCACGGCTCGGCACCCGATATCGCCGGCCAGGGCATCGCCAACCCGATCGCCATGATCGCCTCCTTTGCCATGTGCCTGCGCTATTCCTTCGACATGGTAGCTGAAGCCGAGCGGCTGGATGCAGCCATTGCCACCGTGCTTGGAAACGGCCTGCGCACCGGCGATATCATGTCGGATGGCTGCACCAAGGTGACCACTGCCGAAATGGGCGACGCCATCGTCGCCGCTTACGCAGGATAAGCATCACCATTTATAACGGCAAATCCAACCCGGCCCGGCTCCACGCTCGGCCGGGTTTTTGTTGAACCCCGCTGGCTGGTCAGGTTGTGTCTGAACGGCGGATTTCTTCCATCTGCCGGGCCAGTTCGGCGCGCCAGGGCCCCATCATCTCGCGCACCTTCTGGATATAGGGCTCGTTCTCAGCCAGCGTCAGTTTCGGATCGTAGACGCTCGCCACCTCAAGCATCGATTTCCGGTCCATGCGGTCGAAGGCGTCGGCCATGGCGTGAGCATGGGGCGTGGAAATCCCCAACGCCTCAAACGCGGATCGGCCCATCCGGATCGAGCTGTCATAGGTCTCGCGGACGATATCGCGGCAGCCGGCGGCCCAGAGATCATAGACATGGTCACGGTCAACCGCGCGCGCCAGCACATGCACGCCCGGATGGGTATGCTGCAGATATCTGGTCAATTCGGTAATCTGCTCACGATCATCGATGGCGATAACGATCAGCTTGGCCTCAGAGATGCCGGCCGCATGCAGAAGTTCGGGTCGGGTGGCGTCGCCATAATAGGATTTCAACCCGAAACGGCCCATCATGTCGATGCGTTTGGAATTGAAATCAATCACCGTCGAGCCGTAACCGGCTGCCGACAGCATCCGCTGGATCAGCCCGCCCATGCGGCCATGGCCAGCTATGATGATGTGGTTTTGCTCGTCGATCTGGTCGGTTTGCCGCCCGTCTGCCTCGACAAACCGTGGCGCGATAACCCGGTCATAGAGTATGAAAAGCCCCGGCGTCAGTACCATCGACAGCGCCACCACCAACAGCAGCTGATCGGCGATCTCAGCCGGGATCACCGAATTTGCCACCGTAAACGACAACAACACGAAGCCGAACTCACCGGCCTGCGCCAATCCCAATGCAAACAGCCAGCGATCGCCGCCACGCAGCTTGAAGACCAGCGCCAGCACATAGAGCACGCCGGCCTTTATGGCGATCAGCGCCAGGGTCAGGGCGACGATCAGCCCCGGATTGTCGGCCAACAGCGCGAAATTGATGCCGGCGCCGACACTCATGAAAAACAGACCGAGCAATAGCCCCTTGAACGGGCCGATATCGGATTCCAGTTCGTGGCGGTATTCGCTGTTGGCCAGCACCACACCGGCAAGAAAGGTGCCGAGCGCCGGCGACAGACCGACCAGCGACATCAGCAAGGCGATGCCGATTACCATCAGCAAGGCCGTGGCGGTGAAAAGCTCGCGCAATTGCGAGGTTGCGATGAAGCGAAACAGGGGCCGCGTCAGCCGACTGCCGATCAACACCACAGCGGCCACCGCGGCCAGGGTGACCAGCGTGGTTTGCCAGCCATTGAGCCCGGCCACCAGGCTCATCGTCGCGCCATGATCGCCGCCGCCGGATCCCTGCGCGGCACTGGCAGCGTGATGGGCTTCGAGCAATTCCGGCAGCGCCAACAACGGGATCAGCGCCAGCATTGGAATCACGGCAATGTCCTGGAACAACAGCACCGAGAAACTCGATTGCCCGCCATCGCTTTTCAACAGTCCCTTTTCATTGAGCGACTGCAGCACGATCGCCGTCGACGAGAGCGACAGCACCAGCCCGATCGCCAGGCTCACCGTCCAGGATTGGCCCAGCGCCATCGCCACCATCATCACCAGAAGCGTGCTGCCCGCTACCTGCGCGCCGCCAAGCCCGATCAACCGCGTCCGCATCTGCCAGAGCATTTTCGGCTCCAGTTCGAGGCCGACCAGAAACAGCATCATCACCACGCCGAACTCGGCAAAATGCTGAATCGACAGCACGTCGACATCGAGCAGCGCCAGCACCGGCGAAATTGCAATACCGGCGATCAGGTAGCCAAGCACCGAGCCAAGTCCCAGCCGCGTGGCAATCGGCACAGCGAAAACGCCCGCGACAAGAAACACAAATGCAAGCAACAGAAAATCGGTCATGAAACATCCCCTTGGCCCAATGTTGTGAGGCCTTGCAGCAATATTCGCATTCTGTCTGAAAAAGGAAGCCCGGGATATCGCCTGTCTTGCTGCACAGCAGAAGCGCGGCAACCGGTGCGAACCGGGCCAAAACGTTGTTAGCCGGCGACCGCACGGAACGAATTGACATTTCAGCGCACTTCCATCAAAACACGCCCACCATGCGCACCACGATCAAAACCAAGACCGCGATCTGACCCGTTCCGCCCCCCTCACTCTCCCCGGGGCGGGAAGAGTGGCGCTTGACCGCTAACAAGGGGAGAGAGGAGCACGGAAACCATGGGTTTCAAAATCGCAATTGTCGGTGCGACGGGCAATGTCGGCCGCGAAATGCTCAACATTTTGTCAGAGCGCGCCTTCCCTGTCAGCGAAGTCGTAGCCCTTGCCTCGAGCCGCTCGGTGGGCACCGAAGTTTCCTTCGGCGACAAGACCCTGAAGGTCAAGAATCTCGAAAATTATGATTTTACCGGCACCGATCTCTGCCTGATGTCTGCCGGTGGCACGATCAGCAAGAAATGGTCGCCCAAGATCGCCGCCCAAGGCTGCATCGTCATCGATAATTCCTCGGCCTGGCGCTACGACGCCGACGTGCCGTTGATCGTGCCTGAAGTCAATCCGGATGCGATCACCGGCTATACCAAGCGCAACATCATCGCCAACCCGAATTGCTCGACGGCACAGCTGGTCGTCGCGCTCAAGCCGCTGCATGATCACGCCAAGATCAAACGCCTGGTGATCTCGACCTACCAGTCGGTTTCCGGCGCCGGCAAGGACGGCATGGACGAGCTGTTCAACCAGACCCGCGCCGTGTTTGTCGCAGATTCGATCTCGACCCACAAATTCACCAAGCGCATCGCCTTCAACGTCATTCCGCATATCGATGACTTCATGGAAGACGGCTACACCAAGGAAGAATGGAAGGTGCTGGCCGAAACCAAGAAGATGCTGGATCCGAAGATCAAGGTCACCTGCACCGCCGTGCGCGTGCCGGTGTTCATCGGCCATTCGGAATCGGTCAATATCGAGTTTGAAAACGAGATTTCTGCCGAGGAAGCCCGTGACATCCTGCGCGACGCACCCGGCTGCCAGGTCATCGACAAGCACGAGGACGGTGGCTACATCACGCCCTATGAATGTGCTGGCGAAGACGCCACCTTCATCTCGCGCATCCGCGAGGACGCAACTGTCGAAAACGGCCTCAACATCTGGGTCGTCTCTGACAATCTGCGCAAGGGTGCCGCTCTCAACACCATTCAGATCGCCGAACTGCTGGTCAACCGGCGGCTGATCAAGCCGCGGCTGGCTGCCTGAATGCAATCGAGCCATTTGATGGCCCGCCGGTGCACCCCATCGGCGGGCCTTTTTATTGAGCCACGGAATTGGCGGGTCGTGACTTTTCAGCGAAACGCTGGCAAGCTTCGCCCCGGCCAAGTTTCACGACACAAGGGTGATGATGCATGAACGACACGGGTGGAAAACTGACCGCAGCGGGCATTGCCGCGCTGGTTATGATAGGCTTCGCCACACCGGCGATTGCCGCACAATGCGGCAACAACTCCAAGGGCTTTCCCGCTTGGATCACCCAGTTCAAGAAGGAAGCGGCCCGGGCAGGCATCTCCGAGCGCACGCTCGACAGGGCTTTCGCCAACGTCCGTTATGCCACCAAGACGATTTCGCTGGACCGCAATCAGCGCAGCTTCAAATTGTCTTTCGACCAGTTCATGCAGAAGCGCGGCGCCAACACCATCATTTCCCAGGGCAAGAAGCTGAAGAAGCGCAATGCCGGAATGTTCGATGCGATCGAGAAGAAATACGGCGTACCTGCCGGTCCGCTGCTCGCGATCTGGGGCATGGAATCAGGTTTCGGCCGGTTTTCCGGCAACCAGCACACCATGTCGGCTGTGGCGACGCTGGCCTATGATTGCCGTCGCTCGGCGTTTTTCACCGAACAGCTCTATGCCCAGTTGCAGCTCATACAGAAGGGCTGGCTGAGCCCCGACTTCAAGGGCGCCGCCCATGGCGAAATCGGCCAGACCCAGTTCCTGCCCGCAAATGTCGTCCGTTTCGGCGTCGATGGCGACCGCAACGGCAGCGTCGATCTGGCGTCCTCTGCCGACGCACTGGCCTCGACCGCGAATTTCCTCCGCGCCCATGGCTGGAGCCGCGGCGGCGGCTATCAGCCGGGAGAGGGCAACCACCGGGCGATCGAGGGCTGGAACGCAGCCAGCGTCTACCAAAAGGCAATTGCCAAGATCGGTGCGGACATCGACGGTTGAAGCTCAGCTAAAGTCTGATGCTGACGGCCCGCGCCAACTGCCGCGGGCCGGATCGACCCGGTCCATGGCGCGTTCAGGCCGATCTGCCTGAACGACACCGCACATGCGTCGATTCAATCTGTTGCAGATCCATGCATTCAATTGGTTCCGCCGAGCTGAAAAGCCCATTTTCCGGCCGCGATCACCGATCCGTTATCCGGACTGATCACAAAAACAGCGTCAGAATTCGTCGCAGCTTTCGTCCACCGTGGTTTGTACGCTGTGGATGATCTTGCCGCCCTTGAAGGTGAACGCCTCGCGGATCAGCAATTCATTGTCGGTGAACTGGTAACACACCAGCGCCGTGGCAGTGGTGTCGTCGATCCTCGCCTCGGGGTCGAGTTGCCAGGCAAAATTGGCCGTGGCGGCAATCTCTTCCCATTCATCCAGCGCCTCGACGAATTCCGCTTTGGTCTGGGTTACCTCGAGATCCCCAAGTTCGATTTTCGCATCATCGGCCAGCAAATCGGTGAGTGCGACCCGGTTGACGTCGAACAGTGCCGTATACCATCGCTCCAGCAGCGAACTTGTCGTTTGCGCCGCGGCAACCGCCGGGATGGCGACAAGCACGGTGGCGGCAATAAGTACAGTTCGGATCAGACGCATGTGAAGGCTCCCGCAGGCGCCGCTTCCAGGCTGGCAAGTGCGCCACCGCCATGGAACCGGAGTGCGGGGGCTGCTGTCAAGCCAGAGGCAGGTCGGGCCGGTAGAAATCGCCGGTTTGGGGGTCCATGACCCACAGTTCACCGGTCGAAATATCGAACCAGGCGCCGTGCAGCTTCATCTTGCCGCGATCTTCAAGGATCTTGACGCACGGAAAACTCCGCAGATTGGAGATCGAGTTGCGGATCGAGATACGCTCCAGCGCGATCTGCCGCTCGCCGCTGGTCATCAGCTGGCTGTCCTGGATCTGTTGCGCCGCTGGCTTCAGTAGTTTCACCCAGTGGCCGATGAAATCGCCCGGCGAGAGCGGCGCCGCATTGGGATCGAGCGCTGCCTTGATGCCGCCGCAGCGGCCATGGCCGAGCACGACGATCTGCCGAATCTTGAGTGCCTGCACTGCAAATTCGAGCGCTGCCGAGGTAGCGTGAAGATTATCATCCGGCTCGTAGGGCGGCACCAGATTGGAGACATTGCGGATTACGAACATTTCGCCCGGACCACAATCGAAAACGGTCTCGGGTGCGGTGCGTGAATCGCAGCAGGCAATGACCAGCGTGTGTGGTTCCTGGCCGGTTTCGGCCAATTGTCTGTAACGATCTCTTTCGGCCGTGTAGCGGCCGCTCATGAATGTTTTGTAGCCTTCAAGAAGCCTGGATGGAAATGTCGACATGGCAACGCACATAAACGCGCGCGGCACGAAGATCAATCATCCTTTAGGCGATATGCAAATCCACGGATAAAAATACTGGATACACCGCTCCGCACGCCCCCCATCGCCGCCATCATTATGGGTGTTTTCGTCTTGTCCCGGAATGAACCCGCCGCATATTGACCATCGCCATCGGCGTGCGCAGACTCTGCGCATCGGTCTCAAGCGTCAACTCGTCAGCGCCGCGCCGTGCGGTTCGTGCCAGGATCTCGAACACGGCGCCAGTAGCCATTTGCAGCGCCTTCTCCTCAGCCATTCCTTCCAGCAGCCGCGCCAGGAAGGTCGCCGACATCAGGTCGCCGAGGCCGTTTGGCGCATTGGCGATGCTGCGGTGTTCGGCCATATGGGCCTCACCGCCGCTGACCAGCAGGTTGCCGGTGCTGCCCGCCATCATCGCGATCGCCGAGGTGACCAGCACCCTGGCCGGCCCCAGCGTCTCCGCCGCCGACAACATCGATGCCGTATCTTTGACCTCGGCGCCCGACAACCAGCCAAGCTCATGCACATTCGGGGTGGCGATGCTGGCGATCGGAATCAGCTTGTTCGCAATGGCATTGGCGGTAATTTCCGGAACATAGAGCCCGCCGGTATCGCCGATCACGGGGTCGCACATGTACAGCGCACCCGGATTGGCCGCCCGCACTGCGCCCACCAGCCGGGCGATGTCTTCCGCCTGGCCAGCCTCGCCGAGATAGCCGCTGAGCACCGCGCCGACTTCGCCAAGCCAGGGCGCCCGGCACAAATCATCAATCAGCGCCGAGAAATCCTCTCTTGAAGGAACAATCCGGGTGGCTCGCGAATGCCCCGGATGCCAGGGAAGGATCACGGTTGGAACCGCCCACACAGGAAACCCGAGGGTTTCCAGTGCGAACACGGCGGCGCGGTTGCCCACCGATCCGCGCACCACATGGCTGGAAATGACGATCACCGCCGGGTGGATCCCCGGATTGTTCTGGTTGCCCTGGCTCATGTCGAAATCTGCCCGAACAACCACCACACCAGGCCCAGCAGCGCCAGCACAGCCAGGCCGCGAGCAATCCGCGTGCCCCACAGTTCTGCTGCATCGGTCTTGTCGGCGTCCTTGGCGGCAAAATGATCGCGCACACTGTTGGCGGCAGATTTCATCACCGGCGTCGCCGACAGCCCGCCCTCCTCGCCGAGTCGGTCGAGCGCGCGTTTGGCGTCGCGAACGGTCTTCTCATCGTCTTTCATGACACCTGCTTTCTGCAAGAATAGCGCTCCGGTTCATCCTAGCGCCCGTCGCCGCTGCGGCGCAAACACCCCATATCATTCGACACCGCCACCGAGCGTCAGCGGGCCATGCCATGATATTCGGCGTTGGGGCGCATGTCGGTGGCCGACGCCATCCGGTTGCTCATGTTGTAAAAAGAGGCAACCGCGGCGATATCCCATATATCCCGATCGCTGTATCCCACATCGCGCAGCGCCTGCCGGTCCGCCTCTTCGATCCGTGCCGGGTCTTCGGTCATCAGCACTGCGAAATCGAGCATCGCCCGTTGTTTCGGCTTCAGGTCGGCCACCAGATAGTTCATCACCATTTGCTCGCCCAGTTCCGGCTTTCCCGACAACACCCGCACCGCAGCTCCATGGGCAGTCAGGCAATAATAGCACCGGTTGACCGCCGAGACCGCCACCGCAATCAACTCCCGGTCGAGTTTGCTCAGGCCGGAATCCGCCAGCATCAGGTCATTGTAGAAGGCCGCAAAGGCTTCCAGCTTGTTATTGTTGAAGGCGTAGGCCCTGAGCACATTGGGGACCATCCCGAGCTTTTCCTCGCATTTGGCGAAGTAGGCGGTCATGGCATCGCTAAGCGGCGTTTCCTGCTTGAGATTCAGCGCGATCACGGCTTCTGGTGCAGATGTCATCACAAATTCTCCAATTATTGTTATCCGGTACGAAATCTGGTCGCTTTGCATGCCACTTCTGCTAGGTTTCGACCAAAGATCAAGTCCTGGAGGCCTGGAATGGGTGTCAAGAATAGCCGCAAGGCAGAGCCGCTGCTCGCAGAAGCCGCAACAATCGCAGCCAAGAGCAGCAAGCCGCACGTCAAGCCGGAGATTCTTTTCTCCCGGGTCAGCATGGACGATCTCGCGCATTTTCCGCCGCAAAGCCTGGCGCATTCGGCCATGCTCGCAGAAGCTGAAATTCGCGCCTGGGACGGAAAGACATCGCGGATGAGTTTGGTCGAGGGCGATCATACCACCAAGGATGGCCAGGCCGTCTCGGTGTTGTTGATCACCACCCGGAACAAACCCTTCCTCTATGATTCGGTCATGGGCGAGGTGACCTCGCACGTGCGCGACATCTACATGGCGCTACACCCGATCCTGGTGGTCGCCGACAAGGCGCCAACCCGGCTGTTTTCCCATGACGACGGCAGCGATCCGGCAGATCGGGTCAGTCACATCCAGATCCACATGCCACGTCTTGGCGAGACCGCTGCCAAGAACCTGACCGACGGCGTCCGCCATGTGCTTTCGCAGGTCCAGGCGGCAGTCACAGACTGGAAGGCAATGCTGGCGATGCTCGATCACAGCGCCGCCGACCTGGTGGCCCTGGATGTCGACAAGAAGACCGAACCGGCCAGACAGGAGGCTCAGGCTTTCCTCACCTGGCTGCGCGACAACAATTTCACCTTTCTGGGAATGCGCGAATATGTCTACACCGGCGAGGGCGACAAGGCAGCGCTGAGCCGGGCGTCGACCGAGGGCTTGGGCATTCTCGCCGACCCCGACCTGCGGGTCTTGCGGTTCGGCAAGGACCAGGTCACCACCACCCCGGAAATCCTCGACTTCCTGCAGGGACCGGATTTCCTGATCGTCACCAAGGCCAATGTCCGCTCGGTGATTCACCGCCGCGCCTATATGGATTACATCGGCATCAAGCGCTTCGACCACAAGGGCAAGGTGATCGGCGAATTGCGCGTCGTCGGGCTGTTCACATCGACCGCCTACACCCGCTCGGTGACCAAGATTCCGTTGCTGCGCTCCAAGGTCAACGCTGTCATTTCCGAATTCGGCTACGATCCCGAAAGCCACTCCGGCAAATTGCTGCTCAACACGCTGGAATCCTACCCCCGCGACGACCTGTTTCAGATCGACGCCCCGTTGCTGGCCCGGTTCTGCATGCAGATCAACGAGCTTGCCGACCGGCCACGGGTCCGGATTCTGCCGCGGATCGACCGTTTCGACCGATTCGTCTCGCTGATCGTCTATGTGCCGCGCGACCAGTATGATTCGATCGCCCGCGAACGCATCGGCGATTATTTCAAGACGGTCTATAATGGTCGTGTGTCGGCTTACTATCCCGCTTTCCCCGAAGGCGGCGTGGCCCGTGTACATTTCATCATCGGTCGCTCAGAAGGCAAGACGCCACAAATTCCGCAGGAACAACTCGAACGCGACGTCCGCTCGATTGTCACCCGCTGGGAAGACCAGTTCGGCGCGCTCGGTGGCGACGGTGCGGCGCGCATCAGCGTGAGCCAGTCCTACAAGGAGCGGTTCCGCCCAGAAGAAGCGCTGGCCGATCTCGACGACATTCTCGCCTGCGCCGAGCCGGGCACCATCCGGATTGCGTTCTACCGCAACGAAGACACCCCGGATGACCGTCTCGCCCTCAAGATCTTCCACGCCGGCGAACCGGTGGCGTTGTCGCGCCGGGTTCCGCTGCTTGAGAATCTCGGCTTCAAGGTCATCAGCGAACAGACCCACGACATCTTTCTCGACGAGCAGGTCGGTTCGGCCAGCACCGTTGTTGTCCATGACATGGAAATCGCCCACGAGGACAACCGGACCATTGACCTCGGGGCCGACGGCGAACGGCTCGAGCAGGCATTCCTGTCAGTCTGGCGCGGCGAAACCGACAATGACAGTTTCAACCGACTGGTTGCCAACGCCGGCCTGACGATCCGCGAAGCCATGGTACTGCGCGCCTATGCCCGCTATCTGCGCCAGGCGGGAATCCCCTATTCGCAGGAATACATGGCCCAGTGTCTCCACCGTCATTCCGCGATAGCTGCCAAACTGCACGAATTGTTCCGGGCTCGATTTGAAATCGGCATCAAACCGGAAACCCGTGAAAAACAGGAAACGGCGCTGGTCGGAGCGATCGAAACCGCGCTCACCGAAGTCCCCAGCCTTGACGACGACCGCATCCTCAGGCGCTACGTCAACGCCATCCGAGCCTCGCTGAGAACCAATTATTTTCAGACCGGGCCCGATGGCGCGCATCGTCCTGCACTGGCCTTCAAGCTCGATCCGAAAGCACTCGAGGGGTTGCCCGAGCCACGCCCGTTCCGCGAAATATTCGTCTATGGCGCCGAAGTCGAGGGCGTGCATCTGCGCTTCGGCCCGGTGGCCCGCGGCGGCCTGCGCTGGTCTGATCGGGCACAGGATTACCGCACCGAGGTGCTGGGTCTGGTCAAGGCGCAGCAGGTCAAGAACGCAGTGATCGTGCCGGTTGGCGCCAAAGGCGGCTTCTATCCCAAGCGCCTGCCCGCCGAGGGCGGCCGCGACGCCATATTCGAAGCCGGACGCGAAGCCTACAAGCTGTTCATCCGCACCCTGCTTTCGGTTACCGACAACATTGTCGGCGACGCCATCGTCCCGCCCCAGGACACGGTTCGTCACGATGACAACGACCCCTATTTCGTGGTTGCCGCTGACAAGGGCACAGCTACGTTCTCCGATACCGCCAACGCGCTCAGCCAGGAACAGGATTTCTGGCTTGATGATGCTTTCGCCTCGGGCGGCTCGGCCGGCTACGACCACAAGAAAATGGGCATCACCGCACGTGGCGCCTGGGAAGCGGTCAAGCGGCATTTCCGCGAAATGAATATCGACATTCAGACCACGCCATTCACCGCGGCAGGTGTCGGCGACATGTCCGGCGACGTGTTCGGCAACGGCATGCTGTTGTCCGAGAAAATCCGTCTGGTCGCCGCCTTCGACCACCGCGACATCTTCATTGATCCTGACCCCGATTGCGCCGCCGGTTTTGCCGAACGTAGTAGGTTGTTCGATCTCGGCCGCTCAAGCTGGCAGGATTACGACAAATCGAAATTGTCCAAGGGCGGCATGATCATTCCGCGCACGCTCAAATCGGTGGACCTGACCTCCGAAGCCGCTGCCGCGATCGGCCTGCCCACACTCAAGGCAACGCCGCAGGAAATCATGACGGCGATCCTGTCGATGGAAACCGACCTGCTCTGGTTCGGCGGCATTGGCACCTATATCAAGGACGCACGCGAGAATGACGCCGATGTCGGCGACCGCGCCAACGACCCGATCCGGGTGACGGCGCGGCAGGTGCGTGCCAAGGTAATCGGCGAAGGCGCCAATCTCGGCGTCACCCAGAAGGGTCGCATTGCCTTTGCGCTCAATGGCGGCCGCTGCAATTCCGATGCCATCGACAACTCCGCCGGCGTCAACTCCTCGGACGTCGAGGTCAACATCAAGATCGCACTGGCCAATGCCATGCGCGAAGAGCGCCTGACCCGGCCCAAGCGCAACACCCTGCTGTCGGCCATGACCGACGAAGTCGCCGGACTGGTATTGCGCAACAATTACCTGCAATCGCTCGCCATCTCACTGGCCGAGGCCCAGGGGGCCTCCGGCGTCGGCGAACTCAACCGCGTGATGACCAGCCTTGAAGCCCGGGGCCTGCTCAACCGCAAGGTCGAGGATCTTCCCGACGACGCCCTCGTCACCGAGCGGCTGGCCGCCGGGCTGGCGCTGACCCGGCCCGAAATCGGCGTATTGCTGTCCTATGCCAAGCTGGTGCTGTTTGACGAAATCGTCGCCAGTTCGTTGCCTGATGAGCCCTATTTCAGCGACACGCTGGAATCCTATTTCCCCAAGCGTATGCTCAAAGATCACGCCGGCGACATCGCCAGCCACCGTCTGCGCCGGGAAATCATTTCGACCCTGCTCGGCAATGATGCGATCAACCGCGGCGGACCGTCTTTCGTCATCAGCCTGGGCGACAAATCCGGCGCCACTGCGGCCGATATCGTCAAGGCCTTTGTGCTGGCCCGCGATGGGCTGTCGCTCAACCAGCTCTATGCCAAGATCGACGCGCTCGATACCAAGGTTCCGGGTGCCGTGCAGAACCGGCTCTACGCCCATGTCGGCGACGCGCTGCGGACCGTTACCAGCTGGGCACTGAAGACCGGCGCGGCCCAGGGCGATCTCGCCACCGCCATCAAATCGATGCGCGACGGCGTGGCCAGCCTTGGCGGCAAGCTCGCTGCGGAGATGCCCGGGTCGATGAGCGAGGAGGCCGCGACGATCAAGGCCGAGCTGATCGCACAGGCAGTACCCGAGGCGCTGGCCGGCGAAATAGCTGCCCTTGGCGGCATGACGCTGGCGCCAGATATCTGCAATGTCGCGGCTCTCTCCAAAACCGATCTAGGCCGGGCAACAGGGGCTTTCTTTGCCGTTACGGAAGCGTTCCGACTCGGCCGGATCGTTGCTGCGGTCGACCGCATTCCGGTATCCGATCATTTCGAAGGCCTGGCATTGGCCCGCAGCCTGGATGAAATATCCGAGGCCCGGCGGATCATTTCAGGCATCGCGCTCGACGCCAATCCCAAAGCCACCGACCCGGCCGCCGAGTGGCTCGAGGCCAACAGTGGCCGCATCGCCCATGTCCGGGGCCAGATCCTTTCCCTGACCGACAGCGGCGAATTATCGGTCGCCAAGCTTACCGTGGCCGCTGGCATGATGAGCGATCTTGCCCGCTCGCTTCGCGCGTGACGAGATTTCTGCCAACAGGGGGCTTCCATGGCACATGAACATGCGGTGGGTGCCTCTGCAGGTGGAGGTGTACCGCGCCGGGGCGTGTATGGCTGGATGATGTTTGACTGGGCGGCGCAGCCGTTCTTCACGGTCGTCACCACCTTCATCTTCGGGCCCTATTTCATCAGCCGCATGGCCAGCGATCCGGCCACTGGCCAGGCCGCCTGGGGCTACGGCATTGCTGCCGGCGGGGTGCTGATCGCCGTCCTGTCACCAATCCTCGGTTCGATTGCCGATCAGACCGGACCGCGCAAACCCTGGATCGGGTTTTTCGCCGTCATCAAGATTGCCGCTCTCTGCGGCCTCTGGTTTGCCGCCCCCGGCTCCAATCTCGTTGCCGTGGTGGCGCTGTTCACGCTGGCCTCGGTGGCCGCCGAATTCTCCATCGTGTTCAATGATTCGATGCTGCTCCGGCTGGTTCCCAAGGCCGAGATCGGCCGGATCTCCAATCTCGCCTGGGGGCTGGGCTATCTCGGCGGCATGATCGTGCTGGTCTTCATCATCGCATTTCTCGCCGCCTCCCCGGAAACGGGAAAGACCCTGATCGGCATCAGCCCGCTATTCGGGCTCGATCCTCTTCAGGGGGAAGATGCACGGGCATCCGCACCGATATCGGCGCTATGGTACGCTATCTTCATTCTGCCGATGTTCCTGTTCACCCCGGATTCGGGCGGACGACGGGCGCTGGGCGATGCAGTGCACGACGGCATCAGGGAATTGCGCTCCACCATCGGCGAAGTTCGCCAGCGCGCCGGCATTTTCCGGTTTCTGATCGCCCGCATGATCTACCAGGACGGCGTCAATGCATTGTTGGCGCTGGGTGGCGGCTTCGCCGCGGCGATGTTTGGCTGGTCGATTACCGAAATCGGCGTTTACGGCATCATGCTCAATGTGGTGGCGATCTTTTCGTGCCTCTATGCCAGCCGGCTCGACACCCGGCTTGGGTCAAAAGCAGTCGTGCTGATTTCCATCTTCCTGTTGCTGATCGCCACCGCCGGCATCGTCTCCACCGGGCCTGGATTCACCTTTTTCGGCGCCCTGAATTTCGGTGCCGCCGATTCCGGCGGCCTGTTCGGCACCGCCGCGGAAAAAGCCTACATCGCCTTCGGCCTTCTGATCGGCATCGCCTTTGGACCGGTGCAGGCCTCGTCGCGGGCCTATATGGCGCGCAGCGTCACGGAGGAGGAGGCCGGGCGCTATTTCGGCATCTATGCCCTGGCCGGGCGCGCCACCAGTTTTCTCGCGCCCTTCACGGTGGCCACCGTCACCGCCCTTTCGGGATCGCCGCGGCTTGGCATGGCCACCATCATCATCTTCTTTGCCGTTGGCTTCGCGGTGTTGTGGTCCACTCCCTATCCGGCGGATCAACCCGGCGGCAAACCCGCCAGTGTGGCGTAAACAAGCCGGACACTCCGGTCCGACCGCAAGCTTGCGGCTTAGTGCCGGAAATGACGCATACCGGTAAACACCATTGCCACACCGGCTTCGTCAGCGGCGTCGATGACGTCCTGGTCGCGCATTGACCCGCCCGGCTGGATCACCGCAGTCGCGCCAGCCTCGATCGCTGAAAGCAGCCCGTCGGCAAACGGGAAGAACGCGTCGGATGCGACCACGCTGCCCTTTGTCCGTGGTGTCTCAAGCCCCAGCACCTCGGCTGCGTCCACCGCCTTGCGTGCGGCAATCCGGGCAGAATCCACCCGGCTCATCTGCCCGGCGCCGATGCCCACTGTGGCGCCATTGAGCGCGTAGACGATGGCGTTGGACTTGACGTGCTTGGCGACCTGGAAGGCAAATGCCATGTCGGCGAGCTCGCGCGCATCCGGCGCACGCTGTGTCACCACCTTGAAATCCTCGGGCGCGACATGGCCATTGTCGCGGCCCTGCACCAACAATCCGCCGGAAACCGATTTCACCGTCATCGCCGCCTGCCGCGGGTCAGCCATGGCGCCGGTGATCATCAGCCGCAAATTCTTCTTGGCTGACAGGATCTGCCGGGCTTCCTCGCTGGCATCGGGCGCGATGATGACCTCGGTAAACAGCTTGACGATCTCGGAAGCGGTCTGTGCGTCAAGTTGCCGGTTGAAGGCGACGATGCCGCCAAAGGCCGACGTCTGGTCGCATTCCAGCGCCCGCCGGTAGGCGTCGCCAAGATTGTCCCCAACCGCCACGCCGCAGGGATTGGCATGCTTGATGATGGCGCAGGCAGCCGAAGTGGCCGCATCGAATTCGCTGACCAGCTCAAATGCCGCATCGGTGTCGTTGATGTTGTTGTAGGAAAGCTGCTTGCCCTGCAGCAGCGTGGCACTGGCAACACCGGGTCGCGGATCGCCGGTGGTATAGAACGCCGCCTGCTGGTGCGGGTTTTCGCCGTAGCGCATGACATCATGCAAGTGTCCGCCAAACGCCCGGTGGCGCGGTGCCTCAAGAGCAAGATCCTGCGCAAACCAGCCCGACACTGCCGCGTCATAGGCGGCCGTGCGGGCATAGGCCAGCGCTGCCAATTCCTGGCGCAGCGCCAGCGGCAGGCTGCCGTTCTGTTCGGCAAGCGCCGCTAGCACCCGCTCGTAATCATCGGGATCAGTGAGGGTTGCTACATAAGCATGGTTTTTGGCAGCCGCCCGGATCATCGCCGGGCCGCCAATGTCGATGTTTTCAACAATCGTCGCCTTGTCGGCGCCACCCGCCACGGTCTGCTCGAACGGATAGAGATTGATCGCCACCAGGTCGATGTCGACGATCCCGTGCTCTTGCATCGCTGCCTGGTGCTCGGCATCGTCGCGAATGGCAAGCAGGCCTCCATGCACACCCGGATGCAGGGTTTTGACGCGACCGTCCATGATCTCCGGAAAACCGGTCAGCTCGGAAACGTCGCGCACCGTCAGCCCGGCCTTTTCCAGCGCGCTGCGGGTTCCGCCAGTCGAGACCAGCTCTACCCCGGCGTCGGCCAGTCCACGGGCAAAGTCGACCAGGCCACGCTTGTCGGAGACCGACAGCAAAGCCCTGCGGATCCGCACCAGTTCCGGAGCGGGGTGGTTTTTGGAGACGACGGTCATTGGAAATCCTCACGAAAGACTGCCGGCGAGCCCACCGGCGCGGCCTGCGTTAGCACAGGAGGCGATGGGACAAAACATGCAATCGGCGATTCACCGGACAGTTTGAGCGCATTTCACGTGGTTTGGGGCCGGTTCAGACACCGGTGCGCGGCAGGGCCGTCCGTACCAGCTTCCAGTCGATATACGGCGTTTGACCGACAACGAAGCTCACACTGATCTGCTTGCTTGTGCGAGCACCGGCAAGGTCGGCAAAATACACGTCTTCCTCGATCTGCGCCGCCTGATCATGGGAAACGAATGCCCAGCTTTCACCATCCCCGGCAGTCAGGTGGATCACGCCCTGTTCATCCTGGGTGGCGGTGATCGAGGGGTGAATGTGGAACCGGGCGACCGCCGTCGTGCGATCTTCCGTCCGTGGTGGATTACCGCCGGACCTGAGGAACTGGTCGCGCCCCTCCACTTCATGGCCTGAGGACAACAGCCGCAGCGTGCGCCGATGCAATAGTTTGAGAGTACTTTGATAGCCGTCATGGGTGGCACTGAAGCCAAGATGCTGGCCATCCTCATCAAGCGATTCCAACTCAACATGGCGTACCCCGCCGGTGACAATCGGGCCGAGAAACGGTGATTGCGAAATCCGCAGCGACGAGGAATCGTTCAATGTCACCGTGCTGTGGGCCGCGGTCAGTCGCGCGAATTCACCATGCACCTGATGCGCAAAAACCGGCGCACCGGCATTGACGATGAAACGGTTTGCACCCGACGACAATTCGAACGACAGGCACCCCGCATGCGCAGCCGCTGACATGATCCCCTTGGGCGGCGGCCCGGTGTCGGCGATCAGCGCCACATCCCCGATTGCCAATCTTTGGTAATGCGAATGCGGCATTTCCCGGAACGCCGTTCCCGAGGTCTCGTCATAGCGCAAAACGCCCAGCAACCGGTCAGCCGAGACTGCCGACGCTCCATTGAACAAGGCCAGTTCGCCATTGCTATGTCTGAAAAACCGCAAGCCCGAAAACATCCGGTCCATACCCGCAATCATGTTGCGCGGTGGTTTTTGACCGAGATTGACATAGGTCTGCCTCAGCGGCAGCAGATCAGTCAGCAGATTGATCAACACCATCGGGTTGCGCGAGGCATGGCCACCATCGGGCAGGATCTGCTGGCTGAATTCCTCATCAAGGTTGCGAGCGGCAGCACGGACCGCGCCGGCGCTGGCCGGCAGGCAGAGGCTCGCCATTGCCAGGGCGATGCGCGCCTTGAACCTTGTGGCGCTGCATGGCATGGCCCTACTGATATGACGCAGATACCGGCTTTGCAGCGCGATGCTTTTGAGAAACCGCCGATAGAAGCCGTGATCGGCGCCCCTGAGCACAATCGGCGAATGCGAAAACCAGGAAATCAGCCGTGTGGCAAGAACATCGGGCTCGTAAGACACCCCGCCTAACTCGCGGCCTTCGACCATGATCCAGTCATCAACCAGCGCCCGTGCATTGGCAAATGCCAGATCGTGATCGGCTGCCCGCATATGCCTCAGCCAGCCAAATCCATGCAGGCCGCGCGCGAAAGCGTCACTGGGCGCTTCCATCTGGAACGGGCTCGCGCCCTCGGTGTCGACCATCCTGCCACCAAGCGCGAACCGCCCCGAATAGATCTCCGCTGCAAGATGCGAATCAGCAATCCGCAGATCAATCGGCGCCACCACCAGCCTGTCCGGGGTTCCCCCGGCAAACCGCATGGCGTTGATTCGCCCCAACGCGGTCCGGCGCACGAAGCGGCGCCAGATCTCCGCACCGTACAGATATGCCGGGCGCTGCGAATCGATAAGTGAATATGCCAAGCAAAAATTTCCTGAAACCGGTTCTGATCCTCCACCGGACAAGAATCTTATCATAGTGAATCAATTGTTCAAATGCCCATAATCCTGCGCGAAACGTTCAGGCATCCGCAACAAAACCGCGAGTTACTTATGCCAGGGCGATACTGCAGGTGTAACGGAGCAGATTTTAGCATCATCACTGTCTTCACCCTGAATGCCATTTCAGGGCCGTGTCAGAACCACGGCATAGAATCCGTCGAGCCCCGCCAGCCGCAAATCATTATGGGCAAGCATGGCCGGGTGGGTTCTGATTTCGCCGGCCGCGGTGATGGCGGATTCCAGGCCAGGCCAGCGCGAAGCGTCCACCGGCCTGATCCGCCATGCCGGATGATCTGCGAGGAACCCTGCCACCATTTCTTCCCCCTCCATCGGATCAAGCGAGCAGTTGGAAAACACCAGCTCACCCCCGGGCCGAACCAGACCCGCTGCATGATCGAGCAGGTCACGCTGCACCCGCGCCAGCCTGACAATGTCATCCTGGCTCTTGGTATAGGGAATATCGGGGTGGCGGCGCACCGTTCCTGTCGACGAACACGGCGCATCCAGCAGCACGCCGTCAAAGCCTTCCGGCGCCACCAGGTCCTGCGCCCGGCTTAATTGCGTGGCGACATCCAGCCCCAGTCGCGTCAAGTTGCCCCGCAATCGCTCAAGCCTGTTGGCTGACTGGTCGCAGGCTGTCACCCGGGCGCCGGCGAGCGCCAGTTGCGCGGTCTTGCCGCCCGGCGCCGCACACAAATCGGCAATATCCAGCCCTTCGAGCCGCGAAAACATCTGCGCCGGCAGGCTTGCCGCCGCGTCCTGGACCCACCAGGCCCCTTCATCATAGCCGGCCAGCCCCGAAACGGGTCCTTCCGGCCGAGCAATCCGCACCGACCCGGTCGACAGCACCACGCCGCCGAGTTGCTCGGCCCAGCCTGCCGCATCACTCTTGACGGTAAGGTCGATAGCCGGCGGTTCCGACAGGATCGACAAGATCGCTGCCGCATCGGTCGGGTAGGCCCCGTGAATCCGGCTTTCGAACCAGGCCGGGAACGCCGCTACTTCTGCCATCAGAACAGGTAGCCGGCTTTCTTTTTCACGCCCCATTCGCCGCAACAGGGCATTGACCAGACCGGCAAAGCGCCGGTTGCGCGGATCGGCCGTAGCCTGGGTGACCGCCAGATCGACGGCGGCGCGGTCCGGCACGTCAAGAAACAGGATCTGTGCCGCGCCGACACGCAGCACCTGGCGCAGTGCCTTGGCGCCATCCGGCAGCGGATTGTCGACCATCTGGTCGATATAGGCGTCAATCAATTGCAGGTGCCGCAGCGCCGAGAGCAAGATTGCCCTGACCAGCAACCGGTCCTGGTCACCAAGCCCGGTAAAGGCCGGATTGCCGCCCGCCGGATCGAGCAACCCGTCAAGCGAGGCCTGGCTTTCGGTAACGGCTGCCAGCAGCCGTGTCGCCGCCATCCGTGCCGCGAGACCGGGCTTGAGCGGGTCGGTGGACGAACCGGAATTCCTGCCGCCTCGCACGCGTGACCGCCCGCTCTCTGCCCCGGTCAAGACCAGGGCCCCTTGCGGCCGGCGCCATCGCGGCCCCAGGGCCCCGGTTGCGCAGGCTTTTCCCGGCGAGGTTCGGGGCGCGGGTCGCTAGCAGTGGTAAATTCAGACACCATAGCGTGCAACGCCGCAATCCGGTTTTCCGTGGCCGGGTGGGTCGAAAACAGACTGTCCATGCGCCTGCCATTCAGTGGATTGATAATAAACATATGTGCCGTGGCCGGGTTTCGCTCGGCCTCCTCGTTGACAATGTGGCCCGCTCCCGCGGCAATTTTCTTGAGCGCCGAGGCCAGCCACAATGGGTGGCCGCAGATTTCAGCGCCGCGCCGGTCGGCGGCATATTCGCGGGTGCGGCTGATGGTCATCTGTACCACCATCGCCGCCAGTGGCGCGACCAGCATCGCCACCAGCACGCCAATGAAGCCGAGCGGATTGTTGTTGCGGTTGCCGCCAAAGAAGAACGCGAAATTGCCAAGCATCGAGATTGCCCCGGCAAGCGTCGCGGTAATCGTCATGGTCAGCGTATCGCGATGCTCGATATGCGCCAGTTCATGCGCCATCACCGCGGCGATTTCCTCTTCGCCCAAACTCTCGAGCAGCCCGGTGGAGGCGGCAACTGCCGCATTTTGCGGATTGCGCCCGGTGGCAAAGGCATTGGGCTGGGCGTTGCGGATCACATAGACCCGCGGCATCGGCAGATTGGCGTTTGCGGCCAGGTCAGCTACCATTTGATAGTATTTCGGTGCGCTGCGGGCATCGACCTCCACAGCATTGTACATTTTCAGCACCATCTTGTCGGAATTCCAGTAGGAAAACAGATTCATGCCGGCCGCAACGACAAAGGCGATCATCATCCCGCCAGTGCCACCGATCAGATAACCGACCCCCATGAACAGCGCCGTCATCAGCGCCAGAAGCATGGCTGTGCGAACAAGGTTCATGCGCATCTCCTCATGACGACAGGATTCCAATGGGAAATCCATATTTGGATTTTGTCGCTTGTGGCGTTAAAGATGGCGAGTATCAAGCTATTGTTCAATGCCAATGCCCCCCAGGTGACCGATGTCGATTTCAGAAGACCAGACCCCAGCTAGCCCGCAGCAGGCCACACCGCCTGCAAAGCGCGCACTCAGCCCTGCAGCCCAGCGCGCCCTCGCCGAAGCCGATGCGCGACGCCAGGCCGAGGGCAGCGCGCCCGGCAAGCCCGAGCGAGAAATCGGTGGCCGCGGCGGCGTCGACCCAGCGCGCTATGGTGATTGGGAAATCAAGGGCCGGGCGATCGACTTCTAATCATCAGTGATTGCCTTGTCGTCAACAAAGGAATATATTCGCGATATTATCTTTGACAAACCCAAACCGATATGCGATAACGAATCAACAAGTTAGTTGATTGGATGACGTTATGTCGGTTTTGAGCAAGGAATATTTTCACAACGAGGCTGCTGCCTTCGATCATGTTGAGAGCATTCTGTGGCCTAATGGCCCAGTTTGCCCGCATTGTGGAAATGATGACCGCATCTACAAACTGGAAGGCGTCTACACAAAGCCATCCAAGAAGAACCCGGAAGGCGTTGAACGCCACGGCCTGAAAAAGTGCGCAGCTTGCCGCAAGCAGTTCACCGTTCGCATGGGCACGATCTTTGAGGAAAGCCACATACCCATGAGCAAGTGGTTGCAGGCAATCCATTTGATGTGCTCCAGCAAAAAGGGCATCAGCTCTAACCAGCTTCACCGCGTCCTTGAAATCACCCTCAAGAGCGCATGGTTCCTTTCCCATCGCATCCGCGAAGCAATGCGGACTGGCGTGTTTGAAACCCCGCTTGGCGGCGAAGGCAAGATTGTGGAAGCCGACGAAACATTCATCGGTCACAAGAAGGGCTTTGAAAAGAAGGGCGGCGGCGCTGGTCACAAGATGACGGTTATGAGCCTTTTCGAGCGCGGCGGTGACGTTCGTTCGGTGGTTCTGGACCGGATCAGCAAGAAGGGCATTGGCAAGGTGATCGCGGACAATGTGCATCACGAAAGCCGTCTAATGACCGATACCGCTTCGCACTACAAGCGCCGTGGTTTTGCTGTTGCCAGCCACGAAATGGTCAATCACCACAAGGGCGAATACGTCCGTGATGATGTTTACACAAACACTCTGGAAGGCTTCTACAGCATCTTCAAACGCGGCATGAAGGGCGTTTATCAGCATTGCGCCGAAAAGCACCTGCACCGCTACGCTGCTGAATTTGATTTCCGCTACAACAACCGTGTTGCTCGCGGCGTGAACGATAGCGAACGGGCAATGAACGCTTTGATCGGTGTCAGCGGCAAGCGGCTGACTTATGAAGGGCCTGATTTCGTCTAATGATTTCTACAGGCCAGAACAATTAAAACTCGAACTGCACCAATCATCATTACGGAAACGGAATGATGATTGATTCTTGTGAAAATTGATCTATGTTTAGGTTCTCCCGTGACCCGAACCCTCTGCCCAAGGCAGAGGACCCGCCAATAGGCGGTGGTCTGACCTAGGGTCGCGGGACGCTTTTCAATTGCCTGTGCCAAATGGTGAATTTGCCCGCCCTAAACGTGTCTCTAGTGGGATCTGAAACCTTGGCCCTTGCAAAAATATGTGCTGCAAGTTCCACTTTTGATGCGGACGCATTTTCCGCCAAGTGGTGCTTGTTATTTATGAAGGCGATTGCGCCGGAAAAAATGTCGGCTAATTGAATAAGTGGTTCGTCGTGGCTTTGGCGAAAATGGACGCGCCTATATGGCCAATCTCGCCTGTCACCACGCTTCCTCGCCCCTCTGTTCAAGATAAGGCGTAACTCTTCGGTTGATGAATTCGTCTTTCGATAATCTGGATAGATGTGGAAAAGGGATTGAGAGTGAAGCTTCCCGCACTTCATGAGAAGCTGGTAGATCTCCTTGTTGAACCCAATTTCTGAACTTCCCCCGTTGAAATGCCGATCGCTCCGGCCTCGCATGGGGACAACCAACGAATGGAATTCGAGCGCGTTCATCGGAGAGTCAAAAAAGAAATCTGCCACTCGCTTGTAAGCTGGCAATTTGGAATTGGAGACCTTGGTCCATTTCAATTCGGAGAATGGCAATTCTGGCAACCTGGACTTCATGACTGACTCACAGATGGCGGCACTGTCGGTGTTGCGACAAATGACCCCACCCAACACTAGAAAATCGTGTTTCGTTTGGCTGCTTTCATCTACATACACATTTCTGATAAGATTAGGATCTGGAGGCGATACCACCGATGCCGAAGACAAATGAAAAACTCCAATTAAACAAGTTCAAAGAAGCTGCTCGCGAACTGGAAACAGACGACGACGAGCGCCGATTTGACGAGCGCCTCAACAAGATTGTCAAAGCGCCCGTCGAGAGGCCGTCTAAAGATCAGACGAGTTCGGAATAGAGTTCTTTAGCCAAGGCCTTACTGCCGGGGTGGAGAGTTCCATTTTTAACCTCTGATATGCGACCACCGTTCACGTCATATTTGGCCGCAATCCTACTCTGAATCCACCCGTCCCAGAGCATCATGTGGATCTCAACAGCATCATTGAATGTAAGCTGATACGAGGGTTCATTCGTTTTCGTTGTCATTAAGGTAGTCCTTCAAAATGAAGGAGCCGGTATTGACCATAGACGAAAAATGACTCATTAAAGCCATGTGCATTTTCGTTATGTCCTGCGTCCGACTCCAATCTTTGCAGGATCCGAAAATATAGACCGTCGCGGCTGCCAGGCTTAGCGGCGGTTTTTCTTTCGAAGCTGACACCGATATGGCGAATACTGTCATCCAGAGTCAAGCGCACCAAAACGATCAGCGTGAACGATGACGCTAAGATTTAAATAATCATAATATTTACAGGGGCTTAACAGCCTCCTCCCTGTGGGGATAACCGTGAACAACACGCGAACCCCGCAAGCAAGATAACCTGATTCTCTTGGCTTCGGCAAATATTGCAATGCGAGTGATTCGCGAGTGCGCCGCACAATACTTAAGTTTCTGCCATCATTACATAATTTAGATATGTAGAAGTCTTTATGTGGAGTGTCCATTATGTACAGGATCTTGACCGCGCCTATTTTCAGGCTGGCTGCAAATTTGCTGCCTACCTCGTGCCTTCAGATGGAACTCTCAATCCGAGAGGGAGTGGCCTACCACCCTGTTCGGCACGACGAGTGCAAGACTGTGACGGCACAAGGGCCGTGCGTCATTACGGTGAACCACGTTTAGCCGACTGAATACCGATCTCTGATATGGTCGTTGAAATACCCGCCCTTTGACCGGGAGTTACAGAGGCCTTCGAAAATTGCGGCTGGAACCCCGTAATAGCTATAAGGCCCGCCGCTTTCTACAAACCAGATTTGCAGAATTCTTGTAGACGCATTGTATTCTGCTGCTGCTATAGCGGTGGAATTGAACCTTGGCATACCGGCGCACTCCTAGTGAGGTTGCAGAACCATAACTGAGTCGCGTGGGTTTGTCAGATATAATATCGCCAATATATTCCTTTGTATGTTTTTTCAGAATCTCATGGCGGCCTGTCGTTTTCATCTTGCCTATGCTGGCGGCCTGCGTTTCAGCCCGCGCTGTTTCGGCTGAATCGCAGTGGCGATCCGTTCCCGGACCCGTACCCGCGCGCATTGTCAGGATCATCGATGGCGACACGCTGGTGGTCGACGCTCATCCCTGGCCGGGCCAAGCGGTGCGCGTGTCGGTGCGGCTGCGCGGCATCGACACGCCCGAGCGGCGTTCCCGCTGCAAATCCGAACGCCTGGCTGCAGACAGGGCCCGTGTCGAACTTGAACGGCTTGTCGAGGGGATTGAAACCCTCGAATTGATCAATGTCTCGGGCGGAAAATATTATGGCCGGGTGCTGGCCGACATCAGGGCCGGCGCCCGCGATATCGCCAGCGCGATGCTCGACAGCGGATTGGCCAGACCCTACCAGGGCGGCAAGCGCCAGCGCGCCAAATGCACCGATCCCCAAACATGAAGCCTTGAAATCCGAACTTTCCGACAATGCAAAAAGGCCACCCTTGCGGGTGGCCTTCGTGAATTCCAGCGCCGGTTGGACGCCTGCCCGGACCTGTCAACAGGCCGGGACTTGTCGACATCACCGGGGTTTCAGAGGCTGCTCCGAAGACCGGTGATCCGGATCGACCGAACCGGCTTTAGGGAATCACTCGACATCAGATCACCTCCTCTCGTTCGTTAAACACACCCCAATGTGTATCGGGTCTGTGCCGAAAGCAAGACTGATGATCGAAAAGCCGACGAACCTCAGCTTTTCTTGTTCTGCCGGTTTTCGATCAGGTCATCGACCACGCCGGGATCAGCCAGCGTCGAGGTATCGCCCAGCGCGCCGAAATCATCCTCGGCGATCTTGCGCAGGATTCGCCGCATGATCTTGCCGGACCGGGTTTTTGGCAGCCCCGGCGAGAATTGGATCTTGTCGGGCGAGGCAATCGGTCCGATTTCGTGGCGAACATGGTTGACCAGCGCCTTGCGCAAGGCGTCGTCACCCTCCTGGCCCTGCATCAGCGTGATATAGCAGTAAATGCCCTGCCCCTTGAGATCATGCGGGTAGCCGACAACCGCGGCCTCCGAGACCGAATCATGTGACACCAGAGCGCTTTCGACTTCCGCCGTGCCCATCCGGTGACCCGAGACGTTGATAACGTCATCGACCCGGCCGGTGATCCAGTAGTAGCCGTCCTCGTCGCGGCGGCAGCCATCGCCGGTAAAATACTTGCCCTTGTAGGTGGAAAAGTAAGTCTGGATGAAGCGCTCATGGTCGCCGTAGACGGTGCGCATCTGCCCCGGCCAGGAATCAATCATGCACAGATTGCCCGAAGCCGTGCCCTCAAGCACATCGCCGTCGTTGTCGACCAGCTGCGGCGAGACGCCGAAGAACGGCCGTGTTGCCGAGCCCGGCTTCAGTGTGGTGACGCCCGGCAGCGGTGAAATCATGATGCCGCCGGTCTCGGTCTGCCACCAGGTATCGACAACCGGACAGCGGTTGTCGCCAACCACGTTGTAATACCATTCCCAGGCTTCCGGGTTGATCGGCTCACCCACCGATCCGAGCGTGCGCAGCGACGTCCGCGCGGTCTTCTTCACATGGTCGTCTCCCGCCCCCATCAGCGCGCGGATCGCCGTCGGCGCGGTGTAGAAGATGTTGACCTGGTGCTTGTCGATCACATCCCAGAACCGGCTCGGTGTCGGATAGTTCGGCACGCCTTCAAACATCAGCGTTGTCGCGCCATTGGCCAGCGGCCCATAGACGATATAGGAATGGCCGGTGACCCAGCCGACATCGGCGGTGCACCAGTAGATGTCGCCGTCATGATAATCGAACACATATTCATGGGTCATCGACGTGAACACCAGATAGCCTGCAGTGGTGTGCAACACCCCCTTGGGCTTGCCGGTCGATCCCGACGTGTAGAGAATGAACAGCGGATCCTCGGCGTTCATCTCGGCCGGCGGGCAATCAGGCTCCGCCGTTGCCATGGCTTCGTGATACCAGATGTCGCGCTCGTCAAACCATTCGATCTTGCCGGCCGTGCGCTGCACCACCAACACCTTCTTGACCACCACGTCGTCGCGTTCAGCGATCTTGATGGCAAGATCGGTATTGTGCTTGAGCGGTACCTTCTTGCCGCCGCGCAGACCTTCGTCGGCGGTAATCACGAAGGTTGATTCGCAGTCGCTGATCCGGCCGGCCAGCGCATCCGGCGAAAATCCACCAAACACGATCGAGTGAACGGCACCGATACGGGTGCAGGCCAGCATCGCATAGGCAGCTTCGGGAATCATCGGCATGTAGATGGTGACCCGGTCACCCTTCTTCACGCCGTTCGACTTCATCACATTGGCGAGACGGCAGACATGATCGTAAAGCTCGCGATAGGTGATTTTCTTGTCATCATAGGGATTGTCGCCTTCCCAGATGATCGCCACCTGGTCGCCACGCTTCTCGAGGTGGCGATCAATGCAATTATAGGACACATTGGTGAGGCCATCCTCGAACCATTTTATGTCGACATTGCCTTCAAAACTGGTGTTCTTGACCTTTGTATAGGGCTTGAACCAGTCGATTCGCTTGCCGTGCTTGTCCCAGAAAGTCTCCGGATCCTTGATGCTCTGCTCGTACCATTTTTCATAGGTTTCATTGTCGATCAACGCCCTTGATTCGGCGTCTTTCAGGACTTTGTAGGTTTTCTGGGACATCTGGACCTCCTCACAGGCGAACGCACGTAAAACGCCATACTAAGCGCATGGCGCTGCTTCTGGCGACCATTAATAACAGCCTAAACCAATGCTGCAATTAGACATTGGGTCGGTTTTGCGAAAGCGAATGGCGAGAATTGCAATTGAGAGGCCTTGCGGTTATAAGGACGCCGATTTCCCGGAAATTGTGGTTTCACCCACGGCCCGCGGCCCCGGCGCGGACGGACAGGAGGATTGTATTCATGGCACAGCAGCTTCTTATGCCAAAGGCGACCGCCGTCTGGCTTGTCGACAACACGGCGTTGAGCTTCGATCAGATCGCCCAGTTCTGCAAACTCCACCCGCTGGAGGTCAAGGCGATCGCCGACGGCGAAGCCTCGCAGGGCATCAAGGGGCTCGACCCGATTGCAACCGGACAGCTTTCACGCGAAGAGATTTCGGCGGCCGAGGCCAACCCAGAGCTGAAGCTTAAACTCTCCGAACCCAAGGTTCGGGTGCCCGAGACCAAACGCAAGGGTCCGCGCTATACGCCCGTATCCAAGCGCCAGGATCGACCCAACGCGATCCTCTGGCTGGTGCGCAACCACCCTGAACTCAAGGATGCCCAGATCTCGCGTCTGGTCGGCACCACCAAGTCGACCATCGAACAGATCCGCGGCCGCACCCATTGGAACGCCGCCAACCTGGCGCCGATGGATCCGGTGACGCTGGGCCTGTGCACCCAGATCGATCTTGACCTCGAGGTTGAGCGCGCTGCCAAGAACCGTGGCGCCACCCCCGAAGATCAGCAGGGCAGCGTTCTGGTTTCCGCCCGCGAAACCGAGGTTGCACAGCCGCTGGACGAAAATGGCGAAAAGGAAATCGATGCGGATGCGGTTTTCGCCAAGCTCTCGTCGATGAAACGGACCGAGCCGGAAGAAGACGAAGATCAGAATTAGGATCTGATCGGCCACCTGATTCATTCAAAAATCCCGGGCAGTGCCCGGGATTTTTCTTTTCAGCCAAATATTTTGCGGGGCAAGTCCTATTCCTTGACCGGCACCGTGTAATTGAGCGGCATGCGACCACCATCGGCATAGATCGTCTGGCCGGTAATGTAGCTCGCATCGCCTGAAAGCAGGAACGCCGTCACTGCGGCGATCTCGGCAGGCTCACCAATTCGGCCCAGCGGCGTCCGCGACAGGATTTGGGTGCGAACTTCGGGTTTGTCGGCAACGGAAGCCAGAAGATCGGTCATGATCGAGCCGGGACCGACGGCGTTGACCCGGATTCCATGGGTCGCCAGCGATAACGCCATTACCTTGGTCAGCTGGCTCAGACCACCCTTGGACACCGAATAGGGAACCTGGTTGGCAATCGCGAATGTATCGTTGATCGACGACATGTTGACGATCGAGCCGGGCTCCTCGCCCTGGCTGATCTGATCAACCATGTGCCGCGCCACCGCCTGGCCGCACAGGAAAGCGCTTTTCAGATTGACACTGAGAACGCGGTCGAAATCCGCTTCTTCCAGATCCAGAAAATCCGCCACGTGCACGATGCCGGCATTGTTGACCAGCGCATTGACCGATCCGAAGGCGTCAATGGTCTTTGCCAGAAGATTATGAACATCGAGTCGCTCCGACACATCGGCGGAGGTAAACCGTACCTCACCGATATTGGCGGACTCTTTAACGGCCGTCGCACCGGCGGCCTCGTCAATATCGGCAATCATCACCCGCGCGCCATCCGCCGCAAGCCGCTGCACAATCGCCAGCCCGATACCCTTGGCGCCGCCGGTTACAATCGCGGTTCGTCCGTCCAGTCTCATCGCCGGTTCCTTCCATGGACCGTCACGCCTCCTCAGCGAGACGCCAACATCGCCATACTCTGTTGAATCCACGCATATGCGCGCCCGCTAACCAAACACGGTGTCGCGACGCCGCTGTAGCGGGCGGCGCGACAGTGGCCCGGCTGGCAGGCAAGGTCAATCGCCGATCTTGGCGATCCCGCGCTTTGTCAGCACCTCGGTAATTTCCTCGAGAACACCCGCATCATCGATCGTTGCCGGCATCTTCCAGCTCTCGCCATCGGCAATTTTCTGCATGGTTGCCCTGAGGATCTTGCCGGATCGGGTCTTGGGCAGCCGCTTGACCACCATCACCATCTTGAAGGCCGCCACCGGGCCGATCTTGTCGCGTACCAGCTTGACCACTTCACGCTCGATCTCTTCATCGCTGCGCTCGACATCGGAGTTGATGACAATGAAGCCCGCCGGAATCTGCCCCTTCATGGCATCGGCAATGCCGATGACGGCGCATTCGGCAACATCGGGATGGCCGGAAACCGCCTCCTCCATGCCGCCGGTCGACAACCGGTGGCCGGCCACATTGATGATGTCATCAGTTCGCGCCATGATGAACAGATAGCCGTCATCATCAACAAACCCGGCATCAGCGGTTTTGTAATATCCAGGAAATTCGGCGAGATACGCATCGTTGAACCGCTCGTCGGCCCGCCACAGCGTTGGCAGGCAGCCTGGCGGCAAGGGCAGCTTGACGACGATGTTGCCGAGCGTACCCGATGCCACCGGGTACCCCTCATCGTCGATCACCCGGACATCATAGCCAGGCATCGCCACGGCCGGCGATCCGTGCTTGACCGGCAACAGCCCCAGCCCCATCGGATTGCCGGCGATGGTCCAGCCGGTTTCGGTTTGCCACCAATGATCGATCACCGGCACCTTGAGCACCCGTTCGGCCCATTGAATCGTGTCGGGATCGGCGCGTTCGCCAGCCAGAAACAGCGCCCGGAAGCCCGACAGGTCGTAATTGCCGATCAGGCTGCCCTGCGGATCTTCCTTGCGAGATCGCCCGGAACGCCGTCGGCGCGGTAAACAGCACCGCGACATCATACTCGGCGATCACCCGCCAGAAGGTTCCGGCATCGGGCGTTCCCACCGGCTTGCCCTCGAACAGGATCGTGGTGTTGCCGTGCAACAGCGGCCCGTAGACGATGTAGGAATGACCGACCACCCAGCCGATATCGGAGGCCGCCCAGAACACTTCGCCCGGTTTCATGCCATACATGGCATGCATCGACCAATACAGCGCCGCCATATGGCCGCCATTGTCGCGCACCACGCCCTTGGGCTGGCCGGTAGTGCCCGATGTATAGAGAATATACAGCGGATCGGTTGCTGCAACCGGGGTGCAGGTGACCTTGCGGCCGGCATTGGCCTGCATCAACGCCACGTAATCAAAATCCCGGCCTTCGGTGAGCTCGCAACGGTGTTCGTCGCGCTGGAAAATGATGGTTGCCTCGGGCTTGTGGGCCGATTGCTCGATCGCCGCGTCGAGCAACGGCTTGTAGGCGACAATCCGCCCCGGTTCGAGACCGCAAGAGGCCGAGATCACCAGTTTTGCCTGGCAGTCTTCGACGCGGGTGGCAAGTTCCGAGGCGGCAAAGCCGCCAAACACCACCGAGTGAATGGCCCCGAGCCGCGCGCAGGCCAACATCGCCACCAGCGCTTCAGGAATCATCGGCATGTAGATGATCACCCGGTCACCCTTGCCAACGCCCTTGTCGGACAGCGCGCCCGAAAACGCCTCGACATCGGCAAGCATCGCCGAATAGCTTATGCTTCGCTTGGCGCCGGTGATCGCGCTGTCATAGATGATCGCCGCCTGCTCGCCGCGCCCCGCCGCCACGTGGCGATCCAGGCAATTGTAGCAGGTGTTGGTCACCCCATCGGGATACCAGCCGCCATAGGGCCCCATGTCCGGATCAAACGCGGTCTCCGGGCGGGTAAACCAGTCGATCGCCGCGGCCTGATCCATCCAGAACGCCTGCGGATCCTTGCGCCAGCTTGCATAAACCTCACGATAACTGCTTGTCATCACACCATCCTCCCACAGACCGGTCTGTCTCAATTGCCGCACCCTATGCGGGCCAAGCTGAGCCGGAAACTAGACATTGGACTAGGAAATTACATCAAATCGATTTGTGTGTTCACTTTTTCACAGCCTGATCCGATATGACGCACATATTCGAAATCAAGGCGTTAGGATGATCGGTGCGCGGTCAGTTGAACGCTGCGCGCATTACCGCGAGCCAAAGATCGCCGATCCCACCCGTACTTCTGTCGCCCCAAAGGCAATCGCGGTCTCAAAATCATCCGACATGCCCATTGATAGCCGCGCGATTCCGGCTTGGTCGGCAATCTTGCCAAGCAGTGCAAAATGCGGCCCCGGGTTTTCATCGACCGGCGGAATGCACATCAAGCCGCTGATCTGCAGGCCCAACTCGTTCCGACAGAGATCGATGAAGGTCACGGCTGAATCCGGCTCAATACCTGCCTTTTGCGGCTCTGACCCGGTATTGACCTGGACATAAAGCTCCGGGCTTCGGCCCTGCTTGTTGATTTCGCGGGCAATTTCGCGGGCAATCTTCTCCCGGTCGACAGTCTGGATCACATCAAACAGCGCCACCGCCTCGGCAGTCTTGTTGGATTGCAGCGGACCGATCAGGTGCAGTTCAAGATCGGTCATATCTTGCCTGAGTTGCGGCCATTTCGACTGCGCTTCCTGGACCCGGTTCTCGCCAAATACCCGCTGACCCGCCTCGATCACCGGCATGATCTCGGCGGCAGATTTGGTCTTGGAGACCGCCACCAGCCGCACCGAACCGCTGGCCCGGCCTGCTTCGGCTTCCGCAGCGGCGATTGCTGCCCGCACTCGTTGAAGGTTTTCCTGCGCGTTCAAACTGTGCTCCTCATGTCGGTCATGTCCTTCTCAGGTGTTAGCCCAGCCCGCCGCACTTGCCAATGTGGTGATCGAAAATCCGGTTTCGCGCCCTTACCGAGCCAGCTCAATCGATCCTTACCCTTCAACTTTGCACCCGACCGCGGTCAATGCCGGTTCAATGGGCATCAATACCCCCCTCAACGGTTGACGCTTGCCGGGTTTCATGGTGAAGGTCGCGACCAAAATGGACAGGGTTTTGGTGATCCAACATGGCAATTGAACGGTACAATCCCAAACAGGCGGAAACCCGCTGGCAGCGGGCCTGGGAAGAGGCGCGGATTTACGAGACGGACAACGACAGTCCGGACCCGAAATACTATGTGCTTGAGATGTTTCCCTATCCCTCCGGGCGGATCCACATGGGTCATGTCCGCAATTACGCCATGGGCGACGTGGTAGCCCGCTACAAGCGCGCCCGCGGCTTCAACGTGCTTCACCCGATGGGCTGGGACGCCTTCGGCATGCCGGCCGAGAACGCCGCCATTCAGAACAAGGTACATCCGCGTGAATGGACCTATGCCAATATCGACGCCATGCGCCGCCAGCTCAAATCGATGGGCCTGTCGCTCGACTGGAGCCGGGAATTCGCCACCTGCGACGTTGAATACTACAAACAGCAGCAGGCGCTGTTTCTCGATTTCCTCGCAGCCGGGTTGATCTACCGCCGCAATTCCAAGGTCAACTGGGACCCGGTCGACATGACCGTGCTCGCCAATGAACAGGTGATCGACGGCCGTGGCTGGCGCTCCGGCGCGCTGGTTGAACAGCGCGAACTGACGCAATGGTTTTTCCGCATCACCGATTTTGCCGAGGACCTGCTGCAATCGCTCGATGAACTCGATCAATGGCCTGAAAAGGTCCGGCTGATGCAGAAAAACTGGATCGGCAAATCCGAAGGCTTGTCACTGCGCTGGGAGATTACAGATCCGGCAACGGCCGGTGGTGCTACCGATATCGAGGTCTACACCACGCGTCCTGACACCGTTTACGGCGCCTCGTTCCTGGCAATCGCCGCCGATCATCCGCTCGCACGGGAACTGGCAGCCAAGGACCCCGGGATTGCAGCATTCTGTGACCAGTGCCGCCACGCCGGTACCTCGCTGGCAGCCCTTGAAACCGCCGAAAAAGTTGGAATGCAGACGCCTTTGCGGGTAATCCATCCGCTCGATCCGGAGTGGACGGTACCGGTCTACATCGCCAATTTCGTGCTGATGGATTATGGTACCGGCGCCATTTTCGGCTGCCCGTCAGGCGACCAGCGAGACCTCGATTTTGCGCGTAAATACAATTTGCCGGTCACCCCGGTGGTAATGCCTGCAGGCGAAGATGCCGCCAATTTCGTCATTACCGATGAAGCCTATGTCGGCGACGGCGTAATGATCAATTCACGCGATCTCAATGGGCTTACCCCGGCAGCAGCCTTCGAGAAGGTCACGGAACTGCTCGAAAACCGGCAACTCGGTGGCAAACCTCAGGCTGCGCGCAAAACCAACTACAGGTTGCGCGACTGGGGACTTTCCCGTCAACGTTACTGGGGCGCGCCTATCCCGGTAATCCATTGCGATGATTGCGGCGTGGTTCCGGTACCTGTCGCGGATCTGCCGGTTGAATTGCCGGAGGATGTGACCCTCGACGCGCCGGGCAACCCGCTCGACCATCACCCGACCTGGCGTCATGTCGCCTGCCCGAAATGCGGCAAGGATGCGCGGCGGGAAACCGACACGATGGACACATTTGTCGATTCATCCTGGTATTTTGCCCGGTTTACCGCCCCACGGCACCAAACCCCGACTGATCCGGCTGTGGCCAGCGCCTGGTTGCCGGTCGACCAGTATATTGGCGGCATCGAGCACGCGATCCTGCACCTGCTGTATTCCCGCTTCTTTACCCGCGCCATGCGCAAGACCGGCCATGTCGATCTCAAGGAACCGTTCCGCGGCCTGTTCACGCAAGGAATGGTGGTTCACGAGACCTACCGGGCCGAAAATGGCGGCAAGGGCGAATGGGTGGCGCCGGCCGATGTGTTGATCGAAGAACAGGACGGCAAACGCAGCGCCCGTCATGCCCAAACCGGAGCGTCGCTTGCGATCGGCTCGATCGAGAAGATGTCCAAGTCGAAAAAGAATGTCGTCGATCCCGACGATATCATCGACGGATTTGGCGCTGATACCGCGCGGTTCTTCATGCTCTCCGATTCGCCGCCCGACCGCGACGTGATCTGGACCGAATCCGGAGTCGAGGGCGCCCACCGCTTTGTTCAGCGCATCTGGCGCCTGATTGGCGAGGCTGCGCCGGAACTTAAGGGTGTCGAAGCCGCTACGGGAACCGCGGGCCGGGCGCTGGACGTCTCACGCGCTGCTCACAGGACCGTCAAGGCGGTTGGCGAAGACCTTGAAAAGCTGGCTTTCAACAAGGCAGTGGCCCGGCTATACGAACTCGTCAATAGCCTGGCCGCGCCGCTTTCCGACGTTGCCGCCGCAAAGGCCGACCCGGCCCTCAAATCTGCCTGCAAGCAGGCTGTGGACCATCTGATACTACTGATCGCGCCGATGATGCCGCATCTAGCGGAAGAATGCTGGACCCTGATCGGCAATGACGGCATGGTAGCCACCACGCTCTGGCCGGTCTATGATCCATCGCTGGTGACTGACGATCAGATCACGCTGCCGGTGCAGATCAATGGCAAGAAGCGTGGGGATTTGACAATTGACCGCGATGCCGATCAAGCTGCGGTCGAGCAGGCGGTTCTGGCGCTCGATTTCGTCCGTGCCGCAACTGGCGGCAATCCGCCGCGCAAACTCATCATCGTACCCCAGAGGATCGTCAATGTTGTCATCTGAACGTTTCGGACCGGGCCGTACCTCCGGGCTCGTCGTACTGGGTTTGGGACTTGCGCTTCTGGCTGGTTGCCAGGCGCGTCCGCTCTATGGCACGACGGGCGCACAAGAACAGTCCGTGGCGGTATCTCCGGCCACAAGCCGGGTTCAGCGCATAGTCCGCAACGAACTCGTGCTCGGGTTTGGTGGCGAACAGACGGCAGCCAAATATCAACTCGATCTCAAGGTTACGGCGTACACAAGCGGCCTTCTGCCGGGTGGTGTCGACAACGAGTTTTCCGCCGCGCGGACAACGGTGACGGCCAACTACGTACTCAAGGACGCAAGCACCAGCGAAACCATCAAATCCGGCTCACGGTTTGCCGACGCCCAGCTCGATCTGCCGTCTCAGAGCTTTGCACAAACACGTGCCAGGCAAGAAGCTGAAGATCGCGCCGCACACTCGGTTGCAGCTCTTGTTCGCGCCGATGTCGCGGCAGCGCTCGCACAGTAGATTGTAGCGTTTTCGACTGGTTCGTCGGAGCGAAACCGTACGATATTTCAACGTGATACAGCGATTTTCGCGAATTTGAATGAGCGTCTGGCGCTGTAGTCCTAAACCGGATCCCCAGGCGACGCATGGCCCAGATCAAATCCCACGAATTTGCAGGCTTCATCCGACGTCAGGGCACCCCCTACCGGATTGTGCTGGTCTATGGCCCGGACCGCGGCATGGTTTCCGAGCGTGCCGCCGAGGTCGCCGCCAAGACCGGCGTGGATCTCAAGGATGATTTCGCGGTTCTCAGGCTCGAAGCCTCTGATCTGTCCGGTGATCCAGGTCGTCTGGCGGATGAGTTTGGTGCCATCAGCCTGTTTGGAGGCGATCGGTTGGTATGGATCAAGAACGCCGGCAACGACCGCGGTCTGATCGAGGCACTCTCCGCTGTGGCCGATACCGAACCCGGCTCATCGCATCTGCTGATTGAGGCCGGCGACCTCAAGAAGGGCGGCGGACTGCGAAAGGCAGTCGAGAACGCCAAGACCGCTCTGGCCATCCCCTGCTATGCCGATGATGCCCGTGGCATTCAGGCGTTGATCGACGAAGAGCTAGGCACCGCCGGCCTGACTATCCAGGGCGATGCACGGCAACGCTTGACCCAACTTCTGGGCGGGGACCGGCTGGCGAGCCGCGCCGAACTGCGTAAACTGGCGCTCTACTGTCATGGCGCGGCCACGGTGACCGACGATGACATCATCGAGGCCATCGGCGATGTCGCCGCCTTATCAGTCGATGACGCCATTGATGCCGTATTCGCTGGCGATCCTGTCCGGTTGGAGGCCGCACTGTTGCGCATTCTTGCGTCCAAGACATCCATTTTTCTGGTTCTGCGAGGCTGCATTGCCCAGTTCGAACAACTCGATGCCATGCGTTCGATGGTGGAAAACCAGTCGCGCCAACCCGCCCAGGTACTGGCCGAACGTGGGCGCGGTATCCATTTCAAGCGCAAACCGGTGGTCGAGCGCGCACTGAGGCATTGGCGCCTGGGCGCCATCAATGCCGAAATGCGACGCCTGTCCGAGGCGGTGCTTGCCACCCGGCAACGCCCACAACTGGAAGCATCGATCGCACGGCAGGCGCTATTGCGAACCTGCCTGCTCAGCCGGTAGCTATAAGCTGTTGATTCTAATGGTTTGTTTCACCAAGTAGCCGACACAACTCATCAAGCTGTTCAAGCGATTTGTAATCGATGCGAAGCTGTCCGCCCTGTCCCTTGTGGGCAAGCTGCACCTTGAGGCCAAGCACATCCGACAGGCTTCTTTCCAGAGCCAATGTGTCAGGGTCTTTCGCATCCACCGGCTTGGCTACCGTCCCCTCAGGCCGGTTTGCCTGTTCGGCATCCTTCTGCGCCAACCGTTCCGCATCGCGAACGGACAAGCCGCCATCAATGATGCGCTTGGCCAGCGCCACCGGGTCAGAGGTGGAAACAATGGCTCGCGCATGGCCAGCCGACAATGCGCCCTCAGCAAGCATGGTGCGCACCGGTTCGGGCAATTTCAACAGCCTGAGCGAGTTGGCAACATGGCTGCGGCTTTTGCCGATCACCTCACCGAGATCATTCTGGGTATAGTCGTATTGGGCAATCAGCTGCTCATAACCCTGGGCTTCCTCCAGAGCATTAAGATCGGCCCTCTGCACGTTCTCGACAATGGCGATTTCCAGCGCGGTGCGATCATCGACATCGCGGACAATGACAGGGATTTCCACCAAACCCGCCATCTGCGAGGCCCGCCAGCGGCGCTCACCAGCGATGATTTCGTAGCGGTCGCCATCAGAAGTGCGCACCACCACCGGCTGAACCACGCCGTGTTGGCGGATTGAACGCGACAGATCTTCGAGATCGGACGCATCGAAACTACGGCGCGGATTGCGCGGATTGCGGATCACATGTTCAATCGGAACCAGTCGATCAGCCGAAACCGAGGGCCTGGATTGTGGTGTCGCCGGCTGGTCTATTTCCCCGATCAATGCTGCGAGACCTCTTCCGAGCCGCTTTCTGGATACATCTTCTGACATACTCAATCCATTCCCTCGCTGTTCCGGTAACCGAATCAGGCAGCTTTACGATTGCGTTCGCGCTGAATTACTTCCGACGCCAGTTGCAGGTAGGCTTGGCTACCGGCGCATTTGAGATCATACAGGATCGCAGGTTTGCCATAGGACGGTGCTTCGGAAACCCGCACGTTGCGTGGTATCAGCGTCCGGTAAACCTTGTCGCCCAGATGCGCGCGGACATCGTCCACGACCTGCAACGCAAGATTATTTCGCGAATCATACATCGTCATCACAATGCCCTGGATATCCAGCGTCGGATTAAGCGACGTCCGGACCTGCCCCACAGTTTCCAGCAACTGGCTAAGCCCTTCAAGCGCAAAGAATTCGCATTGTAGCGGCACCAGGATCGAATGTGCGGCAGCCATGGCGTTCATGGTCAGAAGGTTGAGCGACGGCGGGCAGTCGATCAGCACATAGCTGTAAGCCTTGGCGTCCTCAGCCTGAAGTGCGTTGCGCAGACGATAAACCCGGTCCTGCATACCGGCGATTTCCATCTCGACACCAAGCAGATCCATGGTCGAGGGGATGATGCTCAGATGCGGCACGGCTGTCTGCATCACCGTATCGCTGACACTGGCGTTTTGGGTCAACAGATCATAGGCCGAAAATTCCCGATCCTTGCGGTCAATCCCGAGCCCAGTGCTGGCGTTGCCTTGCGGATCAATATCGACAATCAGCACTTCTTCGCCGATGGCGGCCAGCGCGGTGGCAAGGTTGATGGCAGTGGTGGTCTTGCCGACGCCGCCCTTCTGGTTGGCGATGGTAATGATCCGGTTTTTCGAAAGGTGCATCGACTATTATCCGCGGCTAGTTGCGCTTGGAAAAATTGCTAATCTGGAGAATGGCTGATCCATCCTGAAGCAGACTATGATGTTCTATCAGATCGAAGGTCCAATGGTCACGCGCTGAACGCACTTCATCGGGGTAATCCAAGCCTTTGTGGAGCCATAACTGAAGATCCACATTATCTTCGGCAAAAGCGGTGCTATGGCCAAGCAAATCGATCAACGGCGCGAGTGCGCGAGCGGAGATCGCATCAATTTTTCCGGTTTTTTCTCGTGCCGTGTCGATTCGCATCGGATGCACCGTGGCCCTTGCCCCGGTTTGAGCCACCGCCTGGCGCAGAAAAGCCGCCTTCTTGTTGTTGCTCTCCACCAGATGCACCCAACCTGCACCCTTTTCCGCGAGGCAAATCGCCATGACAACGCCCGGAAAACCGGCACCGCTACCCATGTCCATCCAGGTTAGAGGTGTCGGCTGCAAGCGAAACAACTGTAAACTGTCCTGAATGTGCCTATCCCAAAGCTGCGGCAGTGTCTTCGGGGAGATCAGATTTATGGCCGGCTGCCATTTTTTGATCAGGGCAGCATAAAGTTCCAGCCGATCCATTGTTTCACGTGAAACAAAGCCGGATTCGGTTTCCCTCGATATCTGCTTAAAATCCGTTGTCATGACGATGCAACCTTTTCCGAACCGCAGTTCGCTCCGCGCTTTAGATACGCAAGAATCAAAGCGATCGCCGCAGGAGTCATTCCCTCTATCCGCTCGGCATGCCCAATTGATAGCGGCCTGATCCGCGAAAGCTTCTGCTTCAATTCCGTCGTCAAGCCCGGAAGATCCTCGAAATCAAAGTTCGCCGGAATCAATCTGCCCTCTTCCTTGCGTCGCTCGTCAATATCCTGCTGCTGTCTGACAAGATAAACCGCATAAGCGGCATCCACCGAGGCAGCGCGCAAAATACCGGGATCATACGCGGACAGTTCCGGCCAGACACGCAGGATCTGTTCAAGTGATACTTCCGGAAAGGCCAATAACTGAAACGCCGACCGACGCATACCATCCTTGTTCAGAACCAGACCATGCTTCGCCGCTTCGTTCGGCGTCAACGTTCGGGCCTCCAAATCGAACAAACATTTCGACAACGAATCGAAATAAGTCACGAACTTTTTCTGGCGAATCGTTGACGCACACCCAAGCTCGATGGCCAGGGGCGTCAACCGCTGTTCCGCATTATCGGCACGCAGCGACAGACGGTATTCAGCACGGGACGTAAACATCCGATAGGGCTCGGTAACCCCTCGCGAGGTCAGATCGTCGATCATCACGCCAATATAGGAATTTGTGCGGCTGAACACACAAGGTTCCCGACCCTGAACCAGCAGCGCTGCATTCAAGCCGGCCACCAGCCCCTGGGCGCCGGCTTCCTCATACCCAGTTGTGCCATTGATTTGTCCCGCAAGGAACAATCCACCGATGCGGCGGGTTTCAAGCGTTTGTCCCAGCTCACGCGGATCGACATGGTCATACTCAATCGCGTAGCCGGGTTGAATGATGCGTACATTCTCCAGCCCTGCCATCGTCCTGAGAAAAGCGTCCTGAACATCTTCCGGCAACGATGTAGATATGCCGTTGGGATAGACCGTGTTGTCGTCGAGACCTTCAGGCTCCAGAAACACCTGGTGTCCATCGCGCTCGCCGAAGCGCACGATCTTGTCTTCTATCGACGGGCAATAACGCGGACCAACCCCACCGATCTGGCCTGAATACATCGCAGACCGATGAATATTATCCTGAATGATTTTGTGGGTAGCCGCATTTGTTCGTGTAATACCGCAACGAATCTGAGGGACCGTGATGGACTCCGTCAAGAAGGAGAAGGGCACAGGCTCGGCATCCGCTTCCTGCCAACTGGCCTTTTCCCAATCGATAGTCTTGCCATCAAGCCGCGCCGGCGTGCCGGTCTTTAGTCGCCCCAGCGCGAACCCCGCCTTTTCCAGTGTTGCCGAAAGACCCAGCGCAGGGTCTTCACCCATTCGGCCAGCCGGAATTTTGCGATTGCCAATATGGATCAGTCCACGCAGGAATGTGCCGGTCGTTAGTACCACGGCACCGCATTCAATTTGACGTCCGCTCTTCAGGCAAACGCCCTGAACCTGCCCGTGAGGGTTTATCAGGTCGTCAACTTCACCCTCGATGATATCCAGGTTCTCAGTCGCTTCCAGCAACGACAGGATAGCTTTACGATAGAGTTTGCGGTCCGCCTGCGTACGCGGGCCCCAGACAGCGGGGCCCTTGCGCCGGTTCAACATCCGGAATTGGATTCCTGCGCTGTCGGCGGCGAGGCCCATCAACCCATCCATCGCATCGATCTCGCGGACAAGATGACCTTTGCCAAGACCGCCAATAGCCGGATTGCACGACATCGTACCGATAGTGTCGCGACGATGCGTAATCAGCGCCGTCTTGGCTCCGAGACGTGCAGACGCTGCTGCCGCTTCGCTGCCCGCATGGCCGCCGCCAATCACGATCACATCATAACGCATGGTATTCTCCGGATGGAAGGGTTCTTGGTGATGCGGAGCCTCAAGTCAAGTCAGAAACGTTTCACGTGAAACAAATCCGGGCCGGTAGATGGAACAAGAAGTTCATTCTGTAGGAGTGTTTCACGTGAGTCACGCCCTGCAATATTAACCAATCCAACAGGTGTTTCACGTGAATCATTTCCCGACGCAGAATTCGGAAAAGATAACATCTAGAAGGTCTTCGACGTCCACTGCACCAGTTATTCTGCCAATATGGGTCGCCGCACTTCGCAACAGTTCAGAACGCACTTCAATCGGCAATTCATCTCCGATCAGCGACTCGCTCAAATCAGATAGGCACCGATCCAGCAACAAAACATGCCGGGACCGAGTTGGCAGCCCAGAACCACCCCTGAATCCAATTTGGATAACCGGTTGGCGATCTCTCCAAGCAAGGCATCAATCCCGAATCCGGTCTTGCTCGAAACCGCCAAGTCTGACGATGTGGCGTCAGGAGTATCATCACCCGCAAGATCAATTTTAGTCCTGACCGTAAGCAAAGCTTCGCGGTTCCGAAATAGTATATCGGAAGAGGGAAAAGCGCCGGGTTCAACCAGTTCGAGCACCAGGTCCGCCTGTTCAGCACTTGCCATGCTGCGGCGGATACCTTCCTGCTCCACCGCGTCTTCAGTCTCCCGAAGACCGGCCGTGTCCTGCAGCAAAACCAGGTAACCCCCGATATCCAGCCGGACCTCGACCACATCCCGGGTGGTTCCTGGTGTCTCCGACACAATCGCCACATCCCGCTGCGCCAGGCAGTTTAACAGCGACGATTTACCGGCGTTCGGTGGGCCAATCAGAGCTATCCGAAATCCCTCCCGGACGATTTCTGCGGCCTTTGCCTTGGACAGGTGCTCCTCGATTTCCATTATCAGTAATACGAGGTCCGGCCAGATCCGATCCGTTACCGATCCCGGAACATCTTCCTCATCCGAAAAATCCAGTTCCGCCTCGATCATCGCCCGTGCATGGGTAAGTCGCTTTGCCCAGTTCCCATAAAGCGACTTGAGGTTTCCGTCGGACTGCCCAAGCGCCTGCTTGCGTTGGGCTTCGGTTTCGGCCCGGATCAGGTCTGCCAATCCCTCAACCGCTGTCAGATCCATTCGGCCGTTTTCAAACGCACGCCTGGTAAATTCACCGGGCTCGGCTTCTCGCAAGCCCTCAAGTGCTGAAAGGGCTAATAGCACGGCATTGATCGACGCTCGGCTGCCGTGAATTTGCAATTCTGCGACGTCTTCACCAGTAAAGGAGTGAGGTCCAGGAAAAAGAGGCAGAGACCCTGGTCAAGCACCGCACCATCGGTACCCATGATTTTGCAGAGACGGGCCATACGTGCCGGTGGCACGTTGCCCGTCAATGACAAAAGCGCGTTTTGTACCCCTGGACCCGAGATGCGGATGACCGCGACGCCGGCTGGCGGCGCCCCGGTCGATAACGCAAAAATGGTTTCTCGCATAACAGTACCGGATCCGAATCGAATAGACCGATTCTGCGGCCTATCAGGTATTCATTGAATCGAAGAAATCGCTGTTGGTCTTCGTCTGCTTGAGCTTGTCGATGAGGAACTCGATCGCATCTGTGGTTCCCATTGGAGCCAGAATACGCCGCAGAACGAAGATCTTCTGCAAATCCTGACGTGGAACCAGCAAGTCTTCCTTGCGGGTGCCGGATTTGAGAATATCCATCGACGGGAAAATACGCTTGTCAGCAACCTTGCGATCAAGCACGATTTCGGAGTTGCCTGTGCCCTTGAACTCTTCAAAGATCACTTCATCCATCCGCGAACCGGTATCGATCAGCGCCGTGGCAATGATCGTCAGCGAGCCGCCTTCCTCGATATTGCGTGCAGCACCAAAGAAGCGCTTCGGCCGTTGCAAGGCATTGGCGTCAACACCACCGGTCAGAACCTTGCCTGATGACGGAACAACGGTGTTATAGGCGCGACCCAACCGCGTGATCGAATCAAGCAGAATGACCACATCCCGGCCATGTTCGACCAGGCGCTTGGCCTTTTCGATCACCATTTCGGCGACCTGGACGTGGCGAACTGCCGGCTCATCGAAGGTCGAAGCCACCACTTCGCCCTTCACAGAGCGTTGCATGTCGGTCACTTCTTCCGGCCGTTCGTCAATCAGCAGCACGATCAGGTAGCAATCAGGATGATTGGCGGTGATTGAATGGGCGATGTTCTGCAACAGGACCGTTTTACCGGTGCGCGGCGGTGCCACGATCAACCCGCGTTGCCCCTTGCCGATCGGCGCTACCAGATCGATTACCCGTGCCGAGATGTCCTTGGTGGTCGGATTGTCGACCTCCATCTTGAACCGTTCATCGGGATAAAGCGGCGTCAGATTGTCAAAATGCACCTTGTGGCGGATCTTTTCGGGATCCTCAAAATTGATGGTGTTGACCTTCAGCAGCGCAAAATAACGCTCGCCTTCCTTGGGACCGCGAATCGGGCCTTCCACCGTGTCACCGGTTTTCAGCGAGAAACGACGGATCTGCGAAGGGGAGATATAGATATCATCCGGGCCAGGCAGGTAGTTTGCATTGGCAGAACGCATGAAGCCAAAGCCGTCCTGCAAGACTTCAACAACACCTTCGCCGATTATCTCGACTTCCTGGGCTGCGAGTTGCTTGAGGATAGCAAACATAAGTTCCTGTTTGCGAAGTACACCAGCATTTTCTACTTCAACCGATTCGGCGAATGCCAGCAAATCGGTTGCACTCTTGTTTTTGAGCTCTTGAAGCTTCATTTCCTGCATGGGAAATCCAAGTCTAGAATGTAAATTCGTGGGGAAAACGGGCATTTAGACGCGGCCATGAAAGCCAACCAGATTGTGACTGGCGCCCGCCTAGGGAAGGCATTGACTGTTAGATAGCGATTCACGTGAAACGCTGCAAGCCCCGAAACAGCGACATTTGCGCCTGCAGGCCCAATCGAGTGAAGAAAACACGAGCCTCAGCTGAAGGGCTTGATGATCACCATGATCACCACAACGATCATCAACACCGTGGGAATCTCGTTTGCCATCCGCCATTGCCGTGCTGTCAGGGTATTTTCACCCCGCGCAAAACGCTTCGCCGAGCGGCTGAGATACATGTGAAACACCGTCAGCCCGATTACCGCAGCGATCTTGAGCCACAACCAAAGCCCGACAAACGAAAATCCGCTCCAGGCAAGCCAGAAACCCACCCCCCAGGAAACCATCATCGCCGGGTTCATGATCACTTTGACCAGCCGTTGCTCCATCACCACGAAGGTGGTGGCCACCTCACCTCCCGCTACAGCGTCGGCGTGATAGACAAACAGCCGCGGCAGGTAAAACAGCCCCACCATCCACGATATCACCGCTACGACATGCAGCACCTTGAGCCAGCCATAGAGCCAGTCAGGTTCAAACCACCAGCCAAGCAAAGCCAGCGCGACCACAACCGCAATAGACATCGAAGCCTTGATGCGTGCCTTGCGACCCTCGCTGGCGCTTGTCGCCTTGAGACCCATCAGCTGTTGCCTGCGCTGCGCACCCGCTTGATCAACCGTGTGACGTTTTCAGGATCGGCCTGCGGGGTGATGCCATGCCCGAGATTGAAGATCAGCGGCCCGCCGCCAAGTGTTTCCAGCACCGTATCGACGCCCCGATCGAGCGCCGCTCCACCAGCCACCATCAAGAGCGGGTCGAGATTGCCCTGAACCGCGCCGCCCTCCTGGATTTTCTGCCCGAGCTTTGCCGGCACAGTCCAGTCGAGCCCAACGCAATCGATGCCCGTTGCAGCGCGGTAATTTTCCAGCATCGCTCCGGCACCCTTGGCAAAACCGATCACCGGCACGCCCGGCCGTTCGGCCTTGATCCGATCAACGATCCGCTTCATCGGCCCGATTGCGAACCGGGCAAAATCTGCCTCTGACAGCACACCCGCCCAGGAATCAAAGATCTGCACCGCGTCTGCGCCGGCATCGATCTGTGCAATCAGGTAGTCTGCCGACATCTCCGCCAGCAGATTGAGCAGCGTCATGAAACTTTCCGGATGCTGCATGGCAAACAGCCGGGCCGGGGCCTGGTCGGGGGTTCCGTGCCCGGCAATCATGTAGGTCGCTACAGTCCAGGGGGCCCCGCTGAAGCCGAGCAGCGTGGTCTCCGAGGGGAGTTCCGCCCGCAACCGTCGCACCGTCTCGTAGACCGGCGCCAGGTGTGCGTGCATGCCACCGCCATCCAAGCGACCAATCTCTTCAGCAGAGATCGGATCCATCAATGGGCCCGTTCCTTCGACAAAGCGGACATTGCGGTCAAGCGCATCGGGGATCACCAGGATATCGGAGAAAAGGATCGCTGCATCAAAGCCAAACCTGCGGATTGGCTGTAGCGTCACTTCCACAGCCAGATCTGGCGTGTAGCAGAGATCGAGAAACCCTTTCGCTGTTGCCCGCGTCTTTCGGTATTCGGGCAGATAGCGACCAGCCTGGCGCATCAGCCAGATCGGTGGCGGGAACACGGATTCTCCGCTCAGCACCTTCATTACCTTGCGATCACCGGGGTTTTCCATGGTCTATCCCTTAAAGAGAATCCTTACTGAAAAGGATTCTGATTCTATGACTCTGTGTTTTACGGGGATTGGCTTTTATCCACAACTTGTCCACAGCTTGTTCAGCCAACCCCGTCTTATATGAACATGTCTCGCGGTTGGATATGGGGCAGGGCCCGTCGTGAATAAAGCTGCAGATTCAGGGATATCACCCGATCAGCCCATTTTCGCCATGTCCATGGCTAATTGCTTGTCCCCGAATCCGGCTAAACAACGTCCGGGTCTGTCCCGGAAATCGCCTTTGTGGATAAAACCCCACTTTGTCCCTTGCCATCGAGGGGCCCGCTCACTTAGCTCAAGCCTGTCCCCGGTTATCAACAGCCATCGGAGAATCCTGTGGAGCAGGCCAAAAACTATTTCCATCTGCATCTCATCTCCGATTCGACCGGCGAAACGCTGATGGCCGCCGGCCGCGCTGCCGCCGCCCAGTTCCAGGGCGCGCAGGCGCTCGAGCATGTGTACCCGCTGATCAGAACCCGCAAACAGCTGTTTGCGGTGCTGGATGCCATCGATGGCGCCCCCGGCATCGTGCTTTATACCATCGTCGACGCCGAGCTTTCCTCGATCATCGAACTCAAATGCCGCGACATGGGCCTGCCCAGTGTGTCTGTGCTGGAACCGGTGATCAATGTGTTCCAGTCCTATCTAGGTGCCCCGTCCCGGCGCCGGGTTGGAGCCCAGCACGCCATGGGCGAGGAATATTTCAAGCGGATCGACGCGCTCAACTTCACGCTTGATCATGATGACGGTCAGTTGCCGCCAGATTTCGAGGAGGCTGATCTTGTCATTCTCGGCATCAGCCGCACCTCGAAAACGCCAACCTCGATCTATCTCGCCAACCGTGGCGTCAAGACCGCCAACATCCCGATTGTTCATGGTGTGCCGCTTCCCGAAGGCCTGATCACCGCCAAGAAGCCGCTTGTCGTCGGGCTCGTCGCCTCGGTCGATCGCATTGCCCATGTTCGTCAGAATCGGGTGCTGGGCACGACCGCGGACTATCATGGTGAGCACTACACTGACCGCGCGCTGATCAGCGAGGAACTCAAATATGCCCGCATGCTGTGCGAACGGCACAACTGGCCGGTGATTGACGTCAGCCGCCGCTCGATCGAGGAAACCGCCGCGGCAATCCTTGCCTTGCGGCCTAAGTGGCACTAGTTCCGGTGACCCGGCAAGACATATTGAAGGAGTGCCCATGACACCCGATCTCATCCTAGCATCGGCAAGCCCTTTCAGGAAAACACTGTTGCAGAACGCCGGCCTGACTTTCGTTTCGGAATCGGCGCAAATTGATGAACGCGCCGTTGAAGAGACGGTGCAAGGTCTGGACGCTGAAGATCTGGCGACAATTCTGGCTGAAGCCAAGGCGCAGGATGTGTCCAGTCGTCATCCCGGCGCCATCGTCATTGGTTCCGATCAGACGCTGTCGCTTGACGGTGAAATCTTCCACAAGCCTGAAAACATGGATCAGGCCCGGCGCCGGCTGCTCAAGCTTTCTGGTCGCACCCATTTGCTCAACAGCGCGGTGGCGTTGGCAAGGGATGGTGAAACTCTCTGGCGTCATGTTTCCGTTGCGCGAATGACGATGCGCCAGCTCGACCCGGGCTTTGTTGGTCGTCATCTCGCCAATGTCGGAGACCGCGCCCTGTCGTCGGTCGGCGCCTACCAGTTTGAAGGCGAGGGTATCCAGTTGTTCGAGCGCATCGAAGGTGATTATTTCGCCATCATCGGTCTGCCGCTGCTGCCGCTACTAGCCCAATTGCGTGAATTGGCAATCATCGATGGTTGATGTCGCAATGAATGCACCGCGCGCCTTTGTTATCGGCGATCCCATCAGCCATTCGCGTTCGCCACTGATCCACCGCTACTGGCTGGCAAATGCTGGAATTGCTGGTAGTTATGATCCGGTAGAAGTTAAACCGAAAGATCTTCCGGAGTTCGTGGCCCGTCTGAAGGATGGTGCTGCGGGTATTGCCGGCGGTAATGTCACCCTTCCTCATAAGCAGGCCATCGCCGAACTGGTCGATACAACTGACGAAACCGCGCGACAGATCGGTGCCGTCAATACGGTCTGGCTCGAAGATGGAAAATTAAAGGCCACCAACACCGATTCGCACGGTTTTGCCGCCAATCTCGATGCCAGCGCACTCGGCTGGGACAAGGCCCAATCGGCGCTGGTTCTGGGCGCCGGCGGGGCCAGCCGGGCCATCATTCATGCGCTTCTGGCGCGCGGCTTCGGTTCGGTGCGGATCGTCAACCGAACCCAATCCCGTGCCCGTGAATTGGCCGAACGGTTCGGCCCGCGCGTTTCCGCGCATGCCATGGAGGATCTTCCGGATCTCCTCATCGGAACCGGCCTGTTCGTCAACACCACTTCATTGGGCATGGGCGGAACCACGGTTCCCGAACTCGATTTCACAGCCATGGCATCGGGCGCGCTGGTAACCGATATCGTCTATGTGCCGCTGCAAACGCCGATTCTGAAAATGGCGACGGCTCAGGGTCTTGCCACTGTCGATGGGCTCGGCATGCTGTTGCATCAGGCCGTGCCCGGTTTTGAGAAATGGTTTGGAATCAGGCCCGAAGTCACCACCGAACTTCGGCAATTGGTAATTGCCGACATGGAGCAGCACGCATGATCGTCATTGGCCTGACCGGTTCGATCGGCATGGGAAAATCAACCACCGCCGAAATGTTCAGCGATGCCGGTATTCCGGTAATCAGCGCCGACGAGATCGTTCATGAGCTTTACCGCGGCGAAGCAGTGCAGCCTATTGAAGCCGCTTTCCCGGGAGCAACGGTTGATGGTGCGGTTGATCGCGAGGCGTTGTCGCGCACGCTTCTTGCCGATCCGGCCGGTTTTAAAAGGCTTGAAGCCATTATTCACCCGCTGGTGCGCGCCCGCGAGCAGGCCTTTGTCGATCAGGCCCGGGCGGACGGCCATGCCATGGTGCTGGTCGACATTCCGCTGCTTTACGAAACCGGGGCCGAAAACCGGGTCGATGTGGTTGTTGTCGTCACCTGCGATGCCGATATCCAGCGCCAGCGCGTCATGGCGCGGCCAGGGATGACGGTCGAAAAATTCGAGGCTGTCCTGGCGCGACAGGTGCCGGATGCGGAAAAACGCGCGCGCGCCGATCATATTATCGATACCGGCCAGGGGCTGGAACCGGCCCGGCGCCAGGTCGCCGACATTATTGCGGCGCTCGGCGCCAGCAAACAGGGGTAGGGCAAGCGGCATGCGTGAAATCGTCTTCGATACTGAAACCACCGGCCTCGACAACAAGGCTGACCGGATCATTGAAATCGGCTGCATCGAGCTCGACAACCAGTTTCCGACTGGACGGTCGCTGCATCTCTTCATCAATCCCGCCGGCCGCAAGGTGCACCCCGATGCGCTTGCCGTTCACGGCATCACCGATGCCTTTTTGGCCGACAAGCCGGCGTTCTCCGAGGTTGCAGAAAAAATCATCGCGTTTTTCGATGGCGCCCGTTATGTCGCTCACAACGCCAATTTCGACATGGGATTTCTTAATTCGGAGTTTCAGCGGATCGACCTGCCCGCAGTGGATCCCGACCGGGTCGTTGATACGCTGGCGCTGGCGCGCCGACGCCATCCGATGGGCCCCAACAGCCTCGATGCGCTCTGTCGCCGTTATGGAATCGACAATTCGCATCGGACCAAGCACGGCGCGCTGCTCGACGCCGAACTGCTGACGGATGTCTATATCGAGATGCTGGGCGGTCGCCAGGCGGCCCTTGGGTTGTCGGATGTCGAAGATGCCAATGTTGTCGAGACCACCGAGCATATGGTGATCGAGATCGGCCACCGCCCGAGCCCGCTGCCCGAGCGCCTGACCGTGGTCGACCTCGAGGCTCATTCCAGACTGGTTGCCCGTATCGGCGAAAATGCACTTTGGCTGAAAACGCCCGGCGATGGGTGATTGTTGAAACAGGCAGGTTTGACATAAAAAAAGCCGCCCGGAGGCGGCTTTTCCATATTTGAAAATCTGTGGCTCAGTTGACCTGAGGAGTCGCGACCTTCGCCTTGGTCTGCTCTTCGGCCATGCGCTGTTGAAACATCTGCGCAAAATCGATCGGATCGACCAGCAGCGGCGGGAAACCGCCATTGCGCGTAGCGTCGGCAACGATCTGCCGGGCAAACGGGAACAGGATGCGCGGGCATTCGATGAACAGCAGCGGCAGCATGTGCTCCTGCGGGAAACCCACGACCCGGAATACGCCGCCGTAAACCAGCTCGACAGCGAACACGACCGTATCGCCGCTCTTTGCTTCGGCGTTCATGGTCAACAGCACATCGAATTCGGTCTCGCCCAGCGGATTGGCGTTGACGTTGACGTTGATGTTGATAATCGGTGCCTTCTCGCGCGGTCCAAGCGATTTCGGCGCGCCCGGATTTTCAAACGACAAGTCCTTCACATACTGTGCCAGAACATTAAGCGTCGGCGCTTCGCCGTTGGCCTTTGCCTCGCCTGCGGCGGCGCCGCTTGTGCCGGTAGTGTCCTTTGCCATGTGGCCTTTTCCCATTCTTTCGTCCGCCAAGGCGGTTTTCCGGTAAATTGTTCGCGCTTGGGCTAGCATTTCGTCACAAAGCTTACAACCCGTTTGCGCCGCCCTTGCCGTTCCTGCGATGGTCCGACAGCCTGTCGGTGTCGCCATTGCCGGGTGAATTGCCCGGCTGACGCTCATATTCGTCGGCGTCGAGATCGACCACGCCGTCTGGTGTTCGCGGCCCACCATGCGGCCCGGAACTGAAGCCGCTGCTCATGGTCTGAACCACGACCCGGTTCTTGACCAGTCGCCACACCCCGTCGCGGATAGCCGGGACAAACAGCAGAAAGCCCAGCGAATCAGTGACGAAACCAGGCGTCAGCAGCAGCACGCCTGCCACCAGCAGCATCACGCCATGCACCAGTTCGCGTCCGGGAACCCGGTTGGCACGCATTTCCGAGTTGATGCGATTGAATAGCCCGATCCCCTGCCAGCGAAGCAGAAAGCTGCCGACCACGGCCGTCAGCAGCACCATGCCAAGTGTGGCCCAAACCCCTATCTGGCCGCCAATGACGACAAAGGCGGCGATCTCGGCCAGCGGTATGGCGAGAAGCAAAAACGGGATCAGGGAGAAGCGCATAGAGAGGTTTCCGAGCTTGATGCCGGGTCAGGATTGCCGCCCGCATGAAATAGAATGCCACAACCCTTTGATTGATTGGCCCGGGGGCATTATATGCATCCTTACCGATGATGAAACCGAAAGAAGGCGGGAATGGGTTCCTTTGATTTTGTGACGTTCTTCTTTTTTGTGGCGGCGGTGATAATTTTCATCCAGCTGCGTTCGGTGCTTGGCAAGCGCACTGGCAGCGAACGCCCGCCGCGCGAGCAGACGGCCCGCCGTGAACAGGCAGGCACTGAAGGCGGAATGGACGATCCGAAAGTGGTTACGCTTCCCCGCCGCGGCCGGGAAAATGTCGAACCGGACATGTTTGCCGCAGTTGATGCTTATGCTGAACCGGGTACTGAGCTCAACGAGGGACTGCGCGAGGTGGTCACCGCCGATCCGTCGTTTACGCCTCAGGAGTTCGTCGGTGGCGCTACCATGGCTTACGAGATGATCGTCTCGGCCTATGCCGACGGTGATCGCAAGGCGCTGAAGGGCTTGTTGTCGCGCGAGGTCTTCGACGGCTTTGTTGCCGCCATCGATGAACGCGAAGCTCGTGGCGAGACGGTGCGGTCGAATTTCGTGGGCATCGAGAAGGCCAACATCATCCAGGCCGAGATGAAGGGGACGGAAGCCAATATCACCCTGCGCATCATCAGCCAGCTGATTTCGGCGACGCTCGACAAGGACGACAAGGTGATCGAAGGCGATCTGGTTGACGTTACCGATGTCAATGATGTCTGGACCTTCTCCCGCGACACACGGTCGAAGGATCCGAACTGGCGTCTGATCGCGACGGAAGCTGATCAGTAATGAATGTGTCGCTTCGGCGGGAAGAATTCGCATCGCTGCCCGGTTGGGCAGACGATGCGCCCGCCGCAGCCCTTGCCGCCTTTTGCCGTTCCGCCCGACATGTTGCCGAAAACGGTCCCTACAAGACCGGCTCGCTGGGCATTTCCCACGAAGAATTCAAGCCGGCTTATGATGCTGCACTCGGCTTGCAGGCGGCTGAATCCGGCTTAGCACCCGCCAGCGAGGCTCGGGCCTTCTTTGAAAAATGGTTCCGCCCGGTAAAAATTGATATTGATGACGGTGCTGGGTTCGTAACCGGCTATTATGAGCCGGAACTGGAAGTCACAGCGACAGCCGATTCCGACCATGCTTTCCCGTTTTTGCGCAAACCCGACAACCTGGTGAAGGTGCCGGATCCTGACGATCCGCCGGTGGGGATCCCCGACGGCTATGCGTTCATGCTTGAGCAGAACGGCGAGGTCGGTGTCTGCCCGGACCGGCAGGCCATCGAGACTGGAGCTTTCCGCGGCCTGGGGCTCGAGATCGCCTGGGCTGGCTCGCGCGCGGACGTTTTCTTTGCCCATGTTCAGGGCTGCGCCCGTCTTGCCTTTCCCGATGGCCGCAACCGTCGAATCACCTATGCCGCCAAGAGCGGTCACCCCTTCACCGGTATCGGCGGATTGTTGGTCGAGCGCGGCGAGATTGCCGCGAACGACATTTCAATGGCTACGATCCGGCAGTGGCTTGCTGCCAATCCGCAGCACGCCGATCAACTGATGTGGCAAAACCGTTCTTTCATTTTCTTTCGCGAGGCTGATGTCGATGACCCGCGGCTTGGCCCGGTGGCTGCCGCCAAGGTGCCGCTTGAGCCGGGACGGTCGCTGGCCGTTGACCGGCATATCCATACCTTCGGAACACCTTTTTTCATCAATGCGCCGGATCTGGCTGATTTTGACGCCGACCGGCCGTTTGCGCGGCTGATGATCGCCCAGGACACCGGCACCGCAATCGTTGGTGCGACGCGCGGCGATCTTTTTGCCGGATCGGGGCCGATGGCTGGCGACAAGGCGGGCGCCATCAGGAACAAGGCGGCTTTCACCCTGCTGGCGCCAGTCGGATCTCAATGTGCGCGGCGGGCCGGTCATGAAAGATGACAAGCGCAAGCTCAGTCACGAAGACCGGATAATCTGGGCGCAGGTGGCCCGGACCGTTGAGGCCTTCCCCGGCAAGAGCGTTGAGGGAGACGACTGGTTTGCCGTCGAAACACCGCAGCCCAAGGCCATGCGCCCGGATAAACCCGCACCACCCGCACGCCCTGAGATGCCGCGCAAGCTTCAACCCGCGCCCCGGCCAAAGGTTCAGCCGATCGAGCAGCCGGTGGTTCGCAAGCTGGCCCGCGGCCGCTTGCCGATCGATGGTCGCATCGATCTTCATGGCCTGACCCAGAGTGAGGCCCACAATCTTCTCTGGGGGTTTCTGGCCCGCGCCCATGAGCGTGGCCTCCGCCATGTGCTGGTGATCACCGGCAAGGGCACGTCCCGCGGCGGCGCCGGTGTGCTCAAGCGGCACGTGCCCGAATGGCTGACCAAGCCGGAATTCCGGTTTCTGATTTCCGGATATGAGGATGCGGCGCGCGGCCATGGTGGCGAAGGCGCGCTCTATATCCGGCTGCGCCGTATCCGGGAGAAGCCGTAATGACCCCGTTTGGTGAAGCCCTTCGCCGGCTGCGCGCCGAGCGCGGCGTGACCCAGCGCGAGATGGCCAAGGCCATTGGCGTGTCTCCGGCCTATCTGTCGGCGCTCGAGCATGGCCAGCGCTCCGAACCCAGCTGGCAATTCGTCCAGCGGGTAATCGGCTATTTCAACATCATCTGGGACGAGGCCGAGGAACTGCAGGCGCTCAGCGGCCTGTCGCGGCCGAAAGTAACCATCAACACCGCCGGGCTGACGCCAAAAGCCACCGAAGTTGCCAATCGTCTGGCTGCCGCCATTTCCCGGCTCGACGCGGACACTTTGGACCGGATCGGCAAATTGATCGAGACCGGAGAGACCGACGGGGACAACCCGCGTCCGGTGCAGTCGATTCCGCCCGGTCAGGGCGACAAGCTGCCGCGCTGATTGAAAAATCCAATTATTGGCAAGCGTCGGAAAATAGCGCTGCCGCTATTTGGCGATGATCTCGCGCAGCTCCTGTTCGTGGTCGTTGACCAGCCAGCCATAATAGTTTTCGCGCGGAAGCAGCGGTTTTTGGCCCCGGCTCTTGCGTTTCTCGTTTTCTTCTGCGAGTTCCGCGGCGCGGCGGGCAGCATTGCCGACATTGTAGAGCGTCGCCGTCACGCCGGGATTTTTGGAAATGTCGAAACCGGCGATGTCGCGGTAATTGTCGATCGATTCGGCAATCGATGCAGCCATATAGGCAAGCGTTGAATCCGGCTCCATGATTGCCTCATAGACCTGAGCTGCATTGCCGGCGCTGAGCTTTCTCAGTCGCGACACCTTGTTGACGCGGTCGCTGTGGACCAATGCCGTCAGTGGGTTGAGCTGGCCCAGGCCAAAAGTCTGGCCGGCGTAGAATGGCTGAAAGAACACCGCCCCGAAACGATCGTTGGGAAACGATTTGCCGCCGACGGTCTTGCCCCGGAAACTGGTCTCCCAGACTTCCTCGCGGCAGGTCCAGACTTCAGCTGAGCCCGAGGCTTCCTTGCAGTCATCGAATTCCGGCCGCTTGACGAAATTGAGGACGCTCTCGCCATCATGCTCGAAGCGGAACCGCTCACCGGCATAGGAGATCGCCTTGATGTAATAGGTCTGCAGCCGGTCATAGGCGTCGACATTGTAGGTGTGCTCGCCCACAAGCGCGCCGACAATATGGATCGGATCGATCTTGTAGAGCGCCGACACCTTGCGGATTTTCGACTTGAGCTTGCTGTCGCCGGCGATCAGATCGCGGATCTTCTCATATTTTGCGTCAAAGCTGGATTTGGTTGCCTTGGTGCGGCGTTTCGATGCTCCGGGGATTGTGGGCTGCTCGACGCTGCGGTTACCTGGCGGCACCAGTTCGTCAGCAACTGCCTGCACCGCCGGCGTCAAGCTCATGACAAGCGCGATCGACATCGCAACCATGGTCTTGAGCTTGCAACTGTGCACCATCATGATCCTCTCGGGCGTCGTCATCTTCAGGTTACGCCGCATCGCTGCGGCTTGACTGGCCGACGTTCATGGCCGCGAGGAACCGAATTTTATCGCTGGTTACAGAATAAATCGCGACAGATCGGTATTCTGGGCAAGGTCGCCAACATGCTCCCGGACATAGTCTGAATCAATCGTGATTGTCGAGCCCGGCTGATCCGGGGCGGTGAAAGAAATCTCGTCGAGAACCCGCTCCATCACCGTCTGCAAACGCCGCGCGCCGATATTCTCAATGCTGCTGTTGAGGTGCACGGCAACCTCCGCCAGCGCGTCGATGGCGTCCTCGGTAAAGACCAGCGTCATGTCCTCGGTGGCCATCAAGGCCACATATTGCTTGATCAGGCTGGCCTCGGTTTCGGTCAGGATGCGGCGGAAGTCGTCCTTGTCCAGCGCTCTGAGTTCCACCCGGATCGGCAGGCGGCCCTGCAGTTCGGGCAGCAGGTCGGAAGGTTTGGAGACATGGAAGGCGCCGGACGCGATAAACAAAATGTGATCGGTCTTCACCGGTCCGTATTTGGTTGCCACCGTGGTGCCTTCGACCAGCGGCAACAGGTCTCGCTGCACGCCTTCGCGCGAAACGCCGGCGCCGACGCCGCCATCGCGGGTCGCAATCTTGTCGATCTCGTCTAGGAAGACGATACCGTCGTCCTCTGCCGATTTCACTGCCTCCTGGTGAACCTGCTCCATGTCCAGAAGCTTGTCGGATTCATCATTGATCAGGGTGGCGTAGGATTCGCGCACCGTCGTCTTGATCTTGCGGGTACGCCCGCCCATCGCCTTGCCCAGCAGATCGCCGATATTGAGCACGCCGATATTGCCGCCCTGCATGCCCGGCAATTCGAATTGCGGCATGCCGTTTCCGGTGTCGGCCACCTCGATTTCGATTTCCTTGTCGTCGAGCAGACCATCGCGCAGTTTCTTGCGGAAAGAATCCCGGGTTGCTGGCGATGCGGTGGAGCCAACCAGCGCGTCGAGCACGCGTTCCTCGGCATTCAGCCGTGCCTTTGCCTCGACTTCGCCGCGCTTGCGCTCGCGCACCAGGGTGATGCCGACTTCAACAAGATCACGGATGATCTGTTCGACATCGCGGCCGACATAGCCGACCTCGGTGAACTTGGTCGCCTCGACCTTGATGAACGGGGCACCGGCCAAACGCGCCAGCCGTCGTGAGATTTCGGTCTTGCCGACGCCGGTCGGCCCGATCATCAGGATGTTCTTGGGCATCACTTCTTCGCGCAGCGGACCATCCAGTTGCTGCCGGCGCCAGCGGTTTCTCAGCGCAATCGCCACGGCGCGCTTGGCGTCGTTCTGGCCGATGATGAATCGGTCAAGCTCGGTCACGGTTTCGCGGGGGGAAAAATTGCTCATGTGAAGATCATGCCTTTATGGGTGGAAGCCTGTCGAGGACCGATGTGGGAAGAATCGGCCGGATTATCAAGCCGCGGATACGCTGCCAGCCGGCCCCGAACAGGATCACCATTGCGCCGATGGCGATCAGGATCAGCGCAAATGGCGGAATCCCGGTGGTGTTGGCGGCACCGTTGACGAGGTAATAAATCCCGACCGAGCCGAAATAGGCCAGCGTTGGCGCCAGCAGCGAGCGCCGGTCGATTGCCAGCGCCACCAGCACGAACACGGCCATCATCAACCCCAGCAAAATGCTGGCGCTGAGGCCCGGTTCGATCTGGCCCGACAGCACTTCCTGGCCGGTGGCGAGAATGAACAGCGGATGCACCAGCAGCGGCGCCGACACCACATGTAGCCAGAAGGCGCAGTCCGACCAGACCGTCTGGCGTTCACGGTCGCGCAAATCAAGCCAGACCGCGACTAGGAATATCGCTAGTCCACAGACCAGCGGCACCGCCAGCGCATTGGCGAGGATGTCGGCCAACTGTTCTGGCAAAGGTGCAGCGACTGCGCCGCTGACCATCTGGTCATGGTAGAAAACCACGGCACCCAGAAACGCCAGCCCGGTGGCGGCGATGGCCGCAACACCGGCCAGGATAGGCACCTTGAAGCGGAAGAAATAAAGCCCGGCAACAGCAATCAGGCCGCCACCGAGGATAAGCCCCACCGGTCCGGCTTCGGATCTGAGCGCCAGCAGTGCAAAGGCATTGAGATCACTGGGCAGGTTGACCCGGTTCATCACCGCTTCAATCAGCAGCGACAGCGCCGCTGCCATGAAGATCAGCGCCAGCAGCGTGCTTGAAAGCCGCATCCGTTTTTGCCGGGTAACGATTTCAGCAACCACCCAGCTGCCGAGCGCGATGGCCACGGCGATGGCCGTGTTGCCTTCGACAAATACCGACCGGAGCGCAAACAGCGCACCGGCAAACAACAGCGTCACGCCGACGGTGACAAAAATATCATTGCCGCCACCAACCAGCCGCATCTGGTCATCGACCGAGGGGGCAGTGGCCTGCTCAGCTGTCTGTTCGTCGAGGGTATCGGTGGCCAGTGTCAGAAGGGCTTCACGTTGTGCAGCATTGAGAATGCCGGCCTTGACCGCGCGATCAAGCGTTTCGTCATCAATCATGCGGTGGTCTCGCTACCGGATTTGCGCCCACGGGCGTTGAAGTCATGAACGGTCTTGCATTGGCCGTCGCCGAACGATTCACGTGAAACACTCGACCGCGACAGACCGATGCACACCGGCCTATTCAAGTTCAAGGGTCTCGATCACGATATTGCCGTTGGTGTAGACGCAGATATCACCGGCAATTTCCATCGCCCGTCGGGCAATCTCGGCGGCGGTCCGGTCGCTGTCCATCAGCGCGCGCGCCGCGGCATAGGCATAATTGCCGCCGGAGCCGATCGCCATGGTGCCGTGTTCGGGTTCCAGCACATCGCCATTGCCGGTAATCGCCAGCGTCACCGTCTTGTCGGCCACCAGCATCATTGCCTCAAGCCGCCGCAGATAACGGTCGGTGCGCCAGTCCTTGGCTAGTTCGACCGCGGCGCGAGTCAGCTGGTCGGGATATTGCTCCAGCTTGGCTTCAAGCCGTTCCAGCAGCGTGAACGCGTCGGCGGTGGCGCCGGCAAAACCGGCAATCACATTGTTGTCCTTGCCGATGCGGCGGACCTTTCGGGCGTTGCCCTTCATCACGGTCTGGCCGAGGCTGACCTGGCCGTCGCCAGCCATCACCACCTGCTGCCCCTTGCGCACGGTGATGATTGTGGTCGCATGCATCTGGCCAAATGGATTGTGCTCGCTCATCGGGCGTCCTTTCCTTCAAACGGCGTCTTGGCCGTAAATTCCTAAGCTTTGCTGTACGGCTGTATGTAAGCGCCCGCGAGGCGATTGCAAATATGCGCGCGGCCGGGCAGCACCCCTTCGAAAGCCGTTCTGGATATTTGCTGCGCGGGCTGGTATTGAGCGCCGATCCTATTGCCCGGAGACGCCAGATGGCCAGTACCGAGACCGCGCGCACCGCTTCCGTTGCCCGCAAGACCAATGAAACCGACATTTCGGTATCTGTTCGTGTGGATGGAACCGGCGCCGGGTCGATTGCGACCGGGGTCGGCTTTTTCGATCACATGCTTGAGCAACTCTCGCGCCATTCGCTGATCGATCTCGATGTCAGCGCCAAGGGTGATTTGCACATCGACGATCATCACACAGTCGAAGACGTCGGCATTGCCATCGGCCAGGCTCTGGCCAAGGCGCTGGGCGACCGCAAGGGCATTTGTCGCTATGCGTCGCTGGACCTGGCGATGGACGAAACCCTGACCCGCGCCGCCATTGATATTTCCGGTCGCCCGTTTTTGGTCTGGGATGTCGACTTTTCTGCGCCCAAGATCGGAACATTCGATACCGAGTTGGTGCGCGAGTTCTTCCAGGCATTGGCCCAGCATGGCGGCATCACTCTGCATGTGACCAATCTTTATGGCGCCAACAACCACCATATCGCTGAGACCTGCTTCAAGGCGGTGGCCCGCGTGTTGCGCACTGCCTGCGAGATCGATCCACGGCAGAAAGACCGGATTCCGTCGACCAAGGGGTCTTTGGCCTGAGCCTTCGGGCTTGCGGCTGAACGGGGAAAATTGATGAGCAGCTATCTTGTTTTTGCAAGGCCGGGCACAGCGGTTCCCGATGAGGGTTCGGTGGTTCTCAACGATAGTTTCGCACCACTGGCCTTCGCGTTTCCGGTGTTTTGGTTGTTGTTCAACCGGCTCTGGCTGGAGGCGCTGTCGGCCATACTGATTCTGGGCGTGGCTTTGCTGATGGTCGCCAGCGCCAGCTTTTATTGGCCGGGTGTGGTTCTTGGTCTGGCGGTTTCGCTGATCACCGGTCTCGAGGGCCGCAACTGGCGCGCCTCGGCCTTGCTGCGGCGGGGCTGGCGTTTTGCCGATCTGGTCGAGGCTGGCGACGCTGAAACCGCATTTGATATCCATACCGCCCGGGCCGGGGCTGCGCCGGAGCAATCTCGCCGCCTGCGGCCAGCGCTGCAGGCGGGGCGTATGGAAGCAGGCGCCAATGGCGCCATTGGCCTTGTGCCGGTTGAAAGGACATGAGTGCGATGCGGGTTGTCATTGTAGATTACGGATCGGGCAATCTGCGCTCCGCGGTCAAGGCGTTCGAGCGCGCGGCGCGCGAAGCCGGCGTCACGGCACACATAATTCTCAGCGCCGAGGCTGACGTTGTCGCCGGCGCCGACCGGGTCGTGCTGCCGGGCGTTGGCGCCTATGCCGATTGCCGCGCCGGGCTTGATGTCATCGACGGCATGAACGCCGCCCTGCGCCATGCAGTGGAGGACAAGGCGCGACCGTTTCTCGGCATCTGCGTCGGCATGCAGTTGATGTCGAGCCGCGGGCTGGAAAAGACGGTGACCGAGGGATTTGGCTGGATTGCCGGCGACGTGGTCGAGATCAAGCCATCGAATCCGGCTTTGAAGATTCCGCAGATCGGTTGGAACACACTCGATCTCAAGGCTGAGCACCCGTTGTTTAACGGTATCCCGACCGGACCTGCCGGACTGCACGCCTATTTCGTGCACTCCTATCATTTGGCGGCAAACAATCCCGGTGATGTGCTGGCGACAACCGACTATGGCGGCACGGTGACCGCCGCTGTCGTTCATGGCAACAAGGCCGGCACCCAGTTTCACCCGGAAAAGAGCCAGACGCTGGGTCTGGCGCTGATCGCCAATTTCCTCAAATGGAAGCCCTGACATGATCCTGTTTCCCGCCATCGATCTCAAAGACGGCCAGTGTGTTCGGCTCAAGCTGGGCGAAATGGACTCAGCCACGATCTACAACGAGAACCCCGCGGCTCAGGCCCTGGCCTTCGAGAACCAGGGTTTTGAGTGGCTGCATGTGGTCGATCTCAACGGCGCCTTCGAAGGTCAGTCGGTCAATGGCGCCGCAGTCGAGGCAATTCTCAAGGCGACCGAAAACCCGGTGCAGCTCGGCGGCGGTATCCGTACGCTGGCGCATATTGAAGCCTGGCTGGAAAAGGGTCTCGCCCGGGTCATTCTCGGCACCGTTGCGGTCCGCAATCCCGATCTGGTGCGCGAAGCCTGCAAGCTGTTTCCCGGCCGTGTCGCTGTTGGCATCGACGCCAAGGGCGGCAAGGTGGCGGTCGAAGGCTGGGCCGAGGCTTCCGAACTCGGCGTCATCGAATTGGCCCGGCGTTTCGAGGGCGCCGGCGTGGCGGCGATCATCTACACCGACATTGATCGCGATGGCATCCTCGCCGGCATCAACTGGCAATCGACCATCGAACTCGCCGATGCGGTGTCGATCCCGGTCATTGCCTCGGGCGGTCTTGCCTCGCTTGCCGACATTGTCCGCATGAAAATGCCCGATGCCGCCCGGCTTGAGGGTGCGATCTCCGGCCGCGCGCTCTATGATGGTCGCATCGACCCGGCCGAGGCGCTGGCGGTGCTCAACGGATCGCTCACCGTGGAGCCCGCGCAATTCGAGCAAGGGAACCGCTCATGACCCTGAAATCCCGTGTCATCCCCTGTTTGGATGTGAAAGATGGCCGCGTCGTCAAGGGTGTCAATTTTGTTGACCTGATCGATGCCGGTGATCCGGTCGAGGCCGCCAAGGCCTATGATGCGGCCGGCGCCGACGAGCTCTGCTTTCTTGATATCACTGCTTCGTCCGACAACCGCGAAACCATTTTCGATGTCGTCGCGCAAACCGCCGAGCACTGCTTCATGCCGCTGACCGTTGGCGGTGGCGTCCGCACGGTAGCCGATATTCGCAAGCTGCTGCTCTCGGGCGCCGACAAGGTCTCGATCAACTCCGCCGCGGTCAAAAACCCGGATTTTGTCGCCGAAGCGGCCGACAAGTTCGGCAACCAGTGCATCGTCGTTTCGATCGATTCGAAAAAGGTATCTGCACCGGGCGAGGCCGACCGTTGGGAGATCTTCACCCATGGTGGCCGGGAACCAACCGGCATCGACGCCGTTGTGTTTGCCGAGCAGATGGTGGAGCGCGGCGCTGGCGAATTGCTGCTGACCTCGATGGATCGTGATGGCACCAAGGGCGGCTATGATCTCGCGTTGACCCGCACCATTGCCGATGCGGTTCGGGTGCCGGTAATCGCCTCCGGCGGTGTCGGTACACTCGAACATCTGGTCGAGGGCATCCGCGACGGTCACGCCACGGCCGTGCTTGCCGCCTCGATTTTCCATTTCGGAACCTATACGATCGGCGAGGCCAAGCAGTACATGGCTGATGCCGGACTTGATATGCGCATGGTCTGAACAGGCCTGAGAAGGGAACCATCTGCCATGACCAATTTCAATCTCACCGATCTTGAGCGGATTGTTGCCGCCCGCGCCGCTGCCGATCCGGACCAGTCCTGGACCGCGAAGCTGGTGGCTGCCGGCATGCCCAGGGCCGCCAAGAAGCTGGGCGAGGAAGCGGTGGAAACTGTCATCGCCGCCACTGCACAGGGGCGCAACGAACTGGTCGCTGAATCTGCCGATCTACTCTACCATCTGATGGTCGTGCTGCGGATTGCCGATGTTCCGCTGGGTGACATCATGGCCGAGCTGGAGCGGCGAACATCGCAATCCGGTCTGGCTGAGAAGGCCGGACGCAGGGCGGAGTGAGCATGGATCAGACCGACATTCAGCCACGCCCCCTGGATCATTTTTCCGGAGATGATTTTTCACCCTACCGGTTCTTCACCGCTGACAAATGGGCGGAGTTCCGCGCTGACACGCCACTGACGCTGAGCGAGGATGAGGTTCGCCGGCTGCGTTCGCTCAATGACCCGGTGGATCTCGATGAAGTGCGGCGGATCTATCTGTCGCTGTCGCGATTGCTGTCAGCCCATGTCGAATCCTCGCAATTGCTGTTCGAGCAACGCAAGCATTTTCTCAATCTCTCCGGCGTCGCCAAGACCCCGTTCATCATCGGCATCGCCGGATCGGTGGCGGTGGGCAAGTCCACTACCGCCCGTGTCCTGGCCGAATTGCTGGCCCGCTGGCCCTCGAGCCCGAAGGTCGATCTGGTCACCACCGACGGGTTTCTCTACCCCAACGAAATTCTCCGTCGCGACAATCTGATGGACCGCAAGGGGTTTCCCGAAAGCTACGATGTTGCCGCGGTGCTGCGTTTCCTGTCCGAAATCAAGGCTGGTCAGCATAATGTCCGGGCGCGGTGCTATTCACACCTGACCTATGATGTGTTGCCCGGCGAATACAAGGTCATTGACCGGCCAGACATCCTGATTTTCGAGGGCATCAATGTGCTGCAGGTGCGCGACCTGCCCGAGGATGGCAAGATCATCCCCTTCGTCTCCGATTTCTTCGATTTCTCGATCTATATCGACGCCGAAGAGCCCGACATCCACAAATGGTATGTCGATCGCTTCATGAATCTGCGGCAAACCGCGTTCAAGGACCCGGATTCCTTCTTCCATCGCTATTCGGCCATCGGCGAGGACGCTGCCCGCGCCATTGCCGAAAGCCTTTGGGAAAACATCAACCTGAAGAATTTGCGGCAGAACATCCTGCCGACCCGCCCACGCGCCGACCTGATTCTGCGCAAGGGCCCCAACCACCTGATCGAACAGGTGGCGCTGAGAAAGCTATAGGTAGCACCGATTAACCGAACCTTATGGTCGATCTGCTAGTCGGAGGAGTAAATCTGCTCGCGGGATTGGCACATGAACGATCTGGATATGGATGACATACAGAAGCGGTTTTTCGTTTCCCTCGGCCTTATCTGGGGTGTTGTTCTGGTTGCCCGGCCTTTTACCAAGGTAACGATCAATTACGCGGATTTCTCCGCTAATCTTTATCTAAGTTTGATTTGTGCCTGTTTCAGCCTGCTTGCAGGGCGGTTTGGTCTCAATCTGCTTCGCGGTCTGGCCAGTCTGATTGCCGGGCTGCTGTTGATCATGTTGCCGATGGTCACCGCCAATTACATGGCGATGTCGCTTGATATGCCGCTGGCGGACGAACTGCTGGCCAATATGGACGCGGCGATCGGGTTCGACTGGCACTCTTTTATCGCATTTGTTGATGCCCGGCCCCTGCTGGCGGCGGCTTTTGGAGAAGCCTATCAGTCATTTCTGATCCAGGTGGTGCTGGTACCAGCGCTCTTGCTCTGGCTCGGTTATTCCCGCCGTGCCCATGCTTTCATGATCGCCTTCGGCTTGCTGACGTTGGTTGCCGCGGTCGTTGCGATCTGGTTCCCCGCCTACGGCACCTATACCCATTATGGCTACACCGATGGCCAGCTTGCCAACATCAACTCCTATTTCGGGTTCGAGTTTATCGAGCACTTTGAAGCGGTGCGCAACAATGTCGAATTCCATATCTCGTCACAGGGGATATCCGGCATTCTCACCTTCCCCTCGGTCCATGCCGGGGTCGCCTATCTGCTGATCTGGGCAACCTGGACCAACATCTGGTTGCGGTATCCGTTCTTGCTGCTCAACATCATGATGGCGCTGGCCGCTGTGGTGAATGCCAACCATTATCTTGTCGATATTCTCGCCAGCATACCGCTTGCGGCCCTGTGCATTGGCATAGTTCGCCTGGTTTTCGGAATGCACCGGAATGCCGCTGACCCTGCTGTTTCGTCGCAGCCGGGCATGCAGCCGGTACATTTCGATCAGCAGGGTTCGCGGATGGCGGGGTCAGGGCGGTGATGTATGGCGCGTTCAGTTGAATTCAATTGAACGAACAGAAGCAGGTCAGGCGCCGACCCGCCGCAATGTCAGATTGATCCGGCCACCATCGGCGAGAAGTGTGGATGTCGTCGGGTAGATCCGGTCGACACCGTGAAAGATCAGCCGGCTTTCGCCGCCCAGTACGACGATGTCGCCGCTTTCCAGCCGGAATGATTTGGTCGGCTGCGTCCGTTCGGTGCCGCCGAACCGGAACAGGCAGGAATCACCCAGCGATACAGACAGCACCGGCGCCGACAGATCATTTTCGTCGCGGTCCTGGTGCAGCCCCATGCGGGCCGAGGTGTCGTAGTAATTGATCAGGCAGGCTTGCGGTGGGCGCGGATCGCCGGTCAGTTCCCTCCACATGTCGAGCAATACCTGCGGAATCGGCGGCCAGGGCGCATCCGTAACGGGATGACGGGCCTGATAACGGTAGCCATTGCGGTCGGCGACCCAGCCGAGCTCGCCGCAATTGGACATGCGCACGCTGAACGGCTTGCCGCTGCGTGGCATTTCCGGGCGGTAGAGTGGCGCTTGCCGCACCACCGCCCGGATTTCCTCGAGCAAGGCCTGTTGCCCGGCGCGATCGATATGGCCGGGAATATGGCGCAATCCCTTGGGTAGAACCAGCATGTCCGGCCTTGTCGTTCGGTCTGGCGTGTTAGGCGGTTTCGATATCGGGGATGCGCAGCACCTGGCCCGGATAGATCTTGTCGGGATGCGAAAGCATCGGCGTGTTGGCTTCGAAGATCACCGTGTATTTGGAGCCCTTGCCCTTGCCGTAGGCTGCTTCGGCGACTTTCCAGAGATTATCGCCCTTTTCCACGGTGTGAAAACGCGGCTGTTTGGCTGGTATCGAGGCCTTGACCAGGTCAGTCATGTCGGCTGAAGCCAGTGAAAGGCCCGAATCCGGAACGACGACCGAGAGTTCTGCCGCCTCGACCTTGGAAATGCCGAGCGTATTGCCAACGGCAACGATGGCTTTTTCAAAGATCGACTGGTCTTCGACGACGCCCGAAAGCACTACCTTGTCGCCATCAACCCGGACTTCGACCTTGTCGGTGCCGAGCTTGTGTGAATCCAGTTCCTTCTTGACCGCATCTGCGTCCGGGGCGTCGTCATCGCCGCCGATCCCGATCTTCTTGCCTGCCGATTTGATGAAATCAAAAATGCCCATAAGTACTCATCTCCCTGATTGGTTGTTCAGAACATAGGCATTTGCGTGCAAACTACCAACTGAAAGCTACACAAAAACTGAATCCGCCGGTATTGCGCCCGGTGGGGTAAGGTCTGTGACAGCTATTCCATGCCCGCTGCAAGCACCTCCGGCAGAGAGACTTGGCTTGGACCATCAGGGAAAACTTGTGCCCGATGGCCGGCCGCCCCGAAACCTGTATCGACCCATTTGTTGGCGTTCCGGCCGGGTTCAATCAGCCACCGTGATTCCGATCTTGCCAACATGGGTCTTGCCGGCAAATGCTGACTGCGCGGCGCGCAATTCGGCAAGCGGATAGGTGGCCGCCAGCACCGGGTGGATGTCGCCAGCCTCGATATAGCTGACCAGATCGGTAAACACGTTGGCCGGTTGATGGGTGCTGCCAAGCAATGTCAGGTCGCGAAGATACAGCGTTCGCAGGTCCAGTTCGACAATCGGCCCGGCGATTGCGCCGGAAGTCACGTAGCGTCCGCCATTGCGCAGGCTGTCGATCAGGTCCGGCCAGCGCGGCCCACCGACCAGATCAAGCACCACGTCAAAACCATGGCCAGGCAGCGGCGCATCGCGGTCCAACGTTTGATCGGCGCCCAGCGCCCGCAATTCTTCCGCCTTGGCGGCCGTGGTCAGTGCCGTGACATGGGCGCCGCGCCGTTTGGCGAGTTGGATCGCCGCCGAGCCGACCCCGCCGGACGCGCCGGTGATCAGCACACTTTCTGTCCCCAGCCGGCAGCGCTGGATCATGCCTTCGGCGGTCGAGAAGGCGCAGGGAAAACTCGCCAGCTCGACATCGCTGAGCCCGGATTCCACCCGAATCGCGTCGCTCGAACCGGTCACCGCATAGTCGGCAAAGCCGCCATTACATTCGGACCCGAAGGTTACTGTCGCTGGTTCCTCGCCGGCGCTTGAGCGCGGTTGCATCGGTCGCACCAGAACCCGTTCTCCCACCCGGCCCACGTCAACGCCGCTTCCAACGGCGACGATCCGTCCGCAGCAATCAGCCCCTGGATCCGCGGAAACGTCAGCGGTGTGCCTGACCAACTGCCGTCTTCGCCGGTTTCGGTCGCATATCCCTTGGCTGCGCCCGAGGCGGTGTCGCCGCGCACGCTCTTGGAATACCAACCGATGCGGGTGTTGATATCGGTGTTGTTGACCGCCGAGGCACCAACCCGGATCAACACTTCGCCGGCACCAGGCACGGGCACCGCCAGGTCCTCGCGCCATTCCAGTTTTTCCAGGCCACCATGGCCGGTGAGAATCATGCCGCGCATTGTTTCGGGAAGTGTCATACCGGTCTCCTATGTAGAACGTTCATTCTACTTGCGTAGGTAGAGGGATAATTCTACATCGTCAAGCATGAATGATATGCAGCAGAAAATAGCCGCCGGCCTGGAGCGGGCATTTGCCGAACACGGCTTTGCCGAACCCAGTGTCGAGGATCTCAGGGATGCCGCCGGTGTCAGCCTGCGCACGCTCTATAAATACACCCCGTCTCGCGAGCAGATGGTGCGCATGGCACTTGAGTATCGGCACCAGCGTTACATCGCACAGGTGTTTACCGAACTGCCCGCCGATGCAGAGCTGGCGCTGTCCTCAATTTTTGATCGGGTCGCCGAGTGGATGCGGCGCGAGGCATCCCATGGTTGCCTGTTTCACGCAGCCGTTGCTGCTGCCCCGCATGACCAGGCGTTGCGCACGCTCTTGCAGCGCCACAAGACGGAGGTGGCTGGACGTGCCGCCGCAGCCACTGCCTTGCCCGGCCGCGAAGTGGATCTGACGTTGATCATCGAGGGATTGACCCAAAGCTGGTCGCTCTATGGCGACGCCGCCGTTGAAAGTGCCCGGCGGCTGAGCCACGGCTTGCGGCAACCCGCCTGATCAGCCACCACCATTTGGCAGGCACTCTTTCCAAAAATGCTCCGGACCTGCGGTAAACACTGAGCGGGCTATGATCCTCACGTGATCTCGCAGCCCGCAGATCAATCATCTTCGACCTTGCCGCGGGCTTTCTTGATCTGTGAGCGGCCGGATTTTGCTGCCAGGCGCCGCTCCACCGAGCCTCTGGTCGGTCGGGTTTTCCGCCGCGGCGGCGGTGGTGGCTCCGAAGCCTGGTCGATCAGTTCGATCAGCCGCGCGCGCGCGTCGGCGCGGTTGCGCTCCTGGGTGCGGAAGCGATTGGCCTCGATGATGATCACCCCATCCTTGGAAACACGGCTGCCGCCAAGTTTCAGCGCGTTCTTCTTGACCCGTTCCGGCAAAGAGGGCGAATTGCCAATGTCAAAACGCAACTGCACCGCAGTCGCCACCTTGTTGACGTTCTGGCCGCCCGGGCCCGACGCCCGGATGAAGCTTTCACTGAGCTCCCAGCCGGCAATGACGATGCCGCGCGCGCCATGCAGCGGATCGGCGCTCATGGTGCGGTCTTCCAAAACAGGATTTCGTCGATACCTTTGCGGCTGATTGCCGGCACTCGGGCGTCTTTGGCGGGGTGACCGACAACCAGCAGAATGAGCGCCTTTTCGTTGTCCGGCCGGCCGCAGATCTGGTTGAGAAAGCCCATCGGCGATGGCGTATGGGTCAGCGTGGCAAGTCCTGCCGAATGCAGGCTGGCGATCAGCAGGCCGATGGCGATGGAGACCGATTCGGGCACATAATAGTGCTTGAACTTGCGACCATCGGCGTCAACGCCCCAGCGCTGCGCGAAGATCGCGATCAGCCACGGCGCGGTTTCCAGAAACGGCTTGTCGGGATCGGTACCGAGTGCGGCCAGTGCGTCGAGCCATTCCTCGCCTGCACGGCCATTGTAAAACGCGCGCTCTTCCTCTTCCGCGGCCTGCCTTATGGCGCGCTTGGTCTCGGGATCGCTGATGGCGACAAAACACCAGGGTTGCTGATTGGCGCCCGATGGCGCTGTGCCGGCGGTGCGGACAGCCAGCCTGATGATCTCCGGATCCACCGGGTCGGCGGAAAAATCCCGCACCGTCCGGCGCGATTGCATCTGCTCGAAAAAGACTTGCGCATCGGCGCGCATCTCCGCGTCGCTCTTGCGCGGCAGCGTCAGCGCAATGGTCTTGGCGGTCTTGGCCATGAAACGGATCTCCTGCGACGGTGGCGCGCTGGCAGAAAATGCGCGACCGGCCCCGTTGGGTCAACGGGGCCGATCAAAGTTCGTTCCTGGTAATGGCCGGGCTTACTCGGCGGCAGCCTTCAGGCCGGGCGCCGCATTGAGCACCGAGCCATCGACATGGGCGGCGAATTTCTCGAAATTGTCGATGAACATGCCGACCAGTCGCTGTGCCGAAGCATCGTAGGCGGCCTTGTCGGCCCAGGTCGAGCGCGGATCGAGAATGGCGCTGTCGACGCCTTCGACGGCAATTGGCACCGAAAACCCGAAATTCGGATCAACCCGATAGTCAGCACCTTCCAGCGTGCCGTCGAGCGCCGCACTGAGCAGCGCCCTGGTGGCCTTGATCGGCATCCGTTGACCCTGACCATAGGCGCCGCCGGTCCAGCCGGTATTGACCAGCCAGCAACTGACCTGATGGTCATTGATCAGCTTGCGCAGCAGATCGCCATATTCGGATGGATGGCGCGGCATGAACGGGGCGCCAAAGCAGGTAGAAAACGTCGCTTCGGGTTCGGTGACGCCTTTTTCCGTGCCGGCCACCTTGGCGGTGTAGCCTGACAGGAAGTGATACATCGCCTGTTCCGGCGACAGCCGGGCGATCGGCGGCATCACGCCAAAGGCATCGGCGGTCAGCATGATGATGTTGTGCGGATGACCCGACCGGCCGCTGGCGCTGGCATTGGGGATGTAATGCAGCGGATAGGCGCAGCGGGTGTTTTCGGTCAGCGAGGCGTCGTCGAAATCGGGAATCCGGTGTTCGTTGAGCACCACATTTTCCAGCACCGTGCCGAACCGTTCGGTGGTGCCGAAGATTTCCGGCTCGGCTTCGCGCGACAGCCGGATGGTCTTGGCGTAGCAGCCGCCTTCAAAATTGAACACGCCGTCCTCGCCCCAGCCATGCTCGTCATCGCCAATCAGGGTGCGCTTGGGATCGGCTGAAAGCGTCGTCTTGCCGGTACCTGACAGGCCAAAAAACACTGCCGTGTCTCCCTTCGGGCCGACATTGGCGGAGCAGTGCATCGGCATCACGCCCTTGGCCGGTAGCAGGTAGTTGAGCGCCGTAAACACCGATTTCTTCATTTCGCCGGCGTAGGAGGTGCCGCCGATCAGCACCAGACCCTTGCTCAGATTGACCGCGATCACCGTCTCGCTGCGGCAGCCATGGCGCGCCGGGTCGGCGCGGAATGACGGCAGGTTGATGATCGTCAGTTCCGGCAGGTAGCTTTCAAGCGTCGCGCGCTCGGGGCGGATCAGCAGGTTGCGGATGAACAGCGCGTGCCAGGCAAATTCGGTGATGATCCGCGAGTTGAGTGCATTGGCGCTGTCGGCGCCGCCAATCAGGTCCTGGACGAACAACTCACGCTCCTTGGCGTGGGCTGCCATATCGGCGTGAAGAACGTCAAAGGCGTCGACCGACATTTCCTTGTTGTTGTCCCACCAGATCTGGTCGGTGGTGGCAGCATCGCGCACCACATATTTATCCTTGGCGGAGCGGCCGGTATGCTGGCCGGTCAGCGCCCTGAGCGCGCCATGCGCCGTCAGCGTTGCCTCGCCCCGCGCCACGGCGAGTTCGACCAGTTCGGCCTCGCCAGTATTGTAACGCACCGGGCCGGTGGTGGTCAGGCCACACAGGGCCAAACCGGCCGACGGGTTACACACTCCCAGATCCTCGATCATTGGATTCCTCTTGTTGTTCAGGCGCAGGACAGGTTCGAATTTCGCCGGACCATAGGGTCGCGAAATTTAAAAAACAACACGAAATCTCAGAAATCATTAATGAAATCAAAGTATTAATCGATTTAAAAAATTAGCGAACGGTTTAAATCGGTTCAATTGACGCGAGCGAGCAGACTGGTACGGGAATGAGAGAATGACACCATCAGTGAACTGTGCCACATTTTGTTCTCACTTTATCCTCATGGACATGACGGTGGAACCCGGCGGCAACGCCAACAGGCGCAAGAACCGGGTTGATGCGGGGGCATATTCCAGAGGTGTGCTAGACCATGACGGAGACGACAATCATGCAGACAATCGCGCTCGTTGACGACGACCGCAACATCCTTACCTCGGTTTCGATCGCGCTCGAAGCTGAAGGGTATCGTGTTGAGACCTACACCGATGGCGCCTCCGCACTGGATGGGTTGCTGGCCCGGCCGCCCCAACTGGCGATTTTCGATATCAAGATGCCTCGCATGGACGGCATGGAGCTGTTGCGCAGGCTGCGCCAGAAATCCGATATTCCGGTGATCTTCCTGACATCCAAGGATGAAGAGATCGACGAATTGTTCGGCCTCAAGATGGGCGCCGATGATTTCATCACCAAGCCGTTCTCCCAGCGTCTGCTGGTCGAGCGCGTCAAGGCGGTCATGCGCCGCGCCGCCAGCCGCGATGCTGCCGTGGCCACGCCCGGCCGCACCGCGTCGACGCCGACCAAGTCGCTCGAGCGCGGCAACCTGGTGATGGACCAGGAGCGTCATACCTGCACCTGGAAGAACGAGCCGGTAACCCTGACGGTCACCGAGTTTCTCATCCTGCAGTCGTTGGCGCAACGCCCCGGCGTGGTCAAAAGCCGCGACGCCTTGATGGACGCCGCCTATGACGAGCAGGTCTATGTTGACGATCGAACCATCGACAGCCACATCAAGCGGTTGCGCAAGAAGTTCAAGATGGTCGACGATGATTTCGACATGATCGAAACCCTGTATGGCGTCGGCTACCGCTTTCGCGAAGCGGCATGACCGGCATCCTGCTTTAAACAGGCCGCCGCGTGTGGCATAGGCGATATGGCGATTGAAACCGAAGATAGTGTGAGCGGCAAGGGCGAGGCCTCGTCCGGGCGCAAACGCGCACGCAAATGGATCAATCCGGTCACGCTGGTGCGCCGGATCTTCGGCCATCTGATCTTTTCCAGCCTGACCCGGCGGATTCTGTTTCTCAATCTCGCAGCATTGATCGTGCTGGTGTCGGGGATCATGTATCTCAACCAGTTCCGCGAAGGCCTGATCGACGCCCGCGTTGAAAGCCTGCTGACCCAGGGCGAAATCATTGCCGGCGCGGTTGCCGCTTCGGCCAGCGTTGACACCAACTCGATCACAATCGACCCGGAAAAACTGCTTGAACTGCAAGCCGGGCAAACCATCTCGCCCACCAATTCCAACGAGAACCTGGATTTTCCGATCAATCCGGAACGGGTAGCCCCGGTACTCAGGCGGCTGATTTCGCCGACCAGAACCCGCGCCCGGATCTATGATGACGATGCCAGCCTGATTCTGGATTCGCGCTATCTATATTCGAGCGGCCAGGTGTTGCGCTACGATCTGCCTCCGGCCGAGTCCAAACCGCTCAGCTTGACTGATATGGCTACGGCCTGGTTCAACCGGCTTTTCCAGCGCAGGGATCTGCCGCTCTACCGCGAGCCGCCCGGTTCCGACGGCACCATCTATCCCGAGGTGATGAACGCACTCACCGGTGGTCGCGGCGCCGTGGTGCGGGTCACCGAAGCGGGTGAACTGATTGTTTCGGTGGCGGTTCCGGTTCAGCGGTTTCGGGCGGTGCTCGGTGTGTTGTTGCTGTCTACCCAGGCCGGCGATATCGACAAGATCGTGCATGCCGAACGAATGGCGATCTTCCGGGTGTTTGGCGTCGCCGCGATGGTCAATATCGTGCTGTCGTTGCTGCTTGCCTCGACCATTGCAACGCCTCTCAGGCGCCTGTCGGCTGCCGCCGTCAGGGTTCGCCGCGGCGCCAAGGCGCGCGAGGAAATCCCTGATTTTTCCGCGCGTCAGGATGAAATAGGTAATCTTTCGGTGGCGCTGCGTGACATGACCAACGCGCTCTATGACCGGATTGCCGCAATCGAAAGTTTTGCCGCCGATGTCAGTCACGAGCTCAAGAACCCGCTGACATCGCTGCGCAGCGCTGTGGAAACCCTGCCGCTGGCCCGCAACGAGCACTCCAAGCAACGGCTGATGGATGTGATCCAGCATGACGTGCGTCGGATGGACCGGTTGATCAGCGACATTTCCGACGCTTCCCGGCTCGACGCGGAGCTCGCCCGCCAGGACGGCGCCAAGGTCGACATGCGGCAATTGCTTACGGATCTGGTCGACATCGCCCGCCAGGTCCGCGCCGGCAGCAAGCAGGTCACCATCGATCTGAAGATCGAGCCCGGCAATTCAGGCAGGTACGGCTTCCTCGTGTTGGGCCATGATCTCAGGCTCGGGCAGGTGGTTACCAATCTGATCGAGAATGCGCGCTCCTTTGTGCCTGAAACCGGTGGACGTATCACTGTCCGACTCAAGCGCCGCCGCAATTCTGTTCAGGTGCTGGTCGAGGACAATGGCCCGGGGATCCGCGCCGAGGTGATCGAACGGGTGTTCGAACGATTCTACACAGATCGCCCCGATGGCGAGGATTTTGGCCAGAATTCCGGCCTCGGCCTGTCGATCAGCCGACAAATCATCGAGGCCCATGGCGGCACGCTGACCGCCGAGAACATGCCGGGCCGCAAAGAAGGTGAATGGGCCGGCGCACGCTTTACCATCGAGCTTCCGGTCGAACCTCAATGAGAGATGCACGAGACGGCGTCAGCGAAACCGTGCACGCCACCGCGATCGTGGTGGCGCATACCGGGTTGCTGTTTGTCGGCTCCTCCGGCGCAGGAAAAAGCGGGATGGCGTTTGCCTGCCTGCAAGCAGCCCTTCGCCGCGGCTGGAACGCGGCTCTAATCGCCGATGACAGGACCTGTCTCACCGTTGCCGGCGGCCGCCTGATTGCGTCCTGCCCGAAGCCGATCAGCGGTTTGCTTGAAATTCGCGGCAGCGGCATCGTCCGTCTGCGCCAAAGGGACCAGGCGGTCATGCACCTGGCAGTAGCTCCGGGCGAGGCCTCGGCTGCAACCCGTTTGCCGCCAGATGACGAAACCTTTGCGTGCAATGGTGTTTCAACACCACTTTTGCGTTTATGGCGCGATGGTGCCGCGGATCCACTTTCGATGCTCTGCGCGCTTCAGCCAGCGTTATTTTTGGCTTTTGATCCGCCTGCGGGATAAGATTGCTCCGATTGTGGCGATTTTTGGCTTGAACTTCGTCCTCTTCTGTCCAAGATGAAAACTGAAACATTTCGCGGCTGCGAAGCAATCGGCGTGTCTTGGCTTCATTTCGGAGCACCGCATGCTGTTGGAGGCAAAATGATCGGATTGGTGCTTGTCACCCATGGCAAGCTCGCTGAAGAGTTCCAGCATGCGCTCGAGCATGTGGTTGGACCGCAAACCGCGCTTGAAACAGTCTGCATTGGGCCTGAAGACGACATGGACCAACGTCGGCTGGATATCGTTGGCGCGGTTTCACGCGTCGAAAGCGGCAATGGTGTGATCATCCTTACCGACATGTTTGGTGGTACCCCCTCCAACCTGTCGATCTCGGTGATGGATTCGGGCCGCATCGAGGTGATTGCCGGCGTCAACCTGCCGATGTTGATCAAGCTTGCCGGCGTGCGCGGCGGCAACGACATGCAGAAGGCGCTGGCCGATGCCCAGGACGCAGGCCGCAAATACATCAACGTTGCAAGCCGTCTGCTGACCGGGAAATGACGACATTGACGCCTACCCAGTCTCGGTCTCTGAAAATCATCAACAAACGTGGCCTGCACGCCCGCGCTTCTGCGCGATTCGTGCAGACGGTTGAGGGATATGACGCGACCGTACGGGTCACCCGCGAAGGATCGACCGTCGGTGGCACCTCGATCATGGGTCTGATGATGCTGGCGGCGAGCCCCGGTTGCGCGATCCTGGTTGAAGCCGAAGGCTGCCAGGCCGTCGAAGTGCTCGACGCCCTGCAGGCACTGGTCGATGATCGATTTGGCGAAGAATCCTGATCCAATTCACATAAAGACATCTTTATGTCCCGTTGCCAGCTTGCGCGATTCCTGCTAAGGCACCGCCAATGCATTCTGGCCGGCCCCGTCGGGACCGGAAAAACCCCTGGGAAACAAACATGACAGCTACAGATTACAAAGTCGCAGATATCGCGCTGGCCGAATTTGGCCGCAAGGAACTCGATATTGCTGAAACCGAAATGCCGGGCCTGATGTCTCTGCGCGAAGAATACGGCGCTGCCAAGCCTTTGAAGGGCGCGCGGATTGTCGGCTCGCTGCACATGACGATTCAGACCGCGGTGTTGATCGAAACCCTCACGGCGTTGGGTGCCGACGTCCGCTGGGCATCGTGCAACATTTTCTCGACCCAGGATCACGCAGCTGCGGCCATCGCCAAGAGCGGCGTTCCGGTGTTTGCGATCAAGGGACAGACCCTTGTAGAGCATTGGGATTATCTCGACCGCTCGTTCATGTTCCCCGAAGGCGCGAACATGATCCTCGATGATGGCGGCGACGCCACGCTCTACGTGCTGCTTGGCGCGCGCGTCGAAGCCGGCGAGACCAATCTGATCGAGGTTCCGACCTCGGAAGAAGAAGAAGCGATTTTTGCCCAGATCAAGAAGCGCATGAAGCAAAGCCCCGGCTGGTTCACAAAGACACTTGGGGCGATCAAGGGTGTTTCGGAAGAAACCACCACCGGTGTGCACCGCCTTTATGACCTGCAGAAGAAGGGCCTGCTCCCGTTCCCGGCCTTCAATGTCAACGATTCGGTCACCAAGTCGAAGTTCGACAACAAGTACGGTTGCAAGGAAAGCCTTGTTGACGGTATTCGCCGCGCTACCGACACCATGATGGCCGGCAAGGTTGCCGTCGTCTGCGGTTACGGTGATGTCGGCAAGGGTTCGGCAGCTTCGCTGCGCGGTGCCGGCGCCCGCGTGAAAGTCACCGAAGTTGACCCGATCTGTGCTCTGCAGGCGGCAATGGATGGCTTCGAAGTGGTTCTCCTCGAAGATGTGGTCAAGTCGGCTGACATCTTCGTCACCACCACCGGCAACAAGGACGTGATCCGGATCGAGCATATGCGCGAGATGAAGGACATGGCCATCGTTGGCAATATCGGCCATTTCGACAATGAAATTCAGGTCGCCGCTCTGAAGAACCACAAATGGACCAACATCAAGGATCAGGTGGACATGATCGAAATGCCCTCGGGCAATCGCATGATCCTCTTGAGCCAGGGCCGTTTGCTCAACCTCGGCAATGCCACGGGTCACCCGAGCTTCGTCATGTCGGCTTCCTTCACCAACCAGGTGCTGGCGCAGATCGAGCTTTGGACCCGCGGCGACCAGTATGAAAACCAGGTCTATGTGCTGCCCAAGCATCTTGACGAGAAGGTCGCGCGCCTGCATCTCGAGAAGATCGGTGCCCGCCTGACCGAGCTCAAGTCCGAACAGGCCGATTACATCGGTGTGCCGGTCGAAGGTCCTTTCAAGCCTGAACACTACCGGTACTGATTTTTTAATCACTACCCACAAGATATTGAAACCGCATCCTTGACAACAAGGGTGCGGTTTCTTTTTGCGCCCGTTGCCCTTCACCGTGATTCGCGAAGCAGCTATGTTTGGGAAGATGATTCGCTTGGCGTTGCGGCGGCGCGGACGGCGGATCGGCGATGTCTTGTCAAACAGCCACGAGGGGACGGGGACATGCCGGGGAATACCGATTCACTCGGACGCAAGCAGGCGTCCGGTCACAAGCGGGCCATGGCAGACGGTATCAAGCGCATCTGGCGCACTCTGCTGACCGGAACTGCGCTGGTCAGCGGTGGCCTAAGTGCGTCTGCAGGCCAGGCGTTGGCACAGTCTTCAGGCAAGGTCAGTCTCTCGACGCTCGAAGTGGTCAATTTCGCCATGGTCATCGGCGCCATCTCGGCGGCGATGATTTCCGCGATATGGCTGATTCGCGAACGCGGCAAGATCGACAACGAAAATGTCGGCCTGCGCGCAGCACTGGCTGATACCAATGCAAAATTGTCGCGCTACCAGGCGCTGATCGTCGACCGCGACCGGCAGATTGTGGTCTGGGACGGCGTCGGAATGCCGGCCGAAGTGCTGGGAAACCTCTCTCCCGAGACCGGCGCCCCGCAAAAGCCAAGCGATTTTCTGGCCTTTGGCCGCTGGCTTGAGCCGCGCTCGGCTGCCAGTCTTGACGAGGCGATCGACACCTTGCGCACCCAGGCTGCGCATTTCGACCTGATTGTCGAGACCGTCCGCGGCCATGTCATCGAAGCCCAGGGCCGGGTATCAGGCGGCCGGGCCTTTGTCCGTTTCGTCGCGCTATCCAATGTCCGGGCCGAACTGGCCACGCTCAGCAGCGAGCGTGATCGCTTGCTGGCCTCGCTCGATACCTTCCAGGCGCTTCTCGATGTTATCGATATGCCGGTCTGGCTTCGCGGCGTCGACTCGCAACTGCTCTGGGTCAACAATGCTTATGTCCACGCCGTTGAAGGCAGCGATCGTCAGCAAGTGCTCGATGGCAGCATGGAACTTTTGGGGACCGCGGCACGCGAGCGGGTGCGCGCCAGCGTGACCCCGGAACGGCCGTTTCTCGACAAGCTGTCGACCGTCATCCACGGTCATCGCCGCTTCCTCGAGGTTGCCGATGTCAAGACCCCGGTCGGCAATGCCGGACTGGCACTCGACATCTCGATCGCCGAAGAACTGCGCGAAGAGCTCAAGCGCACCCTTCGCAGCCACGCCGAAACGCTCGATCATCTGGCCACACCGGTGGCCATTTTCGATCGCGACCAGCGACTTCAGTTCAACAATCAGGCATTTCAGCAGCTCTGGGAACTCGACACGCCGTTTTTGGCCAGCCGGCCCGACAATGGCGAATTCCTCGAACGCCTCCGCGTCGACGGCAAATTGCCGGAACCGCATTCCTGGCGCGACTGGAAGGAAGAGGTGCTTTCGGTCTACCGCGCAGTCGAGACGACGCCGCATCTGTGGCATCTGCCCGACGGCCAGACCCTCAATGTCTTTGCCAATGCCCATCCTCAGGGCGGCGTCACCTGGGTGTTCGAGAACCTGACCGAAAAGGTCGATCTGCAAACCAAATACAACACTTTGCTGCAGGTTCAGGGCGAGACCATCGACCAGCTCGCCGAAGGCGTTGCCGTGTTTGGCCCCGATGGCAAGATTCGCCTCTCGAATCCGTCATTCCGGGCGCTTTGGGGCCTCACCGAGCAGGAAGTCACGCCTGGAACTCATATCCGCAAGATTGCCCAGGCCTGCGAGCCGTCCTATCATGGCCCCGAGGGATGGAAATTTTTCGCCGGCGAAATAACTGGTTTCGAGGAAGAGCGCCGGTCGCGCGAAGGCCGTATCGAGCTGGCCACCGGGCTGATCCTCGATTACGCCATGGTTCCGCTGCCGAACGGGCAGACCATGATCGCTTTCGTCAACGTTACCGACAGTGTCGGCGCCGAGCGCATGCTGACCGAAAAGAACGAGGCGCTGCGCAAGGCCGACGCACTGAAGAACGAATTCGTCCAGCATGTCTCCTATGAGCTGCGGACACCGTTGACCAACATCATCGGCTTTACCGATTTGCTCAAGACTCCTGGCACCGGCGACCTCAACGAGCGCCAGGCGGAATATCTCGATCATATCTCGACCTCCTCTTCCGTGCTGCTGACAATCGTCAACGATATCCTCGACCTTGCCACCGTCGACGCCGGCATCATGCGGCTCGACGCGGGTACCGTGGACATTGGGAGACTGTTCGCCGAGGCGGCGGACCAGATCTCCGACCGCCTGAAGGAAAACAGCCTGCGGCTCGAAATCGACACCACCCACGCACCTGCGGAAATGGTTGGCGACTATCAGCGGCTCAAGCAGATCCTGTTCAAGCTGCTGATGAATGCCGCCAACTTCGCCCCCGATGGCTCGGTGGTGCGGCTCGGCTGCGCCCAGGATGGTAATTCCATCGTCTTTTCCGTGTCAGATTCCGGCCCCGGCATTCCCGAGGAAGCCCGTAAGGATGTGTTTGCCCGTTTCGAGACCCACGGCCAGGGTGGTCGCCGCCGCGGCGCCGGTCTCGGCCTGTCGATCGTCCAGAGCTTTGTCGGTCTGCACCACGGAACCGTCGCCATCGAGGGCGGAGAGACCGACGGCACGACAATTGTCTGCCGTTTTCCCACTGATCGGCCGCTGGCCCGGCAAGCGGCTCAGTAAGGATCCGCTCCGGTGGCGTCCACGACCATTGAATTGACGGATCTGGCGGCCACCGCCCGCTTTGCCGAGGATGTCTCGCTGGCGCTGAAGGTCGGCGATTGCCTGTGTCTGTCCGGAGACCTCGGCGCCGGCAAATCAACCTTTGCGCGGGCGCTGATTCGTGCCGTGGCCGATGATCCGGACCTTGAAGCGCCGAGCCCTACCTTCACGCTTGTGCAGAGTTACCAGCTGCGCCTGCCGATTGCCCATCTCGATCTCTACCGCATCGGTGCCGCCGATGAACTCGATGAACTTGGCCTGGACGATGCGCTGAACGATGGTGTGGCGCTGGTCGAGTGGCCCGAAAAGGCGCTCGACCGACTTCCCCGCAATCGCATTACGGTTCGGCTTGATGGGGTTGGCGATAGCCGCACTGTCACCGTTTCGGGTCCGGAAGAATTTATGGCTCGGCTTGAGCGGTCCCGCGCCGCCCGACGGTTTCTCGAACAGGCCGATCTGGAATTGGCGGCGCGGCGGCATCTGCAAGGCGACGCTTCGACCCGCACCTATGAGAGCATCCGCCCAGTGCAAGGTGCGCCATTGATCCTGATGAACGCGCCGCGCCAGCCCGATGGTCCGCCAATTCGCGATGGCCTGCCCTATTCGCAGATTGCCCATCTGGCCGAAGACGTCATTCCCTTTGTCGCCATTGCCCGCTGGCTCCGCGCCGAAGGGTTTGCAGCGCCGGAAATTCTTGCAGAAGATCTGGATCAGGGCTTTTTGCTTATTGAAAACCTTGGCAGCGAAGGCATCCTTGATGATCAGGGCTGTCCTGATCCTGAACGCTATGGTTTTGCCATCGATTGCCTGGCGCGGCTGCACACAAAGGCTCCGCCTGACGCGGGCCTGCCGGTTGGCCACCAGTTGCATCTGGTGCCGGCTTACGATTCCCGGGCAATGCTGATCGAGGTCGAGTTGCTGACCGCCTGGTATCTGCCGGAGTACAGTGACGGTCCGGTGACCGAGCCGCAGCGGCAGCAATATCTCGATCTCTGGGGCGACCTGATCAAGGGTCTCGAAAAATCGGAAAAATCGCTGGTGTTGCGGGATTATCATTCGCCCAATCTGATCTGGCGCGACGAACGCTCCGGGTTCGATCGGCTCGGCATTATCGATTTTCAGGACGCCATGATCGGCCCCTCGGCCTACGATGTGGCGTCGCTGTGTCAGGATGCGCGGGTTACTGTCGAGCCGGATATGGCCGAGGAATTGCTCGACCGATATGTCGCGGCGCGCCGGGCCGCAAATCAGGATTTCGTCGAGGCAGGCTTCCGTGAAGCCTACGCGATCATGGCGGCTCAGCGCGCGGCCAAGATTCTCGGTATCTTCGTTCGCCTCAATGTGCGCGACGGCAAACCGGGTTATTTGCGGCATTTGCCGCGAATGGAGGCCTACATCGCCAAATCGCTGGCGCATCCGATCCTGCACCCCTTGCGCTCGTGGTTCGCAAAGGCTGGTATCGGCCTGACCGAATCATGAACCGGGGCGCCCCAGACGATGACCATCAATGCCGCCATGATCCTAGCCGCCGGGCTCGGCACGCGCATGCGTCCGATTACCGATACCCGGCCCAAGCCGCTGGTCGAGGTGGCGGGCAAGCCGCTGATCGCCTACGGGCTTGAGGCGCTGGGAGGGCTCGGCGTCACCCGCATTGTCTGCAATGTCCATTATCTCGCGCCAATGATGGTTGATTGGCTCAAGGCCTGGCCCGAAGCTGATATCGCCATCTCCGATGAAACCGATGCCTTGCTCGATTCCGGTGGCGGCATCGTCAAGGCCTTGCCGTTGCTAGGCGGCGAACCCTTCCTGATTCTCAATGCCGATACTTTCTGGCTCGAAGAGCCCGGTGCCCGCGACGACAATCTCGCCACGCTGACCCGGCAGTTCGATCCGCACGTGATGGATATCTTGGTGATGACGGCGCGGCCTGACCAGGCCACCGGACACACCGGCGCGGGTGATTTCATGATCGATGCCGATGGTCGTCTGGCGCGCTACCGCGGCACCGGTGAGCCAGTGATCTATGCCGGTGTGCTGGTGCTTCATCCACGCGTATTCGCAAGCATTACCGAGCCCCGGTTTTCGCTCAATCGCTGCTTTGATTCAGCGATTGAAGCTGGTCGTCTGTACGGCGCACCAATGCGCGGGCATTGGCTCACCGTCGGGACGCCCGAGGCGATCGGCGAAGCCGAAACTGCGATGCGCGAGTATCTCGATGGGCAACCCTCATGACAGCATCGCCGCCCCGGATCGTGACGATTGCGCCGGGCGCGCCATTCCTGTCGGTGCTGGCCGAGCAGATCCTCTCCGGCGGTCTGGTGCCGGGCCTTGCCTACAGCGCTGATGAGCCGTTGTCGCTGGCCCGTGCCACCGTGTTCGTGCCGACCCGACGCGCGGCGCGGGTACTCCGTTCGGAGCTTACTGACCGGATCGGTGCCGGTTCGGCCATCCTGCCCGCGATCCGGGCGCTGGGCGAAACTGATGAGGACGCGGGCTTCCTCGATTCCACCGAACCCGAGACACTGGCGTTTGATCCGCCGATTCCGCAGACTGCTGCGATGCTGCGGCTGGCCGATCTGGTGCTGGCCTGGAAACAGGCATTGCCGGCCGCCGTCCGCGATCACCTCGACGGTGCACCGCTGGTGGCGCCGGCCAATCCGGCCGACGCGATCTGGCTCGGGCGCAGCCTGTTCGATCTGATCCAGGCGGTGGAAACCGAGGAGTGCAATTTCGCCGATCTTGACGGCGTCGTTGCCGATGATCTGCAGCAATGGTGGCAGCTGACACGCGAGTTTCTGTTGATTGCCCGGTCTTATTGGCCGGCGCTGCTTGCTGAAATCTCGCGCTCGAGCCCCGCGCAACATCATAACGCGATGATCGGCGTGTTCACCAAGGCGCTCGCCGCAAACGCCGCGGACCGGCCGGTGATTGTTGCCGGTTCAACCGGTACCCGGCCGTCCACCGCGCGGTTGATCGCCATGGTGGCGCGCTTGCCGCAGGGCGCCGTCGTCCTTCCCGGGCTTGATCACGCCATGCGACCCGAGCACTGGCAGCGGCTTGCCACTGCAGTCGCGACAATCCGCACGGCCGATGGCTTGGGCGCGTTCGATGTGGCCGTCCGCAGTCACCCGCAATATGGCCTGCTCAAGCTGGTCGAGAGCTGTGGTCTGGGTGTCGATCAGCTCGAAAGCATTCCGGAGATCGGTGCCCTTGATGACGACATGGCGATGCGTCGCATTGCCGTCTCCGCCGCATTGCTGCCCGCCCTCGCCACCGAGGCCTGGGGCGAAAGCGGCTTCTTGCCCGAGGCGCCGGCGCTGCTGCCGGCCTTTGCCGATGTCAGCCTGATCGAGGCCGGCAATGAGCGCGAGGAAGCCACCGCGTTGGCGGTGGCAATGCGCCGTGCGCTGGAACCGCGCACTGATAATCCCGAACCCACTGTCGCGCTGGTGACGCCGGATCGCAATCTTGCCCGCCGGGTGGTCACTGAGCTTGGCCGCTACGGCATCGACGCCAATGATTCGGGCGGCGCGCCGCTGATCAGCAGCCCCCAGGGCGGGTTGGCGCGGCTGGCGCTCCAGGCAGCCCTAGCGCCCGGCGATGCGGTGGCGATTGCCGCCCTGATCAAGCATCCGCTGGCGCGCTTCGGGCTTGACCGTCAGGCATCGATCACCGGGGCGGGTCTGGTTGAAAGCATCGCCCTTCGCGGCGGCAGCGGCCAGGCAGATATCAGCCGCCTCGAGGTTTTGCTGAGCGCACGCGATCAAGCGCGCACTGAGCGCCACGCCCCGCGCTGGCTCGCCCGTATTAGTGACCAGCAGGCCGAGCAGGCGCGCGAATTTGCTCGCCGCGTTGCCAATGCGCTGTCGCCGCTGACTTCGGTGCTGCCGGAATCCGACGCATCCGGAATGATGCCGATCGGTGATCTGGCCGGGCGGACGGCGCAGGCGCTGGAACGTATATGTGCCGATGATCAGGGTTCGCTGGAAAGCCTGTGGGGAGACGAGGCAGGTGCGGATCTCGCCAGCCTGCTGCTCGAAACCAGGGACAGCGGCTCGACTCTCGCCATGACCGGCCGCGAGTGGATCGGCGCGCTCAATGCATTGATGGGCGGCCGCATGGTCAAGCCGCATGCCGGCGGCCATCCCCGGGCGTTCATCTGGGGCGCGCTCGAAGCCCGGCTCCAGCATGTCGACACGTTGCTGCTGGGTGGGCTCAACGAAGGTGTCTGGCCGCAGACCGGGCAGGAGGACCCGTTCCTTTCCCGCTCGATGAAGGCAGCCATCGGCTTGGAACCGCCGGAGCGGCGCATCGGCCAGGCTGCCCATGATTTCCAGATGGCGATGGGCGCGCCGCAGGTGGTGCTGTCGCGCTCGTTCCGCGCCGGCAAGGCGCCGACGGTGGCTTCGCGTTGGCTGCAGCGGCTTCTGGCGGTGCTTGGCCCGGAGCCCTCGGCAGAACTTCGCGCCCGTGGTAACGCCTTGCTTGCCCATGCCCGCGATCTCGACCACGGCCCCACGACTCCACCGGCCACCCGGCCCGAACCGTGCCCGCCGGCTTCGGTTCAACCGTCAAGCTATTCCTTCTCCGAGGTTGGCCGGCTGCGCCGCGATCCCTACGCGATCTATGCTCGCCGGGTGCTCGGGCTCGATCCGCTCGATCCGTTCCTGGCCGATCCCGGTCCGCGCGAACGCGGCACGCTCTACCATGCGATTCTCGAAGCCTTCATCTCGTCGTGTGAACCCGGCGACCGCACACTGGAAACGCTGAGCCAGATTGCCGAAACCCATTTTGCCGCAGCACAACTGCCCTATCCGATTGCGCTGGTCTGGCGCATGCGGTTCGACAAGGCGGCCGCGGCGGTGGTGGCGTGGGAAGCCGAAACTGGCACTGATCTGGTTCGTTCGCTGGTCGAGGTTCGCGCCAGTCTCGAACTGCCCGACGCCGGCGTCAAACTCACCGGCATGGCCGACCGTATCGATCTGCGCACCGATGGCAGCGCCTGGCTCATTGACTACAAGACCGGCGGCACGCCCTCGCGCAAGGAAGCCCGGATTCTGCTTGATCCGCAACTGGCGCTCGAAGCCCATGCCTTGAGCCATGGCGGTTTTGCCGGTCTCGAGGCGGTTTCGCCATCGGCGCTGCTCTATCTGCGGCTGACCGGCAAGGATCCGTTTGTTGAACGCATCGATGACGACCCCGGCAAGACGGGCAAGACCGAACCGCTGACCGCCGAAGACCTAGCTGGCAGTGCGGTTGCGGAATTGACCCGGCTGGTGGTGTTGTTGCGCTCGGGCAAGCGCGGCTTTCTCTCCCGCGCCATCCCCAGAAGCGCACGCGAATATGGCGGCGACTACGATCATCTCGCCCGGGTGGCCGAATGGCAGACCGTAGTAGAGGCGGAAGGAGGCGATGGCGATGGCTGACGCCGGTGACAACAACGCCGTATCCGAAACCACGCTCAGGCAGAACCGGGCGGCAACGCCGACGCTGTCGGCTTGGGTGTCGGCCAATGCCGGTTCCGGCAAGACCCATGTGCTGGCGCGCCGGGTGATCCGGCTGTTGCTGCGCGGAGCGCGTCCGTCGTCGATCCTGTGTCTAACCTACACCAAGGCCGCTGCCGCCGAGATGTCGAACCGGGTGTTCAAGACACTGGCCGATTGGGTGCGGCTTGATGATGTGGCGCTGGCCGCAAAAATTGCCGAGCTGGAAGGCGTAGAAGCCCAAGCCGGGCAATTGATGCAGGCCCGGCGGTTGTTCGCCACCGCGTTGGAAACGCCGGGCGGTCTCAAGATCCAGACCATTCATGCATTCTGCGAAGCGGTGCTTCACCGGTTTCCGCTGGAGGCCAATATTGCCGGTCATTTCAGCGTTCTCGACGACCAGAAGGCGGCCGAATTGCTGGCCGAGGCGCGGCGGCAACTGATGTCGGCGCGCGCTTTCGATGAGGATCCCGATCTCGCCGGAGCGGTCATGGCGGCGCTTGATATCGGCGGTGAAGCCGGCTTCGACAAGCTGCTGGCAGGGCTTTATGATCGCCGCCGCGATTATCTGGCCTTTGATGCTGTCGCCGGTGATGTCACTGGTGCCGAAATCCTGATTAGATCGGCGCTCGGGTTGGCGCCGGATGAGGATGAAGCCGCGGTCATTAGCAAGGCCTGGCCGCTTGCGGCGTTGCCGATCGATTATGTCCGGGCATTGTCGGATTTCGCCGAAACCGCAGAATCGGCGACAAAAGCCTATAATCTCGCCTATGGCCTGCTCACAGCCGGCTCCGAACCTGATCCGGCTGCGCGACTTGATCTGCTCAAGCAGGTGTTTCTGACCAAGGCCGGGGCACCCGCCAAACTCGGCACCGTGATGACGGCGTCGGTCGCGGGCAGCTTCCCTGATCTGGCTGACCGGGTGGTTGAGGCACAGGCGCAGGTGATCACCGTGATCGACCGTCTGGCGCGGCTCAAGGCGCTGACGGCGTCGCTGACCGCCTATCGGTTGGCGCGGCGCTATATTGGCGGGTTCGAGGCGCTCAAGACCCGGCAGGCCTTGCTTGATTATGACGATCTGATCGCTGCGACCGAGGCGCTGCTGTCAAAAAGCGGTGCCAGCGCATGGGTTCACTACAAGCTTGATCAGGGTATCGACCACGTGCTGGTCGACGAGGCACAGGACACTGCACCCTTGCAGTGGAATGTGATCGGCCAATTGTCCGAGGAATTCTTCGCCGGCGAGGGAGCGCGCCCGGCAACGCGTACGCTGTTTGCCGTGGGCGACGAAAAGCAGTCGATCTATTCGTTCCAGGGCGCGCGGCCCGAACGCTTTGCCCAGGAGCGCAAGCGCGTCGCGGATCGGGCACGCTCCGCCGCCATCGATTTTGAGCAGGTGGCCCTCCGGGTCTCGTTCCGGTCCTGCAACGAAGTGCTCAAGCTGGTTGATCATGTGTTTGCCCATGCCGACGCCAAACGCGGCATGGGGGATCCGGATGAGCCGGTGATCCACGAAACCGCCCGTGGCCGCGCCCCCGGTCTGGTCGAATTATGGCCGATGATCGCCCGAGAGCCATCGGACAGCGACGAGGACTGGACTGCGGCATTCGACGAGGTGCCCGAAACCGCCCCGTCGGCGCAACTGGCGCGCCGCATCACATCGGTGCTCGACCAATGGGTCGGCCGCGAGATGATCGAGGATCAGAAGACCGGGAAATTGCGGCTGATCACGCCGGGCGACATTCTGGTGCTGGTGCGCAAGCGTGACGGTTTTGTGCCCACCCTGCTGCGCACGCTCAAGGCCAGCACCGATATTCCGGTGGCCGGCGCCGACCGCCTGCGGCTGACAGATCATATCGCCGTGCAGGATCTGATCGCGCTTGGTCGGTATACGCTGCTGGCCGATGATGATCTCTCGCTCGCAGCCCTGATCAAGAGCCCGTTGCTGGGGCTCGATGAAGACGCCCTGTATGAATTGACCGCCGACCGGCCCAAGACCATGTCGGTATCGGCACGGCTCAGGCAACTGGCCGGGTCTGACCCGCGGTTTACTACTGCCCGCGACAGGCTTGATCACTGGGTTGTTGCCGCTTCGCAGCTGCCGCCGCATGATTTTTACGCCGCCGTGCTCGGACCCGATGGCGGCCGCCGCGCCTATCTCTCAAGGCTCGGCCACGAGGTTGGCGACGTGCTCGACGAGTTTCTGGGTCTTGCGCTCGATCACGAACTGGCCGGGCTGCCGGGCCTGCAGGCGTTTCTGGCGATGCTGGAAAATGATGCGCCGGAGATTAAGCGCGAAATGGACGGCCAGTCCGGCGCGGTGCGAATCATGACGGTGCACGCCGCCAAGGGGCTGGAGGCGCCGGTAGTGTTTCTGGTCGATTCCGGTGGCGAGGCGTTTCAGCACAGCCACCAGCCGCGGCTGTGCCTGCTTCCGGCGCAAGCGGGCGCTTCCGCTCCGGCGGTTCCGGTGTGGTTGCCCGACAAGACCCACGAGAGCGAGGCCACCGAACCGGTACGCGCCGCTCTTCGCGCGCAGGCCGAGGAGGAATACCGGCGGCTGATGTATGTCGGGCTCACCCGCGCCGCCGACCGGCTGGTGGTGTGCGGCTATCGCGGCCTGCGCGAGGTCAAGACCGCGACCTGGCATTCGATGGTCGCCGAAGGGCTGGCTCATACTGATGATGGTGATTTTGTCGTCTCGGAAGTCGAGCGCCAGACCGATAGCGGGCCTTTTTCAGTCCTCAGGTTGCAAAAACCGGACCGGGGACGCCGCCGAAGCAAGTCCCGAGCAGGATCAGGCAAAGCCCCTCGCGCCGGTGCTGGAGATTCCATCTACGCCCTTGCCGCCACCGTTGCGCCTGCCCCGGCCATTGGCGCCATCGGGCGTCAGCGCCGTGCTCGAAGACAGCGCCGAGGTGACGACGCGGTCACCGTTTGCCGACCAACCCGCCCATTCTGGCCTGGCGCTGGCGCGCGGTAGCCTGATCCACCGTCTCTTGCAGGTGTTGCCGTCGATTGCGGCCGATGAACGACAGGCTGCGCTCAGACGCTATCTTGCCCGCGCATTGCCGGGCCCGGATCGCACGGAGGCCGGTCTGATCGAAGCCCAGATTCTGGCCGTGATTGGCGACCCGCGTTTTTCCCCGGTGTTCGATGCACCGGGCGAAGCCGAGGTCTCGGTGATGGGTACCCTGCGCATCGGCGGCGAGGACCGCGCGGTCTCCGGCCGCATCGACCGTATCGCGGTGAGCGATGACCGGGTGCTGATCATTGACTACAAGACCGGTCTGGCGCCTGCGCCCGGTGAGCCAGCACCGCAGGGGCACGTGGCGCAATTGGCGATCTATCGCGCGCTTCTGGCGCCGCTTTATCCGGATCGGCGGATTGACGCTGCACTGGTCTATGTCTCGGCTCCGCGTCTGGTCGAAATCGAGGCCGCAACGCTCGATGCCGCGATGGCCCGGCTGCAGGGCTGGCAACCGGGTGGCTCTGCAAAACAGGTCTAGATTCTGTGCTGAATGGTCAAATTTACCCCATTCATGGGGTCTGTCGCAGATAGAGCCCCCGCGCCCTATGATCACGGCTCGGTGATGGCGCGCGAAAAGCCTTGAATACCCATGGCCGAATCATCACATTATGGCCAGCCACAGCATTGGACGGAACGACCGAGTCGGTTATCCGGAAAGCCTGATGCGCAGATTTAACACGCAAGAGCTGCCTGTTTGCATCTGGTTCGATGCGCAGCGCCCTGAAGCAGTCACCAAAGGAGTGCCCAGCATGGCAACCATGAAAGTAGACGCCACCAATTTTCAGAGCGAAGTGCTCGAATCCACTGTTCCGGTTGTCGTCGACTTCTGGGCCGAATGGTGCGGCCCGTGCAAGATGATCGCGCCCAGCCTTGAGGAAATTTCCAACGAAATGGGCGACAAGGTAAAGGTCGTCAAGCTCAACATCGACGAGAATCCTGAGCTTGCTTCGCAGTTCGGCGTCCGCTCAATCCCGACGCTGGCAATGTTCAAGGGCGGTGCAGTCGCCGACATCAAGGTTGGCGCTTCGCCGAAGACCGCGCTGTCGAACTGGATTTCCAGCGCCGTCGCGTAAATTCTTCGCGCCACAATAATTATGTCAAAACCCGCCCGGGCAACCGGGCGGGTTTTTTATGCGCGGGATACGGATGTAATTCTCAATCCGGCGGGGTGCCGTTTTGTCTCAGAACGTCGCCCAGCAAATAGAGCGAGCCACCGATCAGGATCCGCGGCGGTGGTTCCAGCCGATTGGTGGTGGTGCAGATGGCGGAAATCGCGGTTTCCACGTCATCGGCAGCTTCCGCGGTCAGTCCGGCCTCGTCGGCGATGTCGGCCAGAACTTCCGGGTCAAGTCCAGCTTCTGAATCCGGCACAGGAATCGTAAACACGTGCCGGACCATGCCGGCGAAGGCGTGGAAATAGCCAATTGGATCCTTGGTGTTGATCATTCCGGTGATCAAATACAGCGGCCGGGGGTCACGTTCCTCGAGATTGGCCATGGCTTCGGCGATGACCCGCCCGGCGCCGGGGTTGTGGCCGCCGTCGATCCAGATTTCGAGCCCGTCCATGGCGTCCTGGGCAATCAGCCCCGGAGCCAGCCGTTCCAACCGTCCCGGCCAGGTGACATTGGTCAGCCCTGCGGCAATCGCCTGTTCATCTAGGACAAAGCCGGCCGCCTTCAACGCGCGGATCGCCGCCGCTGCATTGGCCTGCTGGTGCCGGCCGGCAAGTCTCGGTAGCGGCAGGTCGATGAGTTCCTCCTCATCCTGATAGACCAGCCGGCCGTTTTCCTCATGCGCGAAGAAATCCTGCCCAAACAGATTGAGCGGACAGCGAAGCCGTGCGGCGATACCGGTCAGCACCTCGCGCGCTGCCTCTTCCGGTTGTGCGCCGATCACCACCGGCACCGCGGGCTTGAGAATGCCGGCCTTTTCAGCGGCGATCAGTTCCACCCGGTCGCCCAGATAGGCCTGGTGATCGAGCGAAATCGACATGATCACCGCCACTGCCGGCCGTTCGATCACATTGGTGGCGTCAAACCGGCCGCCGAGGCCCACCTCGATGATGGCGGCATCCGCAGGGTGTTCGGAAAACAGCACGAACATCACCGCCGTCAGGATCTCGAACACGGTGATCATTTCGCCCTGATTGGCGACTGCCACCCGCCGCACCGCATCGGCCAGTACTTCGTCATCGGCAAGCCGGCCGCCACCCTCTGCGCCGAGGCGAAACCGCTCGTGCCAGTTGACCAAGTGTGGCGAGGTATGGACATGCACCTTCAGCCCCTGCGCCTCCAGGATTGCCCGGCAGAATGCGCTGGTTGAACCCTTGCCGTTGGTGCCGGCAATGTGGATGATCGGTGGCAGCCTGTGGTGCGGATTGCCGAGCCGCTCGAGCAGCCGCGTGATCCGCCCGAGCGACAGGTCGAAGCCCTTCGGATGCAGCGCCAGCAGTGCGTTGATTTCCCGTTCGGCCGCCGACGTCACCGGTTCTCGTGTTGTCATTGTGGCGTATTCCTGTTGCCGCCGCCTTTGAGCGTCAGCCCTATTGTGCGGCTTCCGCAGGTTCGTCGGCGGCGATCTCGGCTGTTGCCGCTTCGTCGTCCGGTTGAGCGGGAAGTTCCACCGGTGCGGGAGCGTCCATCTTCAGGAAAATCCGCAGCAGCCGTGAAATCATTTCCGGCAGGTCGTGACGGTGCACCACCATGTCGATCATGCCGTGGTCGAGCAGGTATTCCGACGTCTGGAAGCCTTCGGGCAGCTTTTCACGAATGGTCTGTTCGATCACCCGTTTGCCGGCAAAGCAGATTTCCGCGCCGGGTTCGGCCAGATGCACGTCGCCGAGCATCGCATAGGAGGCTGAAACGCCGCCGGTGGTCGGGTTGGTCAGCACCACGATATAGGGCAGCCCGGCTTCCTTGAGCATCTCCACCGCCACCGTGGTGCGCGGCAATTGCATCAGCGACAGGATGCCTTCCTGCATCCGCGCGCCGCCCGAGGCCGGGAACATCACCAAGGGGCAGTTGCGGGCTATGGCTGCTTCGAACGCCTGGATGATGGCTTCGCCGGCGGCGATGCCGAGCGAACCGCCCATGAAGGCAAAATCATGCACGCAGGCGACGATATCGACCCCGCGCACCGCGCCATGGGCGGCAACCACTGAATCCTCGAGCCCGGTCTTGGTGCGGCTGTCTTTCAGACGGTCGGCATATTTCTTCGAATCCCGGAATTTCAGCGGATCCTGCGGCACTTTCGGTGATGGCAGTACCTCGTATTGGCTGCCGCCAAAAATGTGTCTCAGCCGCGCTTCGGCCGACATTTTCATGTGGTAGCCGGAGGCGGGAATGACGAAATGGTTTTCTTCCAGATCGCTGTGAAACACCATTTCCCCGGTTTCGGGGCACTTGATCCACAGATTCTCCGGCACCTCGCGGCGGCCGAGCATCGAGTTGATCTTTGGCCTGACGTAATTTGTGATCCAGTTCACGGGGTCATCTCCGAATTCTCCACCAATGTGGGGGTGCTATTGCGCCGGCGCAAGACGTGCGGCACGCACGCCGGTCGCCAGTCCGCGGACCATGGTGGCGACGCTTTCGACGGTATCGGCGGTGGCCGCACCGTTGGCGTCAAGTGTGTTGGCGATCTGGTTGACGATGGCAGTGCCGACCACCACGCCATCAGCCGACTGGCCGATGACACGTGCCTGCTCGGCGGTTTTGACGCCGAAACCGACACAGACCGGCAGGTCGGTATGGCTCTTGATCCGTTCGACCGCAAGGTTGACTTTGGACGTATCGGCGATCGCCGATCCGGTGATCCCGGTCATCGAGACATAATAGACAAAGCCCGAGGTGTTGCTCAGCACCCGTGGCAACCGCTTGTCATCGGTGGTTGGTGTCGCCAGCCGGATGAAGTTGAGCCCGGCCTTGAGCGCCGGCAGGCACAGTTCCTCGTCCATTTCCGGCGGCAGGTCGACCACGATAAGCCCGTCGATACCGGCCTCACGTGCATCAACCAGGAATTTCTCGACGCCATAGATATAGATCGGGTTGTAATAGCCCATCAGCACGATTGGCGTTTCGTTGTCGGTCTTGCGGAAATCGCGCGCCAGATCCAGCGTCCGCTTCAGTGACTGCCCGGCCTTGAGCGCCCGCTGTCCGGCCATCTGGATTGCCGGCCCGTCGGCCATCGGGTCGGAGAACGGCATCCCCAGCTCGATCACATCGGAGCCCGCACCCGGCAGCGCCTGCATAATCTTCAGCGATGTGTCGTAATCCGGATCTCCGCCCATGAAATAGGTCACCAGCGCCGGCCGATCCTCGGCCTTGAGTTTTTCAAAACGGGTGTCGATGCGAGTGGTCATTCAGCTTGTCCGATCTTGGGGTGGTCGAAGCGCGCGCCGTCATTCCAGGCGTTGACGTCGTTGCCGTGCCGCGGAATGCCGCCCGCGTCCTTGAGCATACGGGCCATATGCATCAGGTTCCAGGTCATGAAGGTGGTGTTGCGCTTGGTAAAGTCGTTGTCATAGCCGGCGCCATCGTCGCCATAGGACTTGCCCGGCCCGACTTCACCGATCCAGCCGCAATCGGCCTGCGGCGGAATCGTGTAGCCGACATGCTGCATGGCATACAGGCAGGTCATCGAGGCATGCTTGACGCCGTCCTCGTTGCCGGTGATCACGCAGCCGCCGGTCTTGCCGTAATAGATATACTGGCCGCGGTCATTACGCTGGCCGGAATGGGCATAGAGCCGTTCGATGATCACCCGGCACAGCGAGGATTCCTCGCCCAGCCACAACGGTGTGCCGACCACCAGAATGTCGGCATCGCGCACTTTCGGCCAGAAAATCTCCGGCCAGTCGTCGCGGTCAGCTCCGTGCTCGCGCATGTCGGGCTGCACGCCGAAAGCGATATGATGGTCCGCGGCACGCAAATAGTCGACCTGCACGCCATTGGTTTGCATGATCGCCATCGAATTGCGCATCAGCCGTTCGGTGTGGCTTTCGCCCTGCGCGGTGCTCTTCAGCGTGGTGTTGATGAAAAGTGCCTTCAGATCGGAATATTCAACCATGCTCAGAGCTCCATTCCGAGGATCTTGCCGACGGTGAAGATGTCCTTGTCGCCGCGGCCGCACAGATTCATGACGATGATCTGATCCTTGCCCATTTTCGGAGCGCGCTTGATCACCTCGGCCAGCGCGTGCGCGGGCTCCAGTGCTGGGATGATGCCTTCAAGCCGGGTCAACAGCTGAAACGCTTCAAGCGCCTCGGTATCCATGATCGGCACATAATCGACCCGGCCGGCTTCCTTCAGCCATGAATGCTCGGGCCCGATGCCGGGATAATCGAGGCCGGCCGAGATCGAGTGGCCTTCCTTGATCTGGCCGTCGCCATCCTGCAGCAGATAGGTGCGGTTGCCATGCAGCACGCCTGGTGAGCCGAGGGTAAGCGAGGCGCAATGTTCTTCGCCGTTCAGCCCCTTGCCGCCAGCCTCGACGCCGACAATCTGCACATCCTTGTCGTCAAGGAACGGGTGAAACAGGCCGATCGCGTTGGAGCCGCCGCCGACAGCTGCAACCAGCATGTCCGGCAACCGGCCTTCGGCAGACATCATCTGTTCACGGGTTTCCTCGCCGATCACCGACTGGAAGGTGCGCACCATTTCCGGATAGGGGTGCGGGCCCGCCGCGGTGCCGATCAGGTAATAGGTGTCGTCGACATTGGTGACCCAGTCGCGAAGCGCCTCGTTCATCGAATCTTTCAGCGTGCCATGGCCGGATGTAACCGAATGGACCTTGGCGCCAAGCAGTTTCATCCGGAACACGTTGGGCGCCTGCCGCTGTACATCGGTGGCGCCCATATAGACTTCGCACGGATAGCCGAAACGTGCCGCCACAGTGGCTGTGGCGACACCGTGCTGGCCGGCGCCGGTTTCGGCGATGATCCGAGTCTTGCCCATGCGTTTGGCCAACAGGATCTGGCCGATGCAATTGTTGATCTTGTGCGAGCCGGTGTGGTTGAGCTCGTCGCGCTTGAAATAGATCTTGGCGCCGCCCAGATGCTCGGTCAGCCGCTCGGCAAAATACAGCGGCGAGGGCCGTCCGACATAATGGGAGTTGAGATAGTCGAGCTCGGCGCGGAAGGCCGGGTCAGCTTTTGCCTTGGCCCATTCCTCTTCCAGTTCGAGGATCAGCGGCATCAGTGTTTCGGCAACGAAACGACCGCCAAAAATACCGAACATGCCCTGTTCATCAGGGCCGGTGCGGAATGAATTCGGGGTGGTTGGCTGGTTCACTTCACGTACTCCTGAGACCGAATTTTGTCCGCATCGCGAACCGCCTGGACGAAGCCGTCCATCATAGAGAGATCCTTGATGCCCGGTGCGCTTTCAACGCCCGACGAAACATCGACGCCCGGCGCGCCGCTGATCGCCAGCGCCTCGCCAATATTGTCTTTTGTCAGCCCACCGGAAAGCATGTAACTAGCGGCCTCGTCAAGCTTGGCAAGCAGACGCCAGTCGAAGCTGACGCCGTTGCCGCCGGGCAGATCGGATCCCTTCGGCGGCTTGGCGTCGAATAAAAACCGGTCGGCAATGCCCTGGTAGGGAGCGATCCGCGCAAGGTCTGCGGCCTCGCGGATGGCAAATGCCTTCATCACCGGCAGGCCGAACCGCGCTTTCAGTTCCGCGGCGCGCTCGGGGCTTTCGCCACCATGCAGTTGCAGCCAGTCGGGCTTCATTTGCGCGACGATCTCGTCAAGGCCGGAATCGTCCATGTCGACTGTGACCGCGACCGTTTTCAGGCCCCGGCGCCGTGCCTGCTGGGCAAGGCCGGCGGCGGTGGAGACGGTGACATGGCGCGGGCTCTTTTCGAAGAAAATGAAACCCGCCATATCAGCGCCCAATTCGGCCGCGCGATCCACCGCTTCGGGCGTGCTCAGGCCGCAAATCTTGATCATCGCTTTCATGCGGCTGAACTCGCACAAAACCATGGCGGAGTCGAGACGGGCATGCATCAAAGCCGCGACCAAGACCGCTCCGGCAACGGAAACATTCAGCCTGCAAAACTGCCGCCGGATTAGAACTTCACCGCAAACAGGCGCGAACCATTCTGCTTGAGCCAGCGCTTGCCCTCATCGGTGCGCGGGCAGAGCCTTTTGCAGGTCGCCCAGAAATTGGGTCCGTGGTTCATTTCCGCCAGATGCGCCACCTCGTGGGCGGCCAGATAATCGATGACGAAGTCCGGCGCCATGGCGATCCGCCAGGAAAACGACAGGTTGCCCTCCGACGTGCACGATCCCCAGCGGCTCTTGGTATCCTTGTAGGAAATCGACCGCACCTTCTTGCCAAGATCTGCCGCATGGCCGGCCACCAGAACCTCGAGCTCGGCCCGTGCCACCCGCTTGAGGTGATCCGACACACGCCGGCCGGCATGTTCCGGGTTGCCCGAAACCAGCAGTACCGGCTCGCCGTCGATCTCGGTTACTTCTGCCAGCCCGCGCAATTTGCCTGTCATTTCGATCCGGTGCACGACCCCGCGAATGGTGATCTTGCCGATCTCGGCGAGCGGTCCGGTATCAGGAACCCGGGCAAGCCGCGTCATCAGCCAGCCGTGATGGCGGGTCAGGAACGCGTCAATCTCGGGGCTTGGCAAACCGGGCGGAATGGTCAGCTTCAAGGCATGCCCGCCGGGCTCTATCCGCAGTGTCATGCGGGTGGCGCGGGCGTGTTCACGGATCGTCAGCGGTAACTCACGGCCATTGACGCTCACGGCTTGTGGCCGTGGCGCGGGCGATCTGCGGGTGGGGCGGCCTAATCCGAACATGGTTTCTCATAACCGATTCGAGCGTTTTGAGAGCGACAATTAGCACGGCAAAGCGTCCGGGCTGCAGCAGCCACGGCTTGCATGATAGTGTACCGGCCAAATAGCATTGAATCAAAAAGGGCGGCGCGATGGGCGCCGCCCTCCAGGGAGGTCATGTTGCGGCCGTTCAGCCGTCGATTTCAGGGACCGAGCGGCCCTTCTTGGCCTTGTTCTGGCTGGCCTTGCGGTCGGCCATGAACTGCTCGAACTCGGTGCGGTCACGGGCCATGCGAAGGTCGCGCATGTGCTGGTCGAATTCCTGGCGCATTTCATCGAGCTTCTTGCGTTCTTCATCAAGCCGCGCCATCTCGGCGTCGCGCCATTCGTCAAAAGCCACGTTGCCGGTGCTCGTGCGCGGCGCATGGGTGCTCCTGCGGAACGAGCAGGCGAAGCCGTCTGCGGCGCGGTTGACATCGGACTTGAACGTATCAAGCCGGTCACCAAACAGGATGTAAGCCAGCATGGCCAGACCCAGCGGCCAGAAAACCATGAACCCCAGGATCATCAGGGCGATGGTTGCCGGCGTCCACGCCGGGCGGATCATTGCGGTCTGTGTCATCGGTGAAAACCTCATCATTTGAAGGAAAGCGGGGGCGTTTTCCTGTGTAAATGATGTGGTATGGGTCGACCGCCGATTCAAGAAAATGCCCGCAGTAATCCGATAACCTGTTGGTATAAAACAAGATTATCGGATAACTAAAATGCGGTTGATTTTCATTTTCAGTGGCTGCGGCCACCCTTGACGAGCTTCGGCGCAGTCTTCGAACTACGGTCCGCACGGGCGTTGGCGCGGGCGAATTCGATGATTCGCGGGGCGATCTCGGCACGGAAGCGCGAGCCGTTGAACACGCCGTAATGACCGACCTTCGGCTGCACGTAATGCTGCCGCATGGCGTCGGGAATGTTGGGGCAGATGGTCTGTGCCGCTTCGGTCTGGCCAAGTCCGGAAATATCGTCGTTCTCGCCTTCGACCGTCTGCAGCGCTACCGAACGGATCGCCGTAGTGTCGATCTTGCGACCGCGGTGCATCATTTCGCCCTTGGGCAGCGAATGCTTGATGAACACCGTATCGACGGTCTGTAGATAGAATTCGGCGGTCAGATCCATCACCGCGAGATATTCGTCGTAAAAATCGCGATGCCGCTCGGCCGAATCGCCGTCATCCTTGACCAGGTGCAGGTAGAAATCCTTCTGCGCGATCATGTGGCGGTCAAGATTCATGGTCATGAAGCCCGACAATTGCAGGAACCCCGGATAAACCGAGCGGGTAAAGGCCGGCAGCGGCCACGGGATCTGCATGATCACATTGTCGGCAAACCATTCCAGCGGCTTGGCCTGCGCCAGTTCGTTGACGCCGGTCGGATTGATGCGGGTGTCGATCGGTCCGCCCATCAGCGTCATTGATGAAGGCGCGAACTTGTCGCCGTCTTCTTCCATCAATGCCACGGCAGCCAGAACCGGAACCGATGGCTGGCAGACGGCGATCACATGGGTTTCGGGCCCAAGTTCATGCAGCATCTCGATGATGTAATCGACATAATCGTCGAGGTCGAAGCGACCGTCGCTGACGGGTACCATGCGTGCGTCGGTCCAGTCGGTGACATAGACCTCGGCATCGGGCAGCAATGTTTCCACCGTACCGCGCAACAATGTCGCGTAATGGCCCGACATCGGCGCTACGACCAAAATCTTAGGGTCTTGCGGGTGGTTGGCGGGCAGGCAGCGTTCGAAGTGAATGAGGTTGCAGAACGGTTTCGACCAGACGATTTTCTCATGCACAGAGACCGGGCCGGATTTCAGCGTGGTCTGTTCAAGGCCGAATTCGGGCTTGCCGTAACGGCGCGTGGTTCGTTCGAACATTTCGAAACCGGCGGCCACGGAGCGTCCAAAGGAGGTGTGCGACATCGGGTTGACGGGGTTGCGGAAAGTCATCCGCATCGCATCGGCGTAAGCTCGCATCGGCGCCAGAGCCGCATGGTTGAGCTCGTACATCTGGTAGAACATGAAGTGTTGTCCCTTTTGCTGGCCGACCCGGCTGTGGGCGCTTGCCATCTTACGTTGCTTTAGCTTGCGGCAGTCTGGCGTGGTGCACCGCGAAAGCAGGGGCGGAGCGTAGCACGGTTTTGCTGCATGGCAACAACGCCCCCGTGGTAAACCGTCAGCCCATTCGACCAATGGATGAGATAGGTTCATCGTTTCATGGGTTTACGCTCTGCCGCAATGCGGCAGAAAACACGTTTACGGCGCTCAGCAACGCGTGCGGTGCGGTAAAACGGGGTCAAGTTTGACTGTTTGAGTGATGAACCTGCCGATTGCGGCCGCTGCGGCCGCGTCTGCCTGCCACCTATTGGCGCGGCAAAACTGGCCTTGATATCCGACGCAAGGCCCGGCTTCCGCGCCGCGCATCCGATTGGAAGCGCAAACGACACTGGCTCTCTTTTTCTTCCGAGGATTGCCGCCATCGGGCTGTGATCATCGCCCATTGCGCAAACGAGTTCACGCTGCGGAGTGTATTCTGATCAATCGACAAAGTTCGGGAATGTGGCCGCTATCAGCACAGCATGATCTGCATTTTCTTGACCGCGGCATCAAACTCCGGAACGAAGCTTTCCAGCATCTCCAGCGTCATCCGCACGGTCGGCCCATGACAGGCGAGTGCCGCCAGGAACCGCCCTTCGCTGTCGAGCACCGGAACGGCAATGGCGATCATGCCGTCCATGAATTCCTCATCATCGAAGGCGAATCCGCGCTTGCTCACCAATGAAAGCTCGCGCAGCAGATCGTCGGGATCGGTGATGGTGTTCGCCGTCTTGCGATCAAGTGTCAGCGCCTGGGCATAGGCCTTGCGCTTGCGGGCATCCAGGCTCGCCAGAAACACCTTGCCGCTGGCCGTGCAATGGAACGGCACATGCGTGCCGATTGGCAACAGCACACGGAACGCCCAGTCGGTCTCGACCCGGTCGAGATAATTCATGCCATCGTCTTCGGGGACGACATAATTGACGGTCTCCCGGATTTTCGACGCCAGCTCCAGAAGGATCTGCCGGCGCAGAATGTGGTCACGCGAGGAATGCAACAGCCCGGCGCCGATTGTCCGGGACCGCCGTGCCGGCCGCAACCGCTTGCCACCGGGTTCGTAGAGCAGAAATCCTTCCGCAACCATGGTCGCGCAAAGCCGATGGATGGTCTGCTTGGGAAGCCCGATCGACTGGTTTATTTCGGTCGGTGTCAAAGGTTCGGCAGCCTTGCCGATGGCTTCCAGAATGAGCAGCGTACGCAGATTTGTAGCAATGCGATCTTCGGAATTAGGCACGTTGTCTCCGAGGTCAGAAGTTCACTTACAGCATCTGCAAGGCCTATCGCGGTATGCGATATAGAGTGCGGCATGAATACGATAATATGTCGTCTTGAACGGTTGGTATGCCTTCTGTGTCGGCCAGCTTTCCCGATGCCGAGGCGTTTGGCACTGTTACTTGTGCGCGGGCCACTCGAACAGTCGGGTCAAACAATCCGGATGCCGAATCACTTGCTCGGGCAATCGGGAACTGCATGTAGGAGCCCTGGTTGCAGATTGCCACCCCCGGCCGGTATGCGCAGCAAACCACCGGCTGGTGCATCCCGCATTGGCAAACCCGGCAGGGATTTCCCGGTGGGCGATCCGGCCGGGCTCGAATCTGGCGCTGTGACGCAGCCAAACTGGCTCTAGAGCACATCGGGCCAGTTGTGGTTTCTGGATCGCAACAAGGAGGAATGTCTCATGCCCAAGATGACCACCGAGGAAGCGTTCGTCAAAGTTCTGCAGATGCATGGAATCGAACATGCATTCGGCATCATCGGCTCGGCCATGATGCCGGTGTCGGATCTCTTCCCGCAGGCCGGAATCACCTTCTGGGACTGCGCTCATGAAACCAATGCCGGGCTGATGTGCGATGGTTTCATCCGTTCCACCGGCAAGATGGCGATGGCGATTGCCCAGAACGGACCCGGTGTCACCGGCTTTGTCACCCCGGTCAAGACCGCCTACTGGAATCACACGCCGATGCTGCTGATTACCCCACAGGCGGCCAACAAGACCATCGGTCAGGGCGGCTTTCAGGAAATGGAGCAGATGCGGCTGTTTGCCGATTGCGTCTGCTACCAGGAAGAAGTGCGTGACCCGTCGCGCATGCCCGAAGTGCTCAACCGGGTAATCATGAAGGCCTCGCGCGGTTCGGCCCCGGCGCAGATGAATGTGCCACGCGACATGTGGACGCAAGTTATCGATGTCGAACTGCCGCAGGTGGTCCGCTTCGAACGCCCCTCCGGCGGTGAACGGGCCATTGCCCAGGCCGCTGAACTGCTCTCGAAAGCCAAATTTCCCGTGATTCTTTCGGGCGCCGGCGTGGTGCTGTCTGGCGCCATCCCTCACGTTGTCGCACTGGCCGACCGCCTTGATGCGCCGGTCTGCTCGAATTACCAGCACAATGACAGCTTTCCCGGCTCGCACCCGCTTGCCGTCGGACCGCTGGGCTACAATGGCTCGAAGGCGGCGATGGAACTGATTGCGAGGGCAGATGTGGTGCTGGCGCTCGGCACCAGGCTCAACCCGTTCTCGACCTTGCCGGGCTATGGTATCGATTACTGGCCAAAAGACGCCGAAGTGATCCAGGTGGACATCAACGCCGACCGCATCGGACTGACCAAGAAGGTCAGCGTCGGCATTGAAGGTGATGCCGCCAAGGTCGCTCGTTCCATTCTCGACCAGCTTGCCGACAATGCCGGAGATTCCGGCCGCGAAGACCGCCGCAATCTGGTATCGCTGACCAAGTCCCGTTGGGCCCAGGAACTCTCCTCGCTCGATCACGAGGATGACGATCCCGGCACGGTCTGGAACGAGGAGGCCCGTGCCCGTGACGCCGATCTGATGTCGCCGCGCCAAGCCTGGCGGGCGATCCAGTCGGCACTGCCGCGCGATGCGATCATTTCGTCCGACATCGGCAATAATTGCGCCATTGGCAACGCCTATCCGACTTTTGAACAGGGGCGCAAATACCTTGCGCCCGGCCTGTTCGGCCCCTGCGGTTACGGGTTTCCGTCGATCCTCGGCGCCAAGATCGGCCAACCCGATGTTCCGGTCGTGGGCTTTTCCGGCGACGGGGCTTTCGGGATTTCCATGAACGAGATGACCGCCTGCGGCCGCGACGCGTGGCCGGCAATCACCATGGTGATCTTCCGCAATTACCAGTGGGGCGCGGAAAAGCGCAATACGACGCTGTGGTATGCCGACAATTTCGTCGGCACCGAACTTGACCGCGACACTTCCTATGCGGCGATCGCCGAGGCCTGCGGCGCCCGCGGTGTCGTCGTCAGCGACCAGCAGGGCCTGACTGAAGAACTGCAGAAGGCGGTGGAGCTGCAGATGAAAGATGGGGAAACCACCTTCATCGAGGTTCTGCTCAACCAGGAACTCGGCGAGCCGTTCCGCCGTGACGCAATGAAGAAGCCGAATGTGGTGGCCGGCATCAGCCGCGATGACATGCAGCCACAACCGGGCGCGTCATAAAAGCTCGAGGCGTAAGTCGGCGGGACCATGCTTGGTCAGGTATGCCGGAAACCGTCAATCGTCTCGGCGATGATGGTGATGCCGGCATCTATCTTGGCGCTTTCGATTGACGAATAAGCGATGCGATAATAGCGGCTTCCGTCTTCTGGGTATTCGAAGAATACATGGCCGGGCTCGATCAGCACGCCGCGCTGCTTGAGTGCCGCCGCCAGATCTTGCGCGTCGATAGGCGCCGGGGTCTTCATCCAGAAGCTGGAGCCGCCCGAAACGTCGACGCCGGCGGTCTGCAGGCCACAGCGAGCAATCGCCGTCTGCATGACCTCGCGGCGCTGGCGGTAGACCTGGCCCATGCGCGCCACCAGCGCGTCGTAATGGCCAAGCGACAAAAAATTGGCGGTGGTTCGCTGCAGATGGCCTGGCGGATGTCTGAGGATCGCCGCGCGCAATGCCCTTGCTTCGTGGATGAAGGTTTCCGATCCGACCATGTAGCCAAGTCGCAACCCCGGAAACAGCGACTTCGAGAACGAGCCGACATAGATCACCCGGCCTTCCTCATCGAGTGACTTGAGCGCCGGCTCCGGCGGATTGAGAAACGACATCTCGAATTCATAGTCGTCCTCGACGATCAGGAAATCATGCCGTGCCGCCATCTCCAGGAGCGCGTGCCGCCGTTCCAGCGGCATGGTGACATTGGTGGGGCAATGATGGCTTGGTGCGGTGAAAACAACGTCGGTTTCCCCCGGCAGCGCGTCAAGCTGCATACCGTCCTTGTCGACCGGCACCGACACGACATTGCAGCGCGCCAGGTTGAGCGCCACCCGAAGCCCGGGATAACCGGGGTTTTCCATCGCCGCCGTGCGCCGTTGATTGAGCAGCACCTGGGCGCTAAGCCACAGCGCGTTCTGCGCGCCCATGGTGATCAGGATCTGTTCCGGCCGGGCGTGAATGCCGCGTCGCGGCAGCGTGTTGAGCGCAATATATTTGACCAGTTCCGGGTCGTCGCGCTCGTAACTGTCGGCGGTAACGATGGAAAATTCGCGCTTGCCCAGCGCCTGCATGGCGCATTGCCGCCAGTTGCTGTGGTCAAAAATTTTCTCGTCTGCCTGACCGTAGATGAACGGGTAAGGGTAGGTGCGCCAGTCGACTGGCTTTTCCGGCATTATTTGATTGGAATAGCGCTGCCCGATTGCCCGGTTCCAGTCGACCGAATCCCTGCCCGCCGTCTTTGGCAGGTCGAACCGGGTGCGCTGCGGCGCGGTCGGCGAGACGTAGTAACCTGACCGTCCCTTGGCGATCAGATAGTCGTCGGAGACAAGTTCGCTATAGGCCAGCGTCACCGTAATCCGGCTGACCCCGAGGTGCGCCGCCAGCTTGCGGCTTGACGGCAGTTTGGCGCCGGGCGGAAAGCGCGCGGACAGCACACCCTCGCTGATCATCCTCTGGATTTTCTGTTGCAGTGTCCCCTCGAATTTCGGATCGAGGAAAAATGTGTCTATCGGAATCGACATTTGGATATCTGGCCAGTTCGGGCCAGCATATCGGTAGCGTGGACGGATAGGAAGGGACGGCACGCTCGTCGGGTGCCGTCCCTTCTTTCCGATCATTCCTGCAACTATCCGAACACCCGTGTGAGTGCCTGATCGATGCTGTCGGTGATCTGGTCAATGTCGGATGCCGTGGCGATCAGCGCCGGGCTCAGGCACAAGGTGTTGTTGAAGCCAGGCAGTGACCGGTTGGTGGCGCCGATGATGACACCTTGCGCCATGCAATCGGCCACCACTGCCTGAACTCTTTTCTCCTCCGCCGGCGTGCGACTGTGGCGGTCCTCGACCAGTTCGGCGCCGACAAACAGCCCCTTGCCGCGAACCTCGCCGATTACCGCGTGCTTTTCCTGAAGCGCCAGCAGGTTGTCAAACAGCCGATGGCCCATCGCCTGGGTGTTGTCGATCAGCTTCTCGTCTTCGATGATGCGCATATTTTCCAGCGCCGCCGCCGGTCCGGCCGCGCAGCCGCCGAAGGTCGAGATATCGCGGAAATAGGACATCGGGTCGCCCGCGTCGTCCTTGAACTGCTCGAACACCGCTTCCGTCGTCACTGTACAGGAAATCGCCGCATAGCCCGAGGCGACGCCCTTGGCCATGGTCACGAAATCGGGCTTGATGCCGTAATGCTGATAGCCGAACCAGGCGCCGGTGCGGCCGACACCGCAGACCACTTCATCGATATGCAGCAGAATATTGTATTTGCGGCAGATCTCCTGCACCCGCTCCCAGTAGCCGGCGGGCGGAGTGATGACGCCGCCACCGGCGGTGATCGGCTCCAGACACAAGCCGCCTACGGTATCGGGGCCTTCGCGCAGGATCACCTCCTCGATCGCGTTGGCTGCGGCCTCGCCATAGCTTTCGGCGTCCGGGTACTGGCTGCGGTATTCAAGACAATGCGGCACCATCACGAAACCGGGCGCCAGGGGTCCGTATTGTTCCACCCGTTGTGGCTGCCCACCGGCCGACAGCGCGGCCAGCGTGGTGCCGTGATAATCCCGGTCACGGTAGAGGATCTTGTATTTCTTGCCGCCATGATGCCGATGCGAGATCTGCCGGATCATCTTGAAGGCCTTCTCGTTGGCCTCTGATCCGGAGTTCGAGTAATAGACCCGGCTCATGCCCGGCATTTTTTCGATGAGTTTCTTGGCGAACAGCGCGCCGGGAATCGAGCCGGCGCTGTTGGCGAAATAATTCATCTTGATCAGCTGGTCGCGCACCGCGTTGGCGATGCTCTCGCGGCCATAGCCGACATTGACCGTCCAGACCCCACCCGATACCGCGTCGAGGTGTTCCTTGCCGGTGGCGTCCCAGACCCGCATGCCGCGCCCCTCGACCATGATTCTGGGATCGATCGCCTCGAACGGTTTGTGCTGGATCAAATGATGCCAGACATGGGCCCGGTCGGCGTCGATGACGGCCTGGATGTCATTGGCTTGGATGGACAGGTTCATGATCGGGCTCCTCCCGGAAATTACAGGTTTCGACAAACCTCTGGCCGCAAAACCATCGCCGAAGTCCTTGCCAGGAGAATAGGGCCAGAGCCGTATCTGTTATATGTCCAGAAAATCTGAATAAAACCAAAGGCCTGAGGGCAGCATTCGAAACTGGTACAGTATTCGTTGCCAAATTGGCGCTATGGCTCGAAAGCTGATTTGTTCGAAACCATCCTATTCGCGCAATATCGAAGCAAAAGAACGCGAAATAGACACGAATAACGCGTCGAAATGGCAGTTCCTCGGCATCATCGGCTACGGTATCGATATCCTGATGTGGATGGCTGAAAGGTGGCTGCTGCCGTGGAAGGGCCGCGGTTGAGCAGAAAACAAGTGTTGGCGATATAAAAAAGCCGCCGCTCCAGATCGGGGCGGCGGCGTTATTTTTATGTCTGCAACGGTGGTCGCCTTAGGTGTCGAGATTGGCAACCGACAGGGCATTGTCCTGGATGAATTCGCGCCGCGGCTCGACTTCGTCGCCCATCAGCCGTGAGAACAGGCTGTCGGCATGGACTGCGTCATTGACCCGAACCTGCAGCAGCGAGCGGGCATGCGGATCCAGCGTCGTCTCCCACAATTGCTCGGCGTTCATTTCGCCCAGACCCTTGTAGCGTTGCAGCGTCAGACCCTTGCGGCCCACCGCGAACACCGCGTCGAGCAATTCGCGCGGTCCGGAAATCTGCTGTCCGCCTTCCTTGCGGCGCAACACCGGCGGCGCGCTGTAGACATCGCGCAGCTTGGCGTTCATCTGGTCGATCATGCGCGCGTCCTGGCTGCCGATCAGTCCAGCGTCCAGAAGCACCGATTCCTTGACGCCGCGCACCACGCGCTCAAATTCCAGCCCGCCTTTTTCAGTGGTGGCGCCGGTCCACCCGCGTTCGGATTCCTCGGAGATCATGTCGAGCCGTCGCGCAACTTCAGCGACCATGGCGTTCTCTTCGTCCGCATTGGTCGCCCGTTCCGGGTTGAACGCGCCGGCAATTGCCGCCTGTTCGACAACCGAATGGTCATAACGCGAATGCAGGCCCTCGAGCAGCGCCCGCATTCTCAGCGCGTCGGTGATGGTGTCCTTCAGGTCGGCGCCGGTGCGCACTTCACCGCTCGACAGTTCCAGCGCCGCCTCGTCCAGACCGGTCGTGACCAGGTATTCCTCCATGGCCTTTTCGTCCTTGAGGTACTGGCTCGATTTGCCGCGCGCCACCTTGTAGAGCGGCGGCTGGGCAATATAGAGGTGCCCCCGCTCGATCAGTTCGGGCATCTGCCGGAAAAAGAACGTCAGCAGCAAGGTGCGAATATGGGCGCCGTCAACATCAGCATCGGTCATGATGATGATCTTGTGGTAGCGCAGCTTGTCGGCGTTGAACTCGTCCTTACCGATGCCGGTGCCGAGCGCCATGATCAATGTGCCGATTTCCTGGCTCGACAGCATCTTGTCGAACCGGGCCCGCTCGACATTGAGGATCTTGCCCCTGAGCGGCAGAATCGCCTGGTTTTCGCGGGACCGGCCCTGCTTGGCCGATCCGCCAGCCGAATCACCCTCCACCAGGAACAGTTCCGACTTGGCGGGGTCCTTTTCCGAACAGTCGGCAAGCTTGCCGGGCAGCGAGGAGATGTCGAGCACGCCCTTGCGGCGGGTCAATTCGCGCGCCTTGCGGGCGGCTTCGCGCGCAGAAGCGGCTTCGATCACCTTGCCGACGAGGATCTTCGATTCGGCCGGGTGTTCTTCAAGCCAGGCGCTCAACGTCGAATTCACCAGGTTCTCGACCACCGGCCGGACTTCTGATGACACCAGCTTGTCCTTGGTCTGCGACGAGAATTTTGGATCCGGCGCCTTGACCGACAGCACCGCGGTGAGGCCTTCACGGCAATCATCGCCGGTGAGCGAAACCTTTTCCTTCTTGGTCAAGCCCGAACTGTCGGCATAAGACACCATCTGCCGGGTAAGCGCTGCACGGAAACCGGCCATGTGGGTGCCGCCGTCGCGCTGGGGAATGTTGTTGGTAAAACACAGTACATTCTCGTGGTAGCTATCGTTCCACCACATGGCGAGTTCGACAACGATGCCGTCCTTTTCGCCCAGCAGGGTCACCGGGTCATTGACCAGCGGCTTCTTGGAACGGTCGAGATAGCGGACAAAGGCCTCGAGCCCGCCCTCGTAGAAAAGCTCCAGTTCCTTCGCATCCGAATGCCGCCGGTCTGCCAGCAGAATGCGCACGCCGGAATTGAGGAACGCCAGTTCCCGCAGCCGGTGTTCCAGTGTGCCGAAATCGAATTCGGTCATGGTGAAGGTTTCGGTGCTTGGCATGAAGGTGACTTCGGTGCCGGTCTCGTCGCCGCAATCGCCGAGAACTTCAAGTGGCGCATCAGCCACACCGTGCGTGAACCGGATCTGGTGGATCTTGCCCTTGCGCCGGACCACCAGCTTCAACCAGACTGAAAGCGCGTTGACCACGGAAACGCCAACCCCGTGCAAGCCGCCCGAGACCTTGTAGGAGTTCTGGTCGAACTTGCCGCCAGCGTGCAGCTGCGTCATGATCACTTCGGCCGCCGAAATACCTTCGCCGCTGTGAATATCGGTTGGAATCCCGCGGCCGTTGTCGGTCACCGTCACCGATCCGTCCGGGTTAAGCGTCACGGTGACGCGGTCGGCATGTCCGGCGAGGGCCTCGTCGATGGCATTATCGACCACCTCATAGACCATGTGGTGCAGGCCGGAACCGTCGTCGGTATCGCCGATATACATGCCCGGCCGCTTGCGAACGGCATCCAGGCCCTTGAGAACCTTGATCGATTCGGCGCCGTATTCGGCCTCCACGGTCGGGATTGTCTCGGGCGTATCATTCATCATGCAGGGTCTTTCAGTCCAAGCCGGGTCTGCCGGCGGAAACGTCAAAAATCGCGGCGGCGAATCACCACGCGTATAGCACGCCACTATAGGCGTCGGGAGGGCGAAAACCAAATCGTCGAGGCCATGGAATTGTGGGTTTTACTCTGCATATATGGGGCATGGCCCCGCCAGACCAAAGACCGAAACCAAAGGAAACGCGAATGTCTTCCCCGCTCGCCCCGTTTGTGCCGCCAGCGCCGGTCCCCCGCACCAGGCCACCCTCGCGGTTCGAGATCATTCGCACCGTGATGCGCAATCCGCTGGAACTGTGGGGCGAGCCGTCATTCCGTCTGCAATGGATGAAGGTGAAGTTCTTCAACGAACGGACGCTGATTGCCAACCACCCCGGCCTGGTGCGTCACGTGCTCGTCGATAACGCCCGCAACTACAAGATGGCGGTGATCAGGCAGTTGATCCTGCGACCGATCCTGCGCGACGGACTGTTGACCGCGGAGGGTGAAACCTGGCGCCGGTCGCGCAAGGCCATGGCGCCGGTGTTTACGCCGCGCCACGCTCAGGGCTTTGCCGAGAAGATGCTGGCCCAGTCACGCGCCTTCACCATCCGCTACGAGGTGGCGGCAGCAAACAGCGAGGTTCGCGACATTGCTGTCGACATGACCGAACTGACCTTCGACATTCTTTCAGCCACGCTGTTTTCCGGCCAGGTCGCCGGCAGCGAGGCCGAATTTGCCGGCGATATCGAGCGGCTGTTGTCGACCATGGGAAGGGTCGACCCGATGGACCTGCTCAAGGCGCCGTCGTTTGTGCCGCGTCTGCGCCGGGTTTTAGGCCGCAAGGTGCTGGCCAAGTTCAGGAACATCGTCAAGCAGACCATGGCCGACCGGCAGCTTCTGATACGCACCAACCCCGATGCCGTGCCCGAGGATTTTCTCACCCTCTTGATCCGACAACAGGGGCCCGATGGCCTCACCCTCGACGAGATCGAGGACAATATCATCACCTTCATCGGTGCCGGTCACGAGACCACCGCGCGGGCGCTGGGCTGGACGCTCTATTGCCTGGCCAATTCGCCGTCCGACCGGCAGAAGGTCGAGACCGAGATCGATCATGTGCTGGCGCATGAGCCAGATCCGGTCAAATGGCTCGAGATGATGCCGTGGACGCGGGCCGCTTTCGAGGAGGCGATGCGGCTCTATCCACCGGCGCCCTCGATCAACCGGGCTGCCATCGCCGACGACCGGTGGGAAGACGGCGAGGGTGAAACAGTTACCATCGAGGCCGGCACCACGGTGCTGGTGATGCCCTGGACCCTGCACCGCCATACCAAACTGTGGGATCAGCCAAACGCCTATATCCCGTCCCGTTTTCTGCCCGAGAACCGCGGCAAGATCGACCGCTACCAGTATCTGCCCTTTGGTGTCGGGCCGCGCATCTGCATCGGCGCCACCTTCGCGCTGCAGGAGGCGGTGATCGCGCTCGGAGTGCTGATGTCGAGATACCGGTTCGACTGTGTTGCCGAGACCAATCCCTGGCCGGTGCAGAAGCTCACCACTCAGCCGGAAGGCGGATTGCCCATGCGGATCAACCGGCGTTAGCCTGCTTGCGGCGGATATCCGTCGGAACAAGGCAATGGCGCGGATTAACAATCCGGCCTAATACGCAGTGACGCGGCCGCCTATCAGGGCCGTCTGGGGAGCATACGACAGCAATGACATCACCTCTTTTTCTGGGCATCGACACCGGTGGTACCTACACCGATGCCGTGCTCTACAGCGAAAGCGAAGGCGTGCTGGCCTCGGCCAAGGCCTTGACCACCCGCCACGATCTGGCCATCGGCGTAGCCGGCGCGGTGGAGTCGGTGCTTTCGGAAATCGGCGGCGCGACGGAGCGCATAAGGCTGGTATCGCTGTCGACAACGCTTGCTACCAATGCGCTTGTCGAGGGCCAGGGCGGTCGCGCCGGGCTTGTGATGATCGGTTTTGCACCCAAGGATATGACCCGCGACGGATTGGCCGAAGCGCTCGGCAGCGACCCGGTGATACATCTGGCCGGAGGACACGACGTCCATGGCCGTGAAACCCCGCTTGAACTCGGGCCGCTCGAAGACCGGCTGTCATCGCTTGCCGGCGAGGTGTCGGCGGTTGCCATTGCCGGCTATTTTGCCGTGCGCAATCCATCCCATGAAATTGCGGTGCGCGATTTGCTGCGCCAGCACACCTCGCTGCCGGTCACCTGCAGCCATGATCTGTCTTCCCGGCTAGGTGGCCCGCGCCGGGCGCTGACCACATTGTTGAATGCCCGGCTGATTTCGATGGTGGCCCGGCTGATCTCCGCCACCAGCGGGTTTCTTGAAAGGCGTGGCATTCATGCGCCATTGATGGTCGTGCGCGGCGACGGCGCGTTGATTTCCGCCGCCGAGGCGCTACTCAGGCCGATCGAGACGATTCTTTCCGGCCCGGCTGCTAGCTTGGTCGGTGCGCGCCATCTCACCGGTCTCGACAACGCGGTGATCTCCGATATCGGCGGCACCACCACCGACATCGCCGTGCTCGACAACGGCCGCCCGCGGCTCGACCGCGAAGGCGCAACCGTTGGCCGCTACCGGACCATGGTCGAGGCAGTCGCCATGCATACATTCGGGCTTGGCGGCGATTCCGAGGTCCGGCTCGACGAAGGTGGCCTGATCGCCGAGATGACGCTCGGCCCGCGCCGGTTGATGCCGCTGAGCCTGGCGGCTCACCTTTGGCCCGACGCGGTTCTGCCGATCCTGGAGCGGCAATTGCGCGCGCCTTACCCCGGAAGGATGGATGGTCGATTTGCACTACGCACCGGCCTTCCCGATGCACTGACCGCCGGCCTGACGGGTCAGGAGGCTTCCCTTTACGAACGCATCGGACTGGAGCCGGTGCCGCTTAGCGAGCTCTTGTCCGGTACCTGGCAACGCGCCACGCTGGACCGGCTGATGTCGCGGGGCCTGGTCCTGACCGCCGGCTTCACACCTTCTGACGCCATGCATGTGCTGGGCCGGCAGGACCAATGGAACGCCATGGCGGCGCTGCACGGCGCCGAAATTTTCGCACGCCGCAAGGCCGGGTCGGGCAAGGTGGTGGCCCAAACCCCGGTCGATCTTGCAAACCTGGTATCTGCCCGGCTTACCCGCCAGAGCAGCGAGGCGGTGCTGACGGCGCTGCTCGCTGACGAGGAAATCACCGGCATTGACCCGACCAAATCCACCCTGATCGACCGCGCCCTGAGCCGGACGCGGGGCTTGGTCTGCTTCGGCGTCAAACTCGACCGGCCACTGGTGGCGCTCGGCGCTTCCGCGCCCGTGCATTATCCGGCGATTGCCGAAATGCTCGATGTCGAAAGTTTCATTCCGGTGCACGCGGGCGTCGCCAATGCAGTTGGCGCTGTGGTCGGCCAGGTGCGCGAGACGGTGACGGTCTTTGTCACCGAACCAGACGTCGGCGGGTTTGCGGTCAACGGCGTCGGCGACAGCCAGTTCCTGGAGGACCGCGACGCTGCCTTTGCACTGGCGCGGCAGTTGGCGGAAACCCACGCGCGCCAGGCGGCGATCCGCAGCGGCACCGACCACCCGGTGGTTGAGCTTTCCGAGCAAATCGACATGCCGGTGATCGAGGGCATTGAAAAACTGATCGAGGCGCGCTTCACGGCCGCGGCTTCGGGGCGTCCGCGCATCGCTGGCGGTTGACCTTTTGCCCGCCGGAAGCCATTTGCACATTAGAAGAATTGACAGGCAATGCTGCGCGCGGCAGGGTCCGGCCAAATTTTGAGCGGCAACGCAAACGTCTGTATAGCGGAGATCCAGTGTGAATAGAATTGAGACCAACTGCCTGCAAATCAGCGCCGACCTGCATGATTTCATTGTCAACGAGGCATTGCCGGGGACCGGCGTCGAGGCCGAAGGCTTTTTCCAGGCCTTTGCCGAAGCGGTTCATGATCTGGCGCCGAAGAACAAGGCGCTGCTTTCCAAGCGCGATGACCTGCAGGCCAGGATCGACGCCTGGCATCGTGAGCACGGCGCCCCGGTCGACATGCAGGTTTACAAGGATTTCCTGGCATCCATCGGCTACCTGCTGCCCGAAGGCGGGCCGGTGCAGGTATCGACCCAGAATGTCGACCCCGAAATCGCCGCAATCGCCGGTCCGCAGTTGGTGGTTCCGGTGACCAATGCCCGTTTTGCCCTCAACGCCGCCAACGCCCGCTGGGGCTCTCTCTATGACGCGCTGTATGGCACCGACGCGCTCGGCGACCTGCCCAAGCCGGGCGGCTATGACGAGGAACGTGGCGGCCGGGTGATCGCCTGGGCCAAGGCTTTCCTCGATGACAGCGTACCGCTGGCAAACGCCAAATGGGCCGATGTCACCAGCATCGAAGCCGGCGCGAAGCTTGAGCTTGCAACTGCCAACGGCCCGGTCACGCTGGCCGACGAAAGCCACTATGCCGGTCACGCGCAGAGCGAGGGCGGCTGGAACCACGTGCTCTTGAAGAACAATGGTCTCGGCATCGAGATCCTGATCAACCCGCAGGTTGGCCCCGGCAAGACCGACCCGGCCGGCATTGTCACGGTCAATCTCGAAGCGGCGCTGACCACCATCATGGATTGCGAGGATTCGATCGCCGCCGTCGATGCCGAGGACAAGGTTGTCGTCTACCGCAACTGGCTCGGCCTGATGAAGGGCGATCTCGAGGAGACCTTCGAGAAGGGTGGCAAGACCGTTACCCGCCGGATGCATGACGATTTCACGTTTACCGCTCCCGACGGATCGCCGCTCGTGGTCAAGACCCGCTCGCTGATGCTGATCCGCAATGTCGGCCACCTGATGACCAATCCGGCGATCCTCGACCGCGACGGCAACGAGATCCCGGAAGGCATCATGGACGCCTTCCTGACCGGACTGATCGCCCTGCACGACATCGGCCCTGAGGGTCGTCGCGCCAACTCTGCGACCGGCTCGATGTATGTGGTCAAGCCGAAAATGCACGGCCCGGAAGAAGTGGCCTTCGCCGTCGAGATCTTTGCACGCGCGGAAGCCGCACTTGGCATGGCGCCCAACACCATCAAGATGGGCATAATGGACGAGGAACGGCGTACCACCGTCAATCTCAAGGAATGCATCCGCGCGGCCGCCGAACGAGTGGTGTTCATCAACACCGGCTTCCTCGACCGCACCGGCGACGAGATCCATACCTCGATGGAAGCCGGGCCGATGATCCGCAAGGGCGACATGAAGCAGGCGGCGTGGATTGCTGCCTATGAGAACTGGAATGTCGATATAGGGCTTGAATGCGGTCTCTCCGGCCATGCCCAGATCGGCAAGGGCATGTGGGCCATGCCTGATATGATGGCGGCGATGCTGGAACAGAAGATCGGTCACCCGAAAGCCGGCGCCAACACCGCCTGGGTGCCGTCACCGACGGCAGCGACCCTGCACGCCACTCATTATCACAAGGTCAATGTTGCCGATGTTCAGGCCGGGTTGCGAAACCGTGGCCGCGCCAGCCTTGACGATATCCTGTCGGTGCCGGTGGCCCGCAATCCGAACTGGACGCCTGAGGAAATCCAGCGCGAGATCGACAACAATGCCCAGGGCATACTTGGCTACGTGGTGCGCTGGGTCGACCAGGGGGTCGGCTGCTCCAAGGTGCCGGACATCAACAATGTCGGGCTGATGGAAGACCGCGCCACCTTGCGGATTTCCGCCCAGCACATGGCCAATTGGCTGCACCACGGCGTGGTCAGCAGGGAACAGATCGTCGAGACCATGAAGCGGATGGCCGCCGTCGTCGACGGCCAGAATGCCGGCGATCCAGCCTACCGTCCGATGGCGCCCGATTATGAAGGCTCGGTGGCGTTCCAGGCCGCCGTCGAACTGGTTCTGGCCGGCCGTGAGCAGCCCAATGGCTATACCGAACCGGTGCTGCACCGCCGCCGCCGGGAGCTCAAGGCCAAGGCCTGAGACAATCTGCCGGAGCGCTTCAATTCAACCATGAAACGCTCCGGCACCTGAAAAACAAACCCCAGAACAAAAAAGCCCGCCCGGTTACTGCCCGGGCGGGCTCTTGTCTGTTGGCAATGTCTGGATCGTTACTGCTTGACGATCACCCGGGCGCCCTTGCCCGGCCGAACACGGTCATAAAGATCCATGATGTCCTGATTCATCAGCCGGATACAGCCGGACGAGGCGGCGGTGCCGATGGAATTCCATTCCGGCGTGCCGTGCAGGCGGAACAGCGTATCTTCGCCCTTCTGATTGAACAGATAGAGCGCACGCGCGCCAAGCGGGTTTTTCAGGCCCGGCTTCATGCCGCCGTCGCCATAGCGAGCCAGTTCCGGCTTGCGCTGGATCATTTCCGCGGCGGCGTCCATGTCGGCCATTGCTGCTTCCAGGCGATGTAGGCTTCGCCTTCCCAGGCAAAACCCGCCTTGCCGACGCCAATACCATAGCGCACGGCCTTTTTGCCCGGCAGGATGAAATAGAGGAAGCGGTTGGGCGTATCGACAATGATGGTGCCCGGCTTTTCCTTGGTGGCGTAGCTGATGATCTGGCGGTGGAACCGCTTATCGACCTTGCTGATCGGCACCGCCGGAATCGAGTATCCGGCATCGGTGACGGTGCCGTATTCCGAGGTAAAGATCTGCGAGGTGGCGCCGGAGGTGCCGTTTTCCGAGGTGGTGCAACCGGCCAGCGCGAAGGCGGCGATAAGTCCGGCAATGGTAAGCGATAAACGTGGTTTCATCTGAAATCTTCCGGGGGGAACAGGGCGATTGCGTCGGGTGGGAATCGGGCCCAACATGGCACTGGTTATTTTAAACAAACCTTACCTATGCAACCATCATTTGCGAAAAATTTGCGAATGGCTTGCGCTTTGACGACCATCATTGCTTTTGCGCAACAAAACCGCTCGGCTGCGTTGCGATGCCGGCCAAGTCGTGGCACCTAGGATGCATGCCGATCATATCGCCGCACGCTGACAATCCGCTGATTGACGGTCGCCAGTCCGACCGGGCGCTGATGGTGCGCCGCGGCGTACAGCGTCTGTTTGCGGACTTGCGGTTGGCGATGGTGCCGGAACTGGCGCTGGCCTCGGGGCGTCGCGCCGACCTTGTCGCGCTCAGCGAGAGCGGCGAAATCTGGATAGTCGAAATCAAGTCTTCGGTTGAAGATTTCCGGGCCGATCACAAATGGCCGGATTACCGCCAGCATTGCGACCGGCTGTTTTTCGCCACCCACTCCGAGGTGCCGGCGGAGCTGTTTCCGGTCGAGTGCGGGCTGATCATTGCCGATGGCTGGTCGGGCCACATGTTGCGCGATGCGCCCGAGCATCGTCTTGCTGCGGCCACCCGCAAGGCGATGCTGCTGCGTTTTGCCCGCGCCGCCGCCAATCGGTTGCTGCAGGCCGAATTGTCGGCCTGCTAGCGCGGCGCCCGTTTGGCCAGAATCCGCTGCAAGGTCCGCCGGTGCATGTTCAGGCGCCGGGCGGTTTCCGATACATTGCGCTCGCACATCTCGTAGACCCGCTGGATATGCTCCCAGCGGACCCGGTCCGCCGACATCGGATTTTCCGGAACTTCTGCGCGTTCACCGGGCTTGCGGGTGAGTGCGGCAAACACTTCGTCGGCATCTGCCGGTTTGGCGAGATAATCGATGGCGCCGAGCTTTACCGCGGTAACCGCGGTGGCAATATTTCCGTAGCCGGTCAGCACGACGATGCGGGTGTCGTCGCGGCGTTCGCGGATCGCTTCGATCACGTCGAGTCCGTTGCCGTCCTGCAGCCGCATGTCGATTACGGCAAATTTCGGAGTTCGCTGCCGCGCCCTGGCAAGGCCTTCTGCCACGCTCTCGGCAATTTCCACCTCGAAACCGCGGGCTTCCATGGCGCGCGCGAGCCGGCGCAGAAACGGACCGTCATCATCGACCAGCAGCAAGGTCGCATCAGGTCCGATGGATACTGTTTCAGTTGAATGGGCGTCTTCGCCTGTCATGATTTCACCTCTCGGGTGCGGCCAGCGGGTGTCAGCATCAAGAATTTTGCCAGCACCGCAGTTCTAATGCCTCTTTGCGTTTTATCCAGCTCCAACCACTGTTGATCGGGGCGGTTCACTTCCAAAAAGGTCCATTTTATCCCTCGGCCAGGTTATTTGGACCCGGGCGCCTGTCTCAGGCGCCAACCGGTTGGAAAAATGCAGCTGGGCGCCGGAACGCTCGAGCAGGGTCTTGGCAATGAACAATCCAAGTCCCAGACCGCCAGCCTTCTCCCGAACCAGACGGTTACGTCTGTTCATGAACGGAACGCCGATCTGGGTCAATACATCGGGGGCGAATCCCGGGCCATCGTCGCTAATCACAATGACTACATAGTCCTGGTCATGCCCGACCGCGACCGTCACCTCGGCATCGGCGAAATCGACCGCGTTCTCGACCAGGTTCCCCAGGCCAAACAGGATGCCTGGGTTGCGGCGGCCGATTGGCTCGCGGCCGCTGCTTTTGCCTTCCACCACCTTGATGGCGATTCCGAATTCACGGTGCGGCGCGATGATTTCTTCGATCAGCGACCCCAGCGGCAGCCGCACCATGTGCGCCTCGTCTTCCGCCGACAGCGTCGTCAGCCGGCGCAGGATGTCGCGACAGCGCTCGGTCTGGCTGCGCAGCAGCATCAGATCGTCGGTAAACCGCGGATCCGACGCCAGTGCCTTCTCCATTTCGCGGGCCACCACCGAGATCGTCGCTAGCGGCGTGCCAAGTTCGTGTGCCGCCGCCGCCGCTAGCCCGTCCAGCGCCGAAATATGCTGCTCACGCTGCAGCACCAGTTCGGTTGCTGCCAGCGCGTCAGCCAGCTGGTTGGCCTCCGCCGACACCTGGTAGGCATAAAATGCTGCAAACGCGGTGGTCGAGACAATGGCGATCCAGCCCCCGGCAATCAGCAGAAACGGAACCTCGTAAGAGCTGTCGGCATACCAGGGCAACGGCAGCGAATAGAATGCCAGCAGCGTCACCGCTGTCACCGACAAGGCGCCCAGCCCAACCGTGTGCGGCACCGGTTGTGACGCTGATGAAATGATCACCGGAACGCACAGCAGCACCGAAAACGGATTGGCCAGCCCGCCGGTCATGAACAACAATCCGGACAATTGCAGCACATCGAACGACAGCACGCCCATGGCGCCAACCGGTGGTAGCCGGTGTGCGGTGGGAAACCGCACCGTGAGAAAGATGTTGAGCCAGGCCGAGCACGCTATCAGCGTAAAGCACAGCAGTTCGGGAAACACGAACCCGTAGCCCTGGGCGACGATCACCACCGCGGCGGTCTGGCCGGCGACGGCCAGCCAGCGAAGCCGGGTCAGGGTTTGCAGCCGCAGCCGGTGCCGCAGCGAGCGATCCTCGATGAAGGGAGGAAATGTGTTCATGGTCATGATCTACCCCATCGCGGCATCGGTCGCCAATCGGCATTAAGTCGTTGTCGTTCTAGCTGCCTCTGGGCTTGGTGCGCCGGGTTGGATCGGCCAGCGCCGGGTTTTCGGGCCAGGGATGGCGGGGATAGCGGCCGCGCATCTCGGAGCGGACATCAGCCCACGAGCCGGCCCAGAACCCCGGCAGATCCCGGGTCGTCTGAATCGGTCGATGCGCCGGCGAGAGTAATTCCAGTGTCAGCGGCAACCGGCCGCCCGCAATGGCAGGATGGCGGGTTTCGCCAAAAAGCTCCTGCACGCGGATTGCCAGCACGGGTGCAGCCTGATCGTAGCGGATCGGAATCCGCGACCCGGTCGGCGCCTCGTAGTGGGTTGGCGCCAGCCGCGCAATCTCGCTCTGCGCGGCCCCGCCGCACAATGCCAGCAGACCCTGGTTGAGCCCGTCGCGGTCAATCGTCTTGAGCGACATCACTCCGGGCTGAAACGGTGCGAACCAGCTCTCCAGACTGTCGAGCAGCGCCTGGTCGGACACATCCGGCCAAGGTGCTCCAAGGCTGCGGTGCAGAAAACCAACCCGGTCGCGCAATTGTTGCCCGGCGGCGGAAAATGGCAGCGCCTTGAATCCGAGCTTGCGAATTCCGGCGCACAGCGCCGCCATCGCCTCCGCACCGGCGACAGCGGGCAGCGGCGCTTCGGCCAGCACGATGGCGCCCAGCCGGGTCACGCGCCGGGCCCGCACCGCGCCGGCATCGCTGTCAAACAGGTATTCTTCGCCGGCTGTCGAGCGCTGTTCCAGTATTTCCGCGAGCGCCTCGCCCGACAGTTCCGCTGCCGCCAGAATCCGCGCCGCCGCGGCTTTGCCGCTGAGATCGGCGATCACCAGGAATTCGGCGCCAGCCAGCCTTTCGGCAACATCCATCACTGCACCGCGCCCGTTGGCCATGACAAACCGCCCGCGCCCGCCGCGCTGTTTGGCGATCCGGTCAGGAAAGGCGGTGGCCAGCAGTGTCGCCGCGGAAATCGGGCCGCCATGCGACTTGGCGGCCTTGCCCCCGGCCAATCGCGCCGCCAGTCCTCGTGCGGCGGTTGCCCGAGCGCCACGATCATTCCGGAAGCGGGACAATCTGGTGTCAAGGTCGATGTCCAGCCCGCCGAGGCCCTGCTCGGTGAGCACCACGGCAAGCTCGGCAGCGTCCTGGCCAAACCCCTCATTCTGGCCGGCCACCACCATCGCCGCCAGCCGCGGCGGCAGTGCCTGTGCGCGCATGCGTTCGCCGCGTTTGGTCAAGGCGCCATTGGCGTCGAGCGCGCCGAGGTCGCTCAAGAGACGTCGCGCCTCTTCCAGCGCCGGTTCCGGCGGCGGGTCGATGAAGCGCAGGGTGCGCGGATCGCGAACTCCCCATGCGACACAGTCGAGCAGCATCGCCGACAGGTCACTCGCCAGAATCTGCGGAACCGAAAAAGCCGGCAAAGCCTTGCTCTGTTCGGCTCGCCATAGCCGCACGGCAATGCCCGGCCCGGTACGCCCGGCGCGCCCGGCGCGCTGATCGGTGGAGGCGCGTGAGGCGCGAATGGTTTCCAGCCTGGTAATGCCGGTTGCAGGTTCATAGACCGGTTGCCGAACCAGCCCGCTGTCGATGGCGATGCGCACGCCGTCAATGGTGATCGAGCTTTCGGCCACCGGCGTCGACAGCACCACCTTGCGGCGGCCCTTGGCTGCCGGCTTGATCGCCGCGTCCTGCTCGGCCGAGCTCAAACCGCCATAGAGCGGCTGGATATCTGTATCCGCGCCAAGCCTGTCTTCAAGCCGCTTCGCCACCTGCCTGATTTCGCCCTGGCCGGGCAGAAATGCGAGTATCGAGCCGGCTTCCGAGCTATGCAGCGTCTCGATCGCCCGCGCCATGGTGATTTCAATCCGTTCGCCCGCAGGCCGGTCGGTATGCCTGATTTCGACAGTATGGCTGCGGCCCTGGCTTTCGATCACCGAACAACCATCCAGCAACTTTGCCACCCGCTCGGTGTCGAGCGTCGCCGACATCACCAGAATGCGCAAATCCTCGCGCAGACCAGACTGGATATCGAGCGCCAGCGCCAGGCCGAAATCTGCCTCCAGCGCGCGTTCGTGAAACTCGTCGAAGATCACGCAATCAATGCCCGCCAGATCGGCGGATGCCAGCGCCATGCGGGTAAACACGCCTTCGGTCACCACCTCGATACGGGTTTGGGCCGAAACCCGGGTGTCGAGCCGCATCCGGTAGCCCACGGTTGCGCCAACCTCTTCGCCGAGCATCGACGCCATTCGCCGCGCTGCCGCCCGCGCCGCCAGTCGCCGTGGCTCGACCAGGATGATCTTGCCGCCGAGCCAGGGTTGATCGAGCAACACCAGCGGCACCAGCGTGGTCTTGCCGGCACCCGGTGGCGCCGCAAGTACTGCGTTGGGCGCCGCCTCGAGCGCCGCACACAAAGCCGGCAGCGCGTCGGAAACCGGCAGCTCGGCATGCCGAGCTGCGATGTCGCTCACGGCTGGCCGACCTTGTGAACCTGGCCGTTGGCGGCACGCGCATCGTCTTCGTCATGGGTCACCAGAACCACCGGCAACCCCACCTGTCGCGCCTTGCCAAATACCATCTTGCGGGTCTGGTCGCGCAAATCGGCATCGAGCTTGGAAAACGGTTCATCCAGCAATAGCAGGCAGGGTTGTGACAGCAGCACCCGCTGCAGCGCCACCCGCGCCTTTTGCCCGCCTGACAGCGTATCGGGATCACGGTTGCCAAACCCGGCGAGGCCTGCGTCTTCCAGCGCCGCATTTGCCAGCAACCGGCGCTGCTTGCGCCCGCGCACGGTCTCGGGAATGGCGATCGCGATGTTGTCGACGACGCTGAGATGGGGAAACAGCAGCGGATCCTGAAACAGGATTCCGGCATGGCGGTTTTCAGCCGGCAACCCGGTCAGTTCGACGCCGTCGACGCGAACGCTGCCGCTGGCCGTAAACGCCGGATCGAGAAAGCCGCCGAGATAGGCAAGAAGGGTGGATTTGCCGGAACCTGACGGGCCCATCACGGTTAGCGTTTCGCCCCGCCGCACCCGCGCGCTGAGCGCCACCAGCAGACGGTCGCCAAGCTGGATCTTCACATCATCCAGGACCAGGCCCTGATTATCGGTCATCTTGTTCAATGTCACACCCGCAAGCCGCGCCGGTTGCGGAATACCAAGCCCGGCAATCCGGTTGCAAGGGCGAAGGCGAGAAACGGCAGCACAATCTGCATGAAGGCATAGACGCCGATCACCCGGCGGTTGCCGCCCGCTGCCAGCGCCACCGCTTCGGTGGTCACCGTGGGCAGCCGCCCGGCGCCGATCAAGACGGTCGGCAGATATTGCCCGACCGAGACCGAAAACCCCACAGCTGCAGCAGTCAGGATCGCGCGTGTGAGCATCGGCAGCCGGATCCGGATCAATGTTCGGGTGCGGCTCATCCCGAGGCCCGCGGAAATCAGGTCATGGCGGCGGTCGTGGGCGCGCCAGGGATCGCTCATCGAAAGAAACACATAGGGAAGCACGAACACCAGATGCGCCAGCACCAGTGCGCCGAAACTGGCGTCAACGCCGAGCCAGATCGAAAGTACCTGCAAGCCGAACATGAACGAGATCTGCGGCACGATCAGCGGCAGATAGATCAACAGCAAAGCGTCGCGACCGCGGCCAGTCTCGTATTCGCGCTCCAGGCACAGGATTGTCAGCACCAGAGCGATCAGCGTCGAAAGCGCGGCGACGGAAAGCGTCGTTGCCAGCGGCCCGGCCATGCGCGGCAATGCCTGCACCCACGATCTCAGCGTAAAACCGGACGGCAGCGCATCGGGAAACTGCCACAACCCGGAGACCGACCACAGTGCCAGCACGGCGATGCCGCCAAACACGATCACCGCCGAGGACACCATCACCGTCCGGGCGCAGACACGCAGCAGTGCGTCGCGCCGCCAGCGGCTGCCGGCATCGCGAATGATGCAGACCATCATCGTGCCGGCGCGCTCGAGCCCGACCCAGGCGATCAGCGCCGCCAGGGTGACGCCGAGCTGCATCACTGCGCCGGCCGAGGCCAGGAACCGGGTTTCGAGCTCCGGATCGTTCATCCAGTCGAGCAGCCGTACCGGCAGGGTCGGCGGCAGATGCGGGCCGAGGATCAGCGCCACATCCACAACTGAGGTGGCATAGGCGACCACGGCAAAGACTGCGAGCCGGATCTGCCGGTACAGCGACGGCCACAACAGCAGCGTGAACGCGGCAACCCTTCCGTAGCCGAGCGAACGGCCCAGCCGGATGGTCTCGACATGCCGGGTTTGTGGCAGCGCGGCCAGCGTGACCAGGAACAGGAACGGGATTTCCTTGACGATCAGCCCGGCCATCATCGACAGCGCCAGCGGATCGTTGACGATCAGCAGGTCCGGCGGTCGGTCGAGCCCTGTCAGCCACGGCGAAATGAGCCGCATGATCATCCCCGATGGCGCAATCAGGAATGCCAGCCCGAAGGCGGCGGCTGCATGCGGCACCGAAAGAAGCGGCGAAATCATCCGCCGCATCCGCGCAAACACTGGCGTACCGAGATCGCTGGCGACAAACGCCGCCACAGCGATCAGCGCCGCCAGTGTCGAGCCGAGGCCGACAATGATCGACAACAGCGCCGAGCGATAAATCCCCGGCACCGCGTCAAGCGCTACAAAATGGTCGGTGGTCAGCCGGTCGCCGCCCAGTTCAGGCAGGTAGCCAAAGGCCGGCAGCGCGGTTCCGGCCAACCCGAAGGCGAGTGGGCCGAGCAGGATGATGAGTGTCAGCGGGGGCGCCAGCCGGGCCAGACGCACGCCACTGGTCATCGCACCGCCGCCTTATCAGCAATAATCCTGCCGCAGCTCAATTGGCAGCGCCATAACGCCTCAGCCATTCGCCCTCGATCTGTTCCATCCAGTCGGGATGTGGCTCGTCCAGTGCCGGGCCCAGTTCATCGGGCTTCAACGTGGCGACGCCGAGATCAAGTGCCGCGAAGGCTGAGCGGTCGGCTTCAGACAACTTGTCCATCGCCAGCACGGTCGGGTCGCCCCAGATCGACGGATCCTGCTTGCGCGCCTGCGCTTCCGGCGAAATCAGGAAATTGGCCAGCACCAGCGCCCCGGCCTTGGAAGCCGCGTTGTAGGGAATGGCGACAAAATGGGTGTTGCCGAGGGTGCCGCCGGGATAGGTGAACGAGCGCACGGTATCGGGCAGTTCGCCGGCCGCAATTCCAGCCGAGGCTTCCGACGGATTGAACGCGAAAATGATGTCGAGTTCGCCATCGGCGAGCTTCTGTTTCATGTCCGGGTAGTTCTGCGGATAGGCCTTGCCACCGCGCCACAAATTGGGGTGAAGCTGGTCGAGATAATCAAACAGCGGCGCCGTATCCTGGCTGAAACTGGCCTCGGTCACCGGTTGAGAAAGCTTGGTCTTGTCGACGATAGTTTCGGAAAGCACCTGCTTGAGAAACGACGAGCCGATGAAATCCGGCGGCTGCGGGTAGGAAAAGCGCCCCGGATTTGCCTGCACCCATTCGATCAGTTGCGCTGATGATTTAGGCATTTCCTCGGCTGGAGTGCGGGCGCTGTCGTGGAAGAACACCAGCTTGGCCCCGCCCCAGGGGCTTTCGAGCCCGTCGGTGGGAATGGTGAAATCGGTCAGGATGGTCGGCTTGTTCTCGTGATCGACATAGGCCCAGTTCGGCAGAGCCGTGGTCCAGTCCGGCGCCATCAGCAGGCCCTGACGCTTCATCGAGGCAAAGTTCTCGCCGTTGATCCAGATCAGATCAACTGACCCGCCTTCATCCTTGCCGGCAGCCTTTTCGGCCAGAACCTTGGCCACCGCATTGGCGGTATCGTCCAGCTTGACGTGGGTGACGGTAACGCCATAGCGCTGTTTCAGCGTCTGTCCGGCCCAGTCGATGTAGGAATTGATGTTTTCCGAGCCGCCCCAGGCGTTGAAATAGACGGTTTGACCGCGCGCAGCCTCCAGCACCGCATCCCAGTCATGCGGATCCGGATCGACGGCATTGGCGGAGGGGGCGAGCGCCAGCGCGGCGGCAAGCGCGCCAGCGAAAACAAATGGCAATTTGAACATCGTGTCCCTCATCAGTCGGCTGGTGTTGAAGTCAGACACCACACGGCCCCGTTGCCGTCAATCGAAGCGACCTTGCCGCAGCGTCACAATTTGGTGATTCGCGCGTGTATCGCTGTCGCTGATCGCAGCGTTTTTGATGGGCATGCCGTCGACCGGAGGGCGCGTGTTAGTGTGCTTCATCCCAGTTGAGCGCGGCGCGGGCGTCGACTTTCAGCGGCACAGCCATGTCGATGGCCGGCATGGCTGCGTTTTCCATCACCTCGACAATGGTTGGAATGATCTTTTCCGCGTCAGTTTCCGCTGCTTCGAAGATCAGTTCGTCGTGCACCTGCAACAGCATCCGCGCCTTCAGACCGGCGGCGTCGAGCGCCGGCTCCATCCGCACCATGGCGCGGCGGGTGATGTCGGCGGCGGAGCCCTGAATCGGTGCATTGATGGCGGCGCGCTCGTTGAAGGCGCGCACTTGCGCGTTCGGTGACTTGATTTCGGGGTAATGCGCCCGGCGGCCGAAGATTGTCGTCACAAACCCGTTCTCGCGAGCTTCCGCCTTGGTGGCGTCCATGTAGTCCTTGATGCCGGGGAACCGCTCGAAATACTTGCGGATATATTCGCCCGCCTCCGAACGTTCGATGCTGAGCTGGTTGGCCAGCCCGAACGCCGAAATGCCGTAGATGATGCCGAAATTGATTGCCTTGGCGCGCCGCCGCACTTCCGACGGCATGCCTTCCACCGGCACGCCGAACATTTCCGACGCAGTCATGGCGTGAATGTCGATGCCATCGGCGAAAGCCTGCTTGAGCTGTGGAATGTCGGCGACATGCGCCAGCACCCTGAGTTCGATCTGGCTGTAATCTGCCGAGATCAGCACATTGCCGGGCTCGGCGATGAAGGCAGTGCGGATCTTGCGGCCCTCGGCGGTGCGCACCGGGATGTTCTGGATGTTGGGATCGGACGACGACAGTCGGCCGGTGGTGGTCGCAGCCATCGCAAACGAGGTGTGCACCCGTTTGGTTTCCGGATTGATGAAGCCCGGAAGCGCGTCGGTATAGGTCGATTTCAGCTTGGTCAGCTGCCGCCAGTCGACGATCTTGCGCGGCAGTTCATGGCCAGTCGCGGCAAGGTCTTCGAGCACCTGCGCCGAGGTCGACCATTGCCCGGACTTGGTCTTCGATCCGCCGGGAAGGCTCATCTTGCCGAACAGAATCTCGCCCAGCTGCTTGGGCGATCCGACATTGAAATTCTCGCCGGCCAGTTCCTGGATTTCGGCTTCCAGCGCCGCAGCACCCTGCGCCAGTTCGCCTGAAAGCCGCGACAGGATTTGCCGGTCGACGCGGATGCCGCGTTCTTCCATGCGCATCAGCACCGGCGCCAGCGGCCGCTCCAGCCGCTCGTAGACCGTGGCCATGCCCTCGGCCACCAGCCGTGGCTTGAGCACATGCCAGAGCCGCAATGTCACGTCGGCATCTTCCGCCGCATAGGCGGTGGCCTTGTCGATCATCACTTCGGCAAACGGGATCGAGCTTTTGCCGGATCCGGCGACATCCTTGTAAGAGATGGTTGTGTGGCCGAGCAAGCGTTCGGCCAGTGCATCCATGCCATGGCCGCCCCGGCCGGCGTCGAGCACGTAAGACAGTAGCATGGTGTCGTCAAAGCTGACGATCGAGATGTTGTGGCGGGCGAGCACCAGCATGTCGTATTTGAGGTTCTGGCCGATTTTGAGCACCGACGGGTCTTCCAGCAGCGCCTTGATCTCGTCGAGTGCTTCGCGCACCGGCATCTGTCCCGGTTGCAACCCGCCGCCGCCAAGCAGGTCGCCGGCGCCGTTGGAATGGATCAGCGGCGCATAACAGGCCTTTACCTTCAGCTCACCGGTATCGGGTGCGGTTTCGGGAACCGCCAGCGAAAAGCCGACCAGTTCCGCCTGCATCGCGTCAAGCGAGGTGGTTTCAGTATCAAACGCCACCACTCCGGTTTCGCGCGCCATTGCGCGCCACAGCTTCAGCTGCTCGATGTCGCGCAGCGTTTCGTACCCGCTGGTGTCGATCTTGGCCGCCACCGCAGCTTCCGCGCGCCGTTTTGCAAGATCCTGCGGCGTGTCGTCGCCGCCAGATCCTGTTGAGTTTTTAGCCGCTGCAGATTGGCCCGGATCGAGATCGGGTCCGCGCAGTTCCGCAGCCGCGTCAACCGCGATCTCGGCGGCGTCGACTGCAGCTGCGTCGGTATCGGTGGCCTCGGCCACCCGCCTTGTCAGCGAGGTAAATTCCATGCCCTTGAGGAAAGCCACCAGCTTCGGCCCGTCGAGCGGGTTGAGCACCAGCTCGTCAAGCTTTTCGGTGACCTCGACATCGTCGCGAAGCCGCACCAGCTCGCGTGAAATCCGCGCCTTATCGGCAAATTCGATGATGTTTTCGCGCCGCTTGTTCTGCTTGATCTCGCCGGCCCGCTCGAGCAGCGTGTCGAGATCGCCGAACTCGCCGATCAGCTGTGCCGCGGTCTTCGGCCCGATGCCGGGGATGCCCGGCACGTTATCAACCGAATCACCGGTCAACGCCTGCAGGTCGATCATTTTTTCGGGCGGCACGCCCCATTTGTCGATGACTTCCTGCACGCCGATCTGCCGGTCCTTCATCGAATCGTACATCGACACCTGCGGGCCGACCAGCTGCATCAGGTCCTTGTCCGACGAGATCACCGTGACATCGGCGCCGGCTTCGCGCGCCAGCCGCGCATAGGTGGCGATCAGATCGTCGGCCTCAAAGCCTTCCATCTCGATACAGGGAAGGTCGAAGGCCCGTGTCGCCTCACGGATAACGGCAAATTGCGGCACCAGATCTTCAGGCGGCGCCGAGCGGTTGGCCTTGTATTCGGGATAGAGCTCGTTGCGGAAGGTTTTCGATGAATAGTCGAAAATTACCGCGAAATGGGTCGGCGTCACCCCCACCGAGGTGTCGCGGGTGTCCACCATTAGCTTCCACAGCATGTTGCAGAAACCGGCCACGGCCCCGACCGGGAGGCCGTCGGACTTGCGCGTCAGCGGCGGCAAGGCGTGATAGGCGCGGAAAATATAGCCGGAGCCGTCAACGAGGAAGAGATGATCACCTTTTTTCATGGCGCAGGATTAGCGCGGGGTGCCGCCAAGGTCCATCCGCTTTGCGGCCTATGAGCATGCAAAATGCACAGGCACGCCGTTTACCGGCCATCGCCGGCGCAAACGACGCAGACACGGCCATGCGCAAAATTGCTCCATTCGTATCCGCAAGCGGTCGACGGCATCCATAGCGATTTGACCCGGTGCAAGTGATAGAAACCACATCGTTTATCTGGTATCGCGCTTCGCAAGGTGGCTTGCGGTACAGGCTGTGCGAAAATTGCCCGTTGCCGATGTGCAGCTCCGCGACATATTTAGTTAACTAGGAAATCATAATGATATAGTTTCCTAGTCAACTAATGAGGTTGCAATGTCTTCCACCCAGCCTGTTTCGGACCTCACTGCTCACATCGGCTTCTGGCTGCGCATGGTGTCCAACCACGTGTCCCACGCCTTCGCGGCCAAGCTGGCTGACAAGGAGGTGACTGTAGCCGAATGGAGCCTGATGCGCGCGCTCTATGGTAAGGAGCCGATGCTGCCCAGCCGGCTTGCCGACGATATGGGTATGTCAAGGGGAGCGATCACTAAGCTCGCCGACCGATTGATCGCGAAGTCGCTGGTCATGCGCGAGGCCAGCGCGGACGACGGCCGCGCGCAGACACTCGCGCTGACGGATCGCGGCAGTGCCCTCGTGCCGGATCTGGCCGCGCTTGCCGACTGCAACGATGCCGAATTCTTCGAATGTCTCACCAGGGCTGAGCGGGAAACACTGGGGCGACTCCTGAAGAGCCTGGCCCAACGCCGCCACATGACTGCAATCCCGATCGAATGAACGTCATCCAGCCCTACCACGGATACCACGGAGAAATCACAATGGACGAACACCAGAAAGCCATTGCCCGGACCTGTCTTGAGGCAGCCGAGGGAAACACCATGGCCTTTCCACACATCGTGGGAATGTTAATGGAAGCGGGCTTCGAAAGCTACGCGATTGACTTTCGGCGGGCAACCGCAACCTACTACCTGCCCAACGGCGAGAGCGTCGAACTACCGGCGCACCGGGTCGATGCGTCGATCGCACCGGCATTCGATACAGCGCGCATGCAGGCGGCGATCCGGGAAGCACAACAGCAGGTCCCCGGCTACACCTACAGGGGCTTCTGCGAGAAGGCGCTTGTGGCGGGCTGCGCCGGCTATATCGTGTCGTTCTCCGGCCGCCGCGCTTTGTACCTCGGGCGCACCGCCGAAACCCACGTTGAGCACTTTCCAAATCAATAGGCGACGAGCCGCCCCATGACGATGGGGACGAAGGAAGTGTTGAAGGTCGAACGGCTTCAGATGCTGTCCGATGGCGGCTATTCGAATGCCGAGGAAATAGCCCACTATGAACGTGACGACATAGAAGTGGCCGCGCCTATCAAGCACAGCGCGATGAACTCCGAGCATTTCCGCCCGGTCCGGTTTATCTTTGACGAGGCCAGCGACACGATTCGCTGCCCAGGAGGCCAAACGCTCCGGCCGTCATGGATTCACACGCGCAACCGGGCGATCCGCTATCGGACGTCGGCCTGCAAGGCCTGGGTAGCGGTGATGCGCCGCTCCACGATCACACAATGGTTACCAAATTGTAATCTTTGCGCGCAGTTCGTGTCCTTGAAAAGCCATAATAGCTTACCAAATTATCATTACCGGCACATAAAAAGCCGACGTCTGGACCTCCGGCTCGTCCCCCGCCGCATCCAGACTTAGGACAAGGGCCGCCCCGCCCCTCAATCGGTCCTTGTCCGACCAATACGCCGCCATGGCCTCCCCTCCGGCCATGGCGGTTTTTTCTTTTGTCCGATCCCGGCTTCCCACCCCTTGCGCGAAAGTGGCGTACCACCGATTGGATGCGTGGAACAGGAGTCCATCTAATCTGCGGCTCGATGATTCCGCCTGATCGCCGGATGTTCTAGTCTGCCCGCTTCTGATTCCCTTCCGGAGCTTGCCATGACCGATCTGACCGCCGCCCTATCCGCTGCCGATGCCCAGTTTGACGAGAGCCTCGAGCGCTTGTTCGGGCTGTTGCGGATTCCTTCCATCTCCACCGATCCCGCCTTTGCTGCCGATTGCCGCCGTGCTGGCCAGTGGCTGGTTGATGAACTCATCGGTCTTGGCTTTGACGCCAGCCTGCGCGACACGCCCGGCCACCCGATGGTGGTCGCCCATCATGACGGTGCGACGCCGGATGCGCCGCATTTCCTGTTTTACGGCCACTATGATGTTCAGCCGGTCGATCCGCTGGAATTATGGACCAGCCCGCCATTCGAGCCGGAAATCAAGGAGATCGCGCCGGGTCGCAAGGCGATCACCGGCCGCGGCGCCGCCGATGACAAGGGTCAGCTGATGACCTTCGTCGAAGCTTGCCGCGCCTGGAAGGCAGCGTCCGGATCGCTGCCGTGCCGCATCACCATCCTGTTTGAAGGCGAGGAGGAATCCGGTTCGCCATCACTCAAGCCGTTCCTCAAGGCCAATGCCGAGGAACTCACGGCCGAATGCGCGCTGGTTTGCGACACCGGCATGTGGGACACGGAAACGCCGGCAATCTCGGTCGGGTTGCGCGGCCTGGTCGGGGAGGAAGTGACCATTCATGCCGCCGACCGTGACCTGCATTCGGGCCTGTTTGGCGGGGCTGCCGCCAACCCGCTGCAGATCCTGTCAAAAATTCTCGCGGATCTGCATGATGAAACCGGACGTGTCACACTCGAAGGCTTTTATGACGGTGTCGAGCATACCCCGGCACAGGTGCTCGAGAGCTGGAACAATCTGGGCAAGACCGCCGAGAGTTTCCTGGGTGAGGTAGGCCTTTCGGTTCCTGCCGGTGAAAAGGGCCGCTCGGTGCTCGAACTCACCTGGGCGCGCCCGACCGCCGAGATCAATGGCATGTGGGGTGGCTATACTGGCGAAGGTTTCAAGACCGTGATTGCCGCGCAAGCCGCCGCCAAGGTGTCTTTCCGTCTGGTCGGCAAGCAGGATCCCGACCAGATCCGCGCCGCGTTCCGCGCCCATGTCGAAGCGCGGTTGCCGGAAGATTGCAGCGCCAGCTTCTCCCCGCATGGCGGATCGCCGGCGATCCAGTTGCCGTTTGATTCGCCGATGGTCACCAAGGCCCGCAACGCGCTCACCGATGAATGGCCGAAGCCGGCGGTGATGATCGGCATGGGCGGCTCGATTCCGATTGTCGGCGATTTCCAGAACATTCTCGGTCTGCAGTCGGTGCTGTGCGGTTTCGGATTGACCGATGACCGGATTCACTCGCCCAACGAGAAATACGACCTGACATCGTTTTCTAAGGGAATCCGCTCCTGGGTGCGGATTCTGCAGGCTCTGTCGAAGCCGTAACCTGGGTTAAACGATGTTTTACGCATCCAATTGGATGCACTGCGTTGCAAGGGGTGGTTTCCTTAACCACCCCTTAAATCGTCGCATTTAGGGTGTCTCACGATCGCAACGCGGCGACGGACTGAGTCAATCAGGGTTCGTTTCCGATCTGCGTCGAACCGAAAACCCGGATTGCTTCGCGCCATGATGAGTTGACGCCAAGCCGCTCCCGGGACCAGAGAGCATCCGGACCCTTCATGGCGCGCAAGACAACTCCCCGAAGCCGCATCGAACCGTCCTTTGAGCGCGGCAAGCCGAAAGCTGCCGGCCGGACCGTTGCCGATGAACGGGTTGCGGGCAAGAAGCCGCCGGCCAAACGCCGCAAGAAAGCCGCTCCGAAGGCGAGACAAGCCAAGGCAAGGACCTCGCGCGGCCGCCTGGTGCGGGCGCTGCGTGGGCTGGTCTACTGGAGTTTCGTATTTGCCATCTGGGGCGGCATCGGCATCGCCGGGATCGTCGCCTTCTACGGCGCGCGCATGCCGAGCGCCGCCACCTGGTCGATTCCCGATCGTCCGCCCAACGTCAAGATCATGTCGGTCAAGGGCGAGATTATGGCCAACCGCGGCGCCACCGGCGGCGAGGCGCTGTTGCTGGGAGACATGTCGCCTTACATTCCAGAAGCGGTGGTCGCCATCGAGGACCGGCGATTCTATTCGCATTTTGGGGTCGATCCGATTGGCCTGGCCCGCGCCATGCTGGCCAATGCGATGGCCGGGCGCATGGTCCAGGGCGGCTCGACGCTGACTCAGCAACTGGCCAAGAACCTGTTTCTCTCACCCGAACGCACGATTGAGCGCAAGGTCCAGGAAGTGCTGCTGGCGTTGTGGCTCGAGCACAAGTTCACCAAGGACCAGATACTGGAAATGTATCTCAACCGGGTGTTCTTCGGTTCCGGCGCCTATGGTGTCGAGGCGGCTTCGCGGCGCTATTTCCGCAAACCCGCCCGTGATGTCACGTTGGCCCAGGCTGCGTTGCTCGCAGGCCTGCTCAAGGCGCCGTCACGGCTGTCGCCGGCGCGCAATCCCAAGGGTGCCGAAGCCCGCGCCCAGGTGGTGTTGGCTGCGATGCGGGACCAGGGTGTTGTCTCCGATAGCGAAACCGCCACCGCGCTGACCAGCCCGCAGGTGCGGGCCAAGAGTTACTGGAGCGGCTCGGAAAATTATGTCGCCGACCTGGTGATGGACCGGATCACCGATCTTGTCGGCCCGGTCACCCAGGACCTGGTGGTCGACACGACGATTGATTTCCAGCTTCAGCGCGAAGCCGAGAAGGCGCTCAAGGCCAGTCTCGACGCCAAGGGCGCCAAATTCCGTGTCGGTCAGGGTGCGCTGGTATCACTGGATGGCACCGGTGCGGTGCGGGCGCTGATTGGCGGTCGTGAATACGCCACCAGCCAGTTTGACCGCGCGACCGAAGCCAAACGCCAACCCGGCTCTGCCTTCAAGCCTTTTGTCTATGCCGCAGCACTCGAGCAGGGCCGGACACCGCAATCGGTGCGCAATGATGCGCCGGTCAAGATCGGCAAGTGGACGCCCGAAAATTACGACGGCAAATACCGCGGCGAGGTAACACTGTCGGATGCATTGACCTTTTCGCTCAACACCATCGCCGCACAGCTGGTCATGGAAGTGGGCCCGAAAACCGTGGTCAAGACTGCGCATCGGCTCGGCATCGAGGCCAAGATGCAGGCCAATGCGTCAATCGCACTGGGCACATCCGAGGTCACACTGCTGGAGCTGACCGCAGCCTATGCGCCGTTCATGAATGGCGGTTACAAGGCGACGCCGCACGTCATTCGCCGCATCACTACCCATAGCGGCAAGGTGCTTTATGAAAACACCTACAACAACCCGCCACGGGTGCTTGACGCCGGAGTTGCGGCGATGATGAACCGGATGATGGTCCGTGTCGTCGAACAGGGCACCGGTCGCAAGGCCAGGCTTGATGGCTGGCAGGTTGCGGGCAAGACCGGCACCAGCCAGTCGTTCCGCGATGCGCTGTTTGTCGGCTACACCGCCAATTTGGCCACCGGTGTCTGGTTTGGCAATGATGATGGTGCGCCGATGAAAAAAGTCACCGGCGGCGGGCTGCCCGCCGAAACCTGGAAAACCTATATGCAGGCCGCCCATGCAGGCCTCAAGCCGGCGGGCCTGCCGCTCGGCGGACCGCTGCCGCCGGTGGCGATTGAAGGTCCGGCATCGGCCGCCGATCCGATGGCGGAACTTGTTCGCGATCTAGCCCCGATTCCTGTTTCCCGCGACGCCACCGGCGCCCCCACCACCGGTGGACCGACACCGCCGGCCGAGATCGGCGCCCCGCCTCCGGCCGACGCGCAAGGCCGACGCACCACCCTGCTCGACATTTTAATGGGAAATTAGCCTGCAAGCGGCTCGTTTTCTGCACAAAAACCGCTGCCCACCGGCAATCAGTACTGTTCGCGGCGCTTGCAGTCTTCAAGCGACATTCTTATATACCCGACAACGCCCCTGACGATGACCGCAACAACCGGCGGACGACAGGGGGGCGAAGGGACCGGACGGCGCATGTCATCCGGTTTTTAACAATGTCCCGTTAGGGGCTGTCGTATGGAACGCCTGACCGGGTCCCGGCAGCTCGCTTCAAGGAGAAAGTAATATGGCGAAAGTAATCGGTATCGACCTCGGAACCACCAATTCCTGCGTTGCAGTTATGGATGGCAAGGACGCCCGCGTGATCGAAAATGCGGAAGGTGCGCGCACCACGCCGTCGATGGTGGCCTTTAGCGAAGATGGCGAGCGTCTGGTTGGCCAGCCGGCCAAGCGTCAGGCTGTCACCAACCCTGAAAATACCCTGTTTGCAGTCAAGCGGCTGATCGGCCGTCGTTATGAAGACAAGGCCGTGACCAAGGACAAGGATCTTGTCCCGTTCAAGATTACACGCGGCGACAATGGCGACGCCTGGGTCGAAGCCAATGGCGAAAGCTATTCCCCGGCTCAGATCTCCGCGATGATCCTTCAGAAGATGAAGGAAACCGCTGAATCCTACCTCGGCGAAAAGGTCGAGAAGGCCGTCATCACGGTTCCGGCCTATTTCAACGACGCCCAGCGCCAGGCTACCAAGGACGCAGGCAAGATCGCCGGCCTTGAAGTGCTGCGTATCATCAACGAACCCACCGCAGCGGCGCTGGCTTATGGCCTCGACAAGACCGAAGGCAAGACCATCGCCGTCTATGACCTTGGCGGCGGCACTTTCGACGTTTCGGTTCTCGAAATCGGCGACGGCGTGTTCGAGGTCAAGTCGACCAATGGTGACACCTTCCTTGGTGGCGAAGACTTTGACATGCGTCTGGTCTCCTACCTGGCCGACGAGTTCAAGAAAGAGCAGGGCATTGACCTGAAAAAGGACAAGCTCGCGCTGCAGCGCCTCAAGGAAGCCGCCGAGAAGGCCAAGATCGAGCTTTCGTCTGCGTCCCAGACCGAAATCAACCTGCCGTTCATCACTGCCGATGCGTCGGGCCCGAAGCACCTGACCATGAAGCTCAGCCGCTCCAAGTTCGAAAGCCTGGTCGATGATTTCGTCCAGCGCACGATCGCGCCCTGCAAGGCCGCGCTCAAGGATGCTGGCCTTCAGGCAGCCGAGATCGACGAAGTGGTTCTGGTCGGCGGCATGACCCGCATGCCCAAGATCCAGGAAGTGGTGAAGAAGTTCTTCGGCAAGGAGCCGCACAAGGGCGTCAACCCGGACGAAGTGGTCGCCATGGGCGCTGCCATTCAGGCCGGCGTTTTGCAGGGCGACGTCAAGGACGTGCTGCTGCTCGACGTGACCCCGCTGTCGCTCGGCATCGAGACGCTGGGTGGCGTGTTCACCCGTCTGATCGACCGCAACACCACGATCCCGACCAAGAAGAGCCAGGTCTTCTCCACCGCTGAGGACAATCAGAATGCGGTGACGATCCGAGTCTTCCAGGGCGAGCGTGAAATGGCCGCCGACAACAAGGTTCTCGGCCAGTTCGATCTCGTCGGCATTCCCCCGGCGCCGCGTGGCGTGCCGCAGATCGAGGTCACCTTCGACATCGACGCCAACGGCATCGTCAACGTCTCGGCCAAGGACAAGGGCACCGGCAAGGAACACCAGATCCGCATCCAGGCATCTGGCGGCCTCTCCGACGCCGACATTGACGCGATGATCAAGGAAGCCGAAACCAATGCCGACGCCGACAAGAAGCGCCGCGCTGTGGTGGAAGCCAAGAATCAGGGCGAGAGCCTCGTCCATTCTTCGGAACAGTCGCTGAAGGATTATGGCGACAAGGTCTCCGAGGAAGATCGCACGGCGATTGCCGACGCGATTGCAGCACTCAAGGCGGCGGTCGAGGCTGAAGAACCTGATGCCGAAGACATCCAGGCCAAGAGCCAGACGCTGATGGAAGTCTCCATGAAACTGGGTCAGGCGATGTATGAGCAGGCCCAGACCGAGACTGGCGAAGACGATGCGCAGGCTGAAGGCGACGAAAAGGTCGTTGATGCCGACTTCGAGGAAGTCAAGGACGACGATGACGACCAGAAGAAGTCGGCCTGATAGGCGGATGTAACAAAACCCGGGAACTACGGTTCCCGTGTTTTCGTCCGGCTATGCCGGAAGCGATGACAGCAATCAGGACGTCGACGGAGCATCATGGCCAAGGCGGATTTTTACGAAACACTCGGTGTGGCGCGTGGCGCGGACGAGAAGGAGCTCAAGGGCGCCTTCCGCAAGCTGGCCATGAAGTTTCACCCGGACAAGAACCCCGATGATTCCGATGCAGAACGCAAGTTCAAGGAAATCAACGAGGCTTACGAGTTCCTGAAAGATCCACAGAAGCGCGCAGCCTATGACCGGTTTGGTCACGCCGCCTTCGAACAGGGCGGCCCAGGCGGTATGGGCGGCGGCATGGGTGGCGGCGGCGGTTTTTCGGATATTTTCGAAGACATCTTCGGCGAGATGATGGGCGGCGGCCGTGGTGGCGGGCGGCGGTCATCGGGCGGCCGCGAACGCGGTGCCGACCTGCGCTACAACATGGAAATTTCGCTCGAGGAAGCCTATGAGGGCAAGACCGCGCAGATCAGGGTTCCGACCTCGATCACCTGCGATGTCTGTACCGGATCAGGAGCCAAGCCCGGCAGTCAGCCAACCACTTGCGCCACCTGTGGCGGTGCAGGCCGGGTTCGCGCCGCCCAGGGTTTCTTTTCGATTGAGCGTACCTGCCCGACCTGCCACGGTCGCGGCCAGACCATCACTGACCCCTGCACCAAATGCGGTGGCCAGGGCCGTGTCACCGAAGAACGCTCGCTGTCGGTCAATATTCCGGCCGGCATCGAGGATGGTACCCGCATTAGGCTCTCCGGTGAGGGCGAAGCCGGTATGCGCGGCGGTCCCTCCGGTGATCTCTACATTTTCCTTTCCGTGCGCCCGCACGCAGTGTTTCAACGCGAAGGCGCGGATCTGTTCTGCACCGTGCCGATTTCGATGACCACGGCCGCACTTGGCGGCAAGTTCGACATTACCACCATGGACGGGGCACGCTCACGCGTCAGTGTTCCCGAAGGCACTCAGCCCGGCAAGGAACTCCGGCTGCGCGGCAAGGGCATGCCGGTGCTTCGCTCGGCCCAGTTGGGTGATCTGTATATCCGGATTTCGATCGAGACGCCGCAGAAGCTGTCCAAGCGCCAGCGCGAACTGTTGATGGAATTTCAGGAACTTTCGTCCAAGGAGAACAGCCCGGAATCCTCCGGCTTCTTCTCGCGGATGAAGGGTTTCTTTGACACGCTGACGGACTGATCTGCCGCACCCGGGCCGATTTGAACTTTCTGCAGCGCGGTGTCTGGCGGCATGATGTCGCCAGATGGCGGAAGGGTGGGGCGCCAGCGGGTGGCGCGGGGAGTGAGCATGAATTTTCCCAAGCGAGATCGCCGCGCGTTTCGACGAGGAAATCCGTTTCTTCAGGGTCTGGATGGATGGACCTCGTAATATTGGCGCGATCATGCCCACGTCATCGATCGCTGCCCGTTCAATGGCATCCGTCGTCAATCCCGGCTCCGGTTTGCCGGTGCTCGAACTCGGGCCCGGTACCGGTGTCATCACCCGTGCCATTCTTGCCCGCGGTGTGGCGCCGGTCCAGCTTGTCTCGGTAGAATTCTCGCATCAGTTCTACACTCGGCTGAAACTCGATTTCCCCGAAGTCCGGTTCATTCACGGCAATGCCTTCGAACTTGAAACGACGCTCGGCGCGCTCAATGAACAGCGTTTCGACTGCGCAATATCGGGCATCCCATTGCTGAATTTCCCTGTCGCAGACCGGGTTGCGCTGATTGAAGATCTGCTCGACCGCTTGCCCTGTGGACGGCCGGTGGTGCAGTTTTCCTATGGGCCGGCCTCGCCGGTGCCACCGCGCAGCGGCAGTTTCGACGTGATCCGTCACGATTTTGTCATGCGCAATGTGCCGCCGGCGCGGCTATGGCTCTATCGCCGCAAGGCAATTATCGCCTGAGGCCTTTGCGCCTTGTCCCCGCCCTTGCCCAGTGCCATTGCGCCGTCCCGCAGGCGGCAAATTATCCAGCGGAGTAATTCATGATTCCCAATATCCTCGTCATCCCCGGCTCCAACCGGAGCGGTTCCTTCAATGCCTCCCTGGCTGCCGCCGTATCGGTCGAACTCGCCCACCAGGGCGCCGACGTCACCCGGATTTCGCTCGTCGATTATCCGTTGCCGCTAGTCGATGAGGATTTGAAGAACCAGTCGGGCATTCCCGACAATGCCCTGAAGCTGGGCCGGTTGATTGCCGCTCAGGATGGCGTCTTCCTGTGTTGCCCCGAATACAATTCGTCAATTCCGCCCTTGCTCAAGAACATGATCGACTGGGTCAGTCTGATCGCCAGGGATGGCGACAAGCCGTTCAAGCCCTGGAAGGGCCGTTTTGTGGCGCTGGGATCAGCTTCCAATGGCCGGTTCGCGGGTATTCGCGGTCTCTACCATGTCCGCTCGGTGATGATGAATGTCGGAACCCAGGTAATCAGCGAGCAATGCTCGGTCGGCGGTGCGGCCAATGCCTTCGACGCTGACGGGCGGCTAAAGGACGAGCGGACGGCAGCAATGATGGCCAGCACTTGCACCTCCTTGATTGCCCATTGCACCATGATGAACAGCCGCTGAGCTTGGCCGCCTGTAGCAACGGCAGGCGAGGGCTTATCGTTGCGACAGGTCTTGCGAACGCTGGCTCTTCATGCGAGGACCGATAATGACTGCATGAAGGTTTCCAGCGCCTCACGGCGACGAAACCGGCTTGCCTGGTTTCAAGCGAAAAAAGCGTCGATCAAGCGTTGCTGCGAACGCCCGGCGCTTGGGAGAACAGCGTCATGGCCAACGCCGCGATACACCTCGACAATTCAACACGGGCAATTGCCGATCCCCGTCTCATCGTCGCTCTCGACGTGCCGACGGTTGCCGAAGCCGAAGCGCTGGTGGAGCGGATCGGTGACGAAGCGGTGTTCTTCAAGATCGGCTACCAGCTGGCCTTTGCCGGCGGCCTGCCGCTGGCGCGCGAGCTCAAGGCCGCTGGCCGCAAGGTGTTTCTGGACATGAAACTCCTCGACATCGACAACACCGTCGCCAAGGGCGTCGAGAATGTCGCCCGGATGGGCGTCGACATGCTGACACTCCATGCCTACCCGAAAGCGATGAAGGCTGCTGTTGAAGCCGCCAGCGGCAGCGGCCTGTGCCTGTTGGGCGTCACCGTGTTGACCTCGATGGACGCCGCCGACCTATCCGACGCCGGCTATGCATTCACGCCCGAACAACTGGTTTTGCGCCGCGCAGCGCAGGCGCGCGAGGCTAACATGGGCGGCATCGTCTGCGCCGCCGCGGAGGCCGCCGCCGTGCGCGCCGTTGTCGGCCCGGGTATGGCGATCGTGACGCCGGGTATCCGGCCCTCGGGTGCCGATCATGGCGACCAGAAGCGGGTGATGACGCCGGCTGACGCGCTGACTGCCGGTGCAACCCATCTGGTGGTGGGCCGACCGATTTCGGCCGCATCCGATCCGGCTGCCGCCGTCCGCGCCATCCGCACCGAAATGTCAAACGCCTGAAAAGATCAAACACCAAGCAATAGAAGGATGAGAATATGGCCAAGGGATACTGGATCGGACGCATCGATGTGCGCGACCCCGAGGGCTACAAGGCCTATGTGGAAACCGCGAAGCCGGCTTTCATCGAACACAATGCGAAATTTCTGGTTCGCGGTGGCGAACTCGACTCTCTCGAAGGCACCGCCCGCGCCCGCAATGTGGTCATCGAGTTCCCCAGTCGTGCCGCCGCACTGGCGTGCTACAATTCCGAGACCTACCAGAAGGCCCGCGCCATCCGGCAGCAATATTCCGAGGGCGAACTGATCGTCGTCGACGGCTACGACGCCTGATCCGACAAAATCCGCCGCCGCTGCTCCGTGATCATCCAAGGATCTTCGGGGCGGCGCGGTGCCGATAAAGGCGAAGATAGACGATGGGACGCATCCTCAGGCTCTTCACCTTGCGGTGATTTTTGATTATGAGCGTGGCTGGAATGCGTCCACGGCCCAATCCGTCTGCTCAGGCCGGGCGGCTTAAATGATCCTGTCAGGGAGTGCATGAATGTCATCGCTGAACCAACCCAAGCTCGTCACGGTATTTGGCGGCTCCGGCTTTGTTGGCCGCCATGTGGTGCGCGCGCTCGCTCGCCGCGGCTACCGCATTCGCGTTGCCGTGCGCCGTCCCGATCTTGCCGGTCACCTGCAGCCGCTCGGCGGGGTCGGCCAGATCGTCGCCATTCAGGCCAATTTGCGCAACCGTGAGTCCGTCAACCGCGCCGTGGCCGGATCGGATCATGTGATCAACTGTGTCGGCATTCTTTTCCAATCCGGACGCAACACCTTCGATGCGGTCCAGGATTTCGGCGCCCGCGCGGTTGCCGAGGCTACCCGTGCCGCGGGCGCCAGCCTGACCCACATCTCCGCCATCGGCGCGGATACCGAAGCCGAATCCGATTACGCCCGCACCAAGGGGTGTGCTGAAGCCGCGATCGCCAAGATTCTGCCCGATGCGGTGATCTTGCGCCCGTCGATCATTTTCGGCCCGGAAGACGACTTCTTCAACAAGTTCGCAGAAATGGCCCGGTTTTCACCGTTCCTGCCGCTGATCGGCGGCGGCGAGACCAAATTCCAGCCGGTCTTTGTCGGCGACGTCGCCGAGGCCGTGGCGCGCAGTGTTGATGGCCTGCTTGTCCCCGGCACCATTTACGAACTTGGCGGTCCGCGGGTCTTGAGCTTCAAGCAATGTCTTGAGGAAATGCTCGACGTCATCCAGCGCAAGCGTGTGCTGGTGCCGCTGCCATGGAGCCTGGCCTCGCTGATCGGCAAGGTCGCATCGCTGATTCCGTTGATCGAGCCGCCTCTGACTGGCGATCAGGTAACCCTGCTGAAGACCGACAACGTCGTCTCCGCTGAAGCTGTGCGCGAGAACCGTACGCTCGCCAGCCTCGGCATGCAGCTTGCCACGATCGAGGCGGTCCTGCCGTCCTACCTCACCCGCTACCGGCCGCAAGGCCAGTATAGCGGCACCGGCAACGAAGCCTGAGCGCTCAGTTTTACGAGACTGTCGCAGCCCTTGTGCCGCAAGGGCTCGACTTCTGGGTTGCGGCGTCGCTCGTGATTGCGAGTTTCTTCACCTCGGCGCTGACCGTCTCGGTCGGCATTGGTGGCGGCGTCGCCATGCTTGCACTGATGGGCTATCTGGTTCCGGTTGCGGCCATCATCCCGCTGCACGGCGCGGTGCAGTTGGGCTCCAATCTCAGTCGCAGCTCGATTCTGCGCAGCCACATCGCCTGGATCTGCCTCGCCGCCTTCCTGGCCGGCGCCATACCCGGCGCCTGGGCCGGCGGGCTGGCGGTCGGCGCGCTGGCCGATCCGACGCTCAAGGCGCTGCTCGGCGGTTTCATCTTGCTCATTACCTGGCTCAAGCTGCCCCGACTGGCTGCCATCGGGCCGCGCGGCTTCGCGCTCACCGGCGCCATCACCACCTTCCTGACGATGATCTTCGGCGCCACGGGCCCCTTCAATGCTATGGTGCTTTCGAAGACCTTTCCCGACCGTTTGCGCTTGCAGGCGACCACGGCGGCGGTGATGAGCCTGCAGCATCTGGTCAAGACGGTTGCTTTTGCGCTTGCAGGCTTTGCCTTTACCCCCTGGCTGCCGTTGATTGCGGCGATGATTGTGACCGGATTCGCCGGAACGTGGGTCGGCGCCAATTTTCTGCAGAAAATGCCTGAGGAGCGGTTCCGGATGGCTTTCCGCGTCTGTCTCACCGTGCTTGCGCTCGACATGATCCGGCGTGGTGTTGTCGGAATGGCGCATGGTTAGGAATGATTTAAGTTTCCTCGGCTTTATTGGCCCCGCCAGCGGTTTGCCACTTGCCTGGACCTGCCGGTCCGGGTAGATCGCCCCTGCCTTTGGCTGAGCCGGCAATTGCCGCGCGCCAGACGCCGTCACCGTCCCTTACGGGTCTTGGTGAAATATTTAATTATCCTGCAGAAGCGGGAACCGACCGAATGTGCGCAGCATTGGGCATGAAATGGATCAAGGAAGTAAAGTCATGGGCAAAACCGTCATATCTGCATTCGCCTTCGCGGTTGTTGTGATTCTCTCCGCGTCTGCCTTTGCGCCCCGCAGTGTTGCTGATTCCAAGGGCTGCGCTCCGGCCTACGGCGTCGATCCCTGCCTCGCCCAACTCAGCGAATAATCACCGCCTCATGCATGCCGCGCTCGAATGGTCTCATTTGAGCGCGATTTTATATGCATCAGATCAAAGTGTCAGAGAAGCCACAGCCCGACCAGGCCGAGTGTGCCAACCACGATCCGCCACCAGCCAAACAGCGTGAACCCGCGCCGTGACACGAAGTCCAGCAGGCTGCGCACGACCACCACTCCGGCAATAAACGCCATCACGAAGCCGACGACGATGGCCGCGACATCATCGGCGGCCAGCAAATCGTAATTCTTGTAGAGATCGAGCGTGAAGGCGCCGGCCATGGTCGGCATCGCCAGGAAGAACGAAAATTCCGCCGCCGATCGCTTGTCCGCCCCGAGCAGCAGCGCGCCGACAATGGTGGCGCCGGAGCGCGACGTGCCCGGAATCATCGCCAAGGTCTGGCACAGCCCGATCTTGAAGGCCATCGACAGCGGATAGTCCATCACATTGGTGTATTTCGGTGTCAGCTTCATCCGGTCGACAACCAGCAGCACGATACCGCCGGCAATCAGCACCCAGCAGATCAGCGCGGTTGATTCGAACAACACCGACTTGATGAACCCGTGCGCCATTGCGCCAATCACCGCTGCCGGCAGAAAAGCCAGCAGGATGGCGCCGACAAAATGCCGCGCCTTCGGGCTTGACGGCAGGTCGGTGGCAAGTTTCCACAGTCGGGCGAAATACACCGACAGGATTGCCCCGATCGCTCCCAACTGGATCAGCACCTCGAAGCTGTTGCCGGGCGATTTGAATCCGAGAAAATGGCCCACCAGCAACAGATGCGCGGTCGAGGATACCGGAATGAATTCGGTCAGGCCTTCGATCAGGCCAAGCAGGGCCGCGCCCACGAGTGTCGTTTCATTCATTCGGAGCCGTCCCCGTGTCGCTTTGTGGCCGTCATTGGCGTTTATCCAGGCGCCAAGGGCGAAACAGCGCCGGCATAGCCGGATCAGTGATTCGCTTGTCTTGCCGCGTGTCAAACCCTATAGCTCTATTTTCCAGAATCTGACCAGTCCTGCGCCCCGGCGCCAACACAATCACGTCCAGCTTCATCATGCCAATTTTGTATCATCATAAAGCCTCTACAGCGTCCCGCTTCATTCGTGTGTGCTTCGGTGAAGTCGATTTCGAGGCCGAGCTTGTGGAAGAAAATGTCTGGGAAAAGCGTCCGGAGTTTCTCAAGATCAATCCGGCCGGCACCCTGCCGGTCTGCATGACTGACAATAATCACGCGCTGTGCGGGCCGCACATCATCGCCGAATGGCTCGATGAATCCTTTGGCGTGTTCAAGCGAGATCGGCGGCTTCTGGCCGAGGACCCGTTCCGGCGCGCCGAAATCCGGCGGTTGATGGAATGGTTCCTGATCAAATTCGAGCACGATGTCGCGCGGCCGCTGGTGCGCGAGCGCGTTCTCAAACTGATGATGCCGGCAGATAAGGGCGGTGGCGCCCCCGATCCGAAGATGCTGCGCGCCGGGCGGGCCAATATCCGCCAGCATATGAAATATCTGTCCTGGCTCGCCGGTTCTCGTGCCTGGCTAGCCGGAGACAGGCTCAGTTACGCTGACCTCGCTGCCGCAGCAGCCATCTCGATGATGGATTATCTCGGCGAGATCGACTGGAATGCCAACCCGCAGGCCAAGGACTGGTATCAGCGGGTCAAGTCGCGGCCCTCGTTCCGGCCAATTCTGGCTGACCGGATTCGTAATCTGGCGCCGGTCTCCCACTACGCCGATCTCGATTTCTAAAACGATGACGACAGCTGACCCCTCCGCACCAGCCACGATGACCGACAAGGCCGCGGAGAAGGCTGCCATCAAGGCTGAGCGCCTGAAGGCCTTTCTGGCCGCCGAGGCCGAGCGGCTCGGCTTCTGCGCGCTGGCGATAACCGCGCCCGATCCGGGACCCGACGTCGCCGAGCGGCTGGCACGCTTTGTCGAGCTTGAGCGCCACGGCTCGATGCAGTGGCTCGAGGAAACCAGCGCCCGCCGCGCCGATCCGAAAACCCTGTGGCCCGAAGTCGGCTCGGTGATCATGTTGGCGATGAATTACGGCCCCGACACCAACCCGATGGCCAATCTTGAGCAAAAATCCAGCGCCAACATCTCGGTCTATGCTCGCAACCGCGATTATCATGACCTGATCAAGGGCAAGCTGAAGGAACTGGCGGGGAAATTCGCCTCCCGCTCGGGCGGCGACGTCAAGGTATTTGTCGACACCGCGCCGGTGATGGAAAAGCCGCTGGCCCGCTCGGCCGGGCTCGGCTGGATCGGCAAACACACCAATCTGGTCAGCCGCAGCCATGGCTCCTGGCTGTTTCTGGCCTCGATCTTTACCACCGTTGTTCTGGACCCCGACACCGCCGAGGTCGATCACTGTGGGTCCTGCCGGGCCTGTCTCGACGCCTGTCCGACCAACGCCTTTCCTGCGCCCTATCAGATCGACGCGCGGCGCTGCATTTCCTATCTCACCATCGAGAACAAGGACGCGATCCCGCACGAATTCCGTACCGCAATCGGCAACCGCATCTATGGCTGCGACGATTGCCTGGCCGCGTGCCCGTGGAACAAATATGCGCAGGTCGCCCACGAAGCGAAGCTGGTTGCCCGCGACGATCTGCAATCGCCGCCGCTGATTGATTTCCTGGCCATGGATGACGCGAGTTTTCGCACCTTCTTCTCGGGTTCCCCGGTCAAGCGGATCGGCCGCGACCGGTTCATGCGCAATGTGCTGATTGCTGCCGGCAACAGCGCCGACCAGACACTGGTTCCGGCCTGCAAGGCGCTTCTGAGCGATGCCGCGCCACTGGTGCGTGGCGCGGCGGTCTGGGCGCTGTCACAGTTGCTGGACCCCGAAGAGATGCATAGCCTGGCTGCTTCCTTCGGGACCGATCCTGACGACGGGGTTGCGGATGAATGGCGCATCGCCTTGAAGGGCAAGGTGTGAGGGCAGAAGTGGAACAACGATGCGATTGATGATCCTTGGCGCCGGTTTTTCCGGTCTCGCCATCGCCCGGGCGCTGGCGCCGACCTGCGAATTTGCCGGTGGCACCACACGCAGCAAGACTCGCTTTGCCGAATTGGCAAACGCCGGACTTGCGCCCTATGTCTACGCTGGCGGCGTGCCCGAAGCGGAGTTGGCAAGAGAGTTGACCCAAACCACCCACCTTGTGATGTCGATTTCCCCGGATGCCGGTGGCGACCCGATTCTGTCGGCATTTGAGGGCGGGCTAGCAGCAGCTATGCCGAAACTCGAATGGATCGGCTATCTCTCGACCGTCGGGGTCTATGGCGACCATGGCGGGGCCTGGGTCGATGAACAGTCCATCTGCCGCCCGGTATCCCGGCGCTCGATCGCCCGGCTCGAGGCCGAGCAGGGCTGGAGCAAATTGACCGCTGACGCCGGTGTGGCGCTCGCCATCATCCGCCTGTCAGGCATCTATGGACCTGGCCGCAATGCGCTCAAAACACTTGATGCAGGCAAGGGCCGGCGTCTGATCAAGCCGGGCCAGGTGTTCAACCGGATCCACGTCGAAGACATCGGCGGCGCCACCGCGATGCTTGCCAAAAACCGGGGCGAGGGGATTTTCAACGTTACCGACGACAAACCGGCGCCACCGCAGGATGTTGTCGCCCATGCTGCCACGCTGATGGGGATCGAACCACCGCCGGAGACCGATTTTGAAACAGCGGAACTGACGCCGATGGCGCGCTCGTTCTATGGCGAAAACAAACGCGTTTCCAACAAGGCGATCAAGGCCGCCGGCTATCAGTTTCTCTATCCGGACTATGCTGCCGGCCTCGGCGCGCTATGGCGCGATGGACGTTGGGCGCGCTGACGCCTGTCGGGCTCAAATCGACCCATTTGCGCGAAAATATCCACGCATGAAATCCGAGTGTTGAAATGATCCTTGCGGATACATCTGCGCGCGCGGCAAATTGGTTTTGCTGCATTGCAACAAAACGCAACAACAAGTGATTTTGGGGATCTTCTTTTGGCCCGGTTCGGTGTGCAACACCCGAGGCATCACCAAAAGGGATTGAAAATTGACTTCAACAAGAACCAACGCACGTATCGGCAAGATGTTCCTTGCCGGCATCCTGGCCGCCGCAGCAACCGTCGCTGTCATCTCTCCGGCTTCTGCCGCTCAGCCCTCTTGCGGGCGCGCGTCTTGGTATGCGTTGACCTCGCTCACCGCGTCGGGTGAGCGCATGAACCCGGCCAAGCTCACGGCCGCTCATCCCAAGCTTCGCTTCGGCACCAAGGTTGAAGTGGTCAATCCGCGCAACGGCAAGTCGGTGGTGGTGCGGATCAATGACCGTGGCCCCTTCGTCAAGGGGCGCATCATCGACGTTTCCAAGGCGGCTGCTGGTGAGCTCGGGATGATCAAGTCGGGCGTTGCCAAGGTCTGCTTCCGCGTCGTTTCCTGAACCTGTCCATCTTGCCAGACCGGTTTGTCACGCTATTGTGCGCTGCGACGAATGCATGGGCGCCCGAATTCGACTATTTGGGCGCTGATACCATGCAGTAAATCAAAGCGTTACAGTGACCCCGCGCGGTCGGAGGCAGGACATGATGGACAGTGCGGCAATTTCGACACGACAAACGTCCATGGCGGCGGCAATTGCCGCCCGGCGCGATGATCTGGTGGCGCTGACCCAGGAACTTATCCGCATTCCAACCCTTAATCCGCCGGGCGAATGCTACCGCGACATCTGCGAATATCTGGCCCAGCGCCTCAAGAAATCCGGCTTTGACATCAAGCTGCTGCGCGCCGAAGGCACGCCCGGCGACAGCGAGCGGCATCCGCGCTGGAATGTCGTCTGCCGCCGTGAAGGCGGTCGTGCCGGCCCTTGCGTGCACTTCAATTCCCATATCGACGTGGTCGAGACCGGTGCCGGCTGGACATACGATCCGTTCGGCGGAACGGTTTCCGATGGCAAGATCTATGGCCGTGGCGCCTGCGACATGAAAGGCGGGCTGGCAGCCTCGATCATCGCCGCGGAAGCCTTCATTGCGCTCTGGCCCGATTATCCCGGCGCCATCGAGATTTCCGGCACCGCGGACGAGGAAACCGGCGGTTATGGCGGCGTCGCCTGGCTTGCCGAGCAGGGTTATTTTTCACCCGAGCGGGTCCAGCATGTGATCATCCCCGAGCCGCTCAACAAGGACCGCATCTGTCTGGGTCATCGCGGCGTGATGTGGGCCGAAATTCGCACCCACGGCCGCATCGCCCACGGGTCGATGCCGTTTCTGGGCGATTGTGCGGTTCGGCACATGGGCGCGGTGATTTCCGAAATGGAAACCTCGCTGTTTCCGGCTCTCGCGCGCAAGCACACGGCAATGCCGGTGGTTCCCGATGGCGCCCGGCAATCGACCATGAACATCAATTCGCTGCATGGCGGCCAGGCCGAGCCGGAGCCGGATTTCACCGGCTTTCCTTCAGCCTGCGTCCCCGATTCCGCGCGGATGGTGATCGACCGGCGCTATCTGATCGAGGAACAGGCCGACGAGGTGCGCGAGGAAATCATCACGCTGCTGGAGCGGGTGAAATCGGAACGGCCGGGGTTCCGCTATGATTTCGAAGAACTCTGGCAGGTTAGCCCGACTATGACCTCGGTCGATGCGCCGGTGGTCAAGGCCGTTGAACGTGGCATCCGCTCGGCGCTTGCCTGCGAGCCGGTGCATGTGGTTTCGCCCGGAACCTATGACCAGAAACATATTGACCGCATAGGTCGCTTGAAAGACTGTATTGCGTATGGGCCCGGCATTCTCGATCTGGCGCATCAGCCGGATGAATATGTGGGGATTGACGACATGGTCGATTCGGCGAAGGTGATGGCCTTCGCACTGGATGATCTTTTGCATGGTCGCGCGTAAAACGCCGCCGTCTCACTGGGAGCGAGGAAAGCCTGATGACAAAGAACCCGATTGCGGCGGCTGCCGTTTCGATCCTGACCTTGGGGCTGGCGCTCGGCGTCACGCCGGCGATGGCTGCCAAGATGGACGCCACCATCGGCATGCAGCTCGAGCCGCCGAACCTCGACCCCACCGGTGGCGCCGCGGCGGCGATCGACGAAGTGCTCTACGCCAACCTGTTCGAAGGCCTCACCCGTTTTGGTCCCGATGGCGAGATCCTGCCGGCGCTGGCCAAGAGCTGGACCATCTCTGATGACGGCCTGGTCTACACCTTCAGCCTGCGCGAAGGCGCCAAGTTCCATGACGGCACCGATTTCAACGCCGATGACGTCAAGTTTTCGCTCGACCGCGCCCGCGCCGAAGATTCGACCAATGCCCAGAAGGCACTGTTTGCCGACATCGCCTCGGTGGATGTGGTCGATCCGGCCACGGTCAAGGTGACGCTGTCAAAGCAGAACGGCTCGTTCCTGTTCAACCTGGCCTGGGGCGACGCGGTGATTGTGGCGCCAGAATCCGCTGACGGCAACGCCGCCAAGCCGGTCGGCACCGGCCCTTTCATGTTTGCTCAATGGGTCAAGGGCGACCGGGTCGAACTCGATCGCAACCCCGATTACTGGGGCGAGGCGGTCAAGCTCGATCATGTGACGTTCAAGTTCATTTCCGACCCGACGGCTGCTTTCGCGGCGATGATGACCGGCGACCTTGATGCTTTCCCGGCCTTTCCTGCACCGGAAAACCTCACCCAGTTCGAGGCCGATCCGCGCTTTTCGGTGATCATCGGTTCGTCCGAGGGCGAAACCATTCTGGCGATGAACAACAAGAAGCCGCCGCTCGACAACATCACGGTGCGCAAGGCGATCGCCCATGCCATCGACCGCAAGGCGATCATCGATGGCGCCCTGTTCGGCTACGGCACGCCGATCGGCACCCATTTCGCCCCGCACAACCCTGCCTATGTCGATCTCACCGCGCAGTCGGCTTACGATCCGGAACAGTCCAAGGCGCTGCTGGCTGAAGCCGGCGTCAAAGATCTGACCCTGTCGCTGAAGCTGCCGCCGCCGAGCTACGCCCGCCGTGGTGGCGAAATCATCGCCGCGCAATTGCGCGAGGTCGGCATCAATGTCGACATCACCAATGTCGAATGGGCGCAATGGCTTTCCGACGTGTTCAAGGCCAAGAATTTCGATCTGACCATCGTCTCCCATACCGAACCGATGGACATCGGCATTTACGCCCGTGATGACTATTACTTCCAGTATGGCGACCCCGCCTTCAAGGCGATCATGGCCGATCTCGACAAGGCCACCGACCCCGACAAGCGCACTGAACTGATGCAGGCGGCGCAGAAGAAGATCGCTGACGACTACGTCAACGCCTATCTGTTCCAGTTGCCCCGTACCGGTGTCGCCAACGCCAAGCTCAAGGGGTTGTGGCCCAATTCGCCGACCCAGGCCAACGACATGACTGGCGTCTTTTGGGAAAAGTGACACCTGAGACCAGCACGGAGGCCGGTCAGATTTCCGGCCCCCGCGCCCTGATGCCCGGGGATCCTGCCCGATGACCGCCTATTTCCTGCGGCGATTCGTGTCGCTGTCGCTCAGCCTGGTTGCGGCAAGCCTGGTCATCTTCCTGGTGATGGAAATGGTGCCCGGCGATCCGGCGACGTTCATGATGGGACTGAACGCCGACCCGGCGGCGGTGGCGGCACTGCGCAGCCAGCTTGGTCTCGATGGTCCGTTGCCGCTGCGCTATCTGAGCTGGGTGGCGGGCTTGCTTCACGGTGATTTCGGCGTCTCCTACACCTACCGGGTTCCGGTTTCCGAGCTGATCTCCGAGCGGGTGATGATCTCGCTGCCGCTGACGCTCTATGCGCTGGTGTTGTCGACATTGATCGCCTTTCCCGCCGGTATCCTTGCCGCCGCCCGCCGCAATTCGGCCACTGACTTTTCGGTCATGGGCGTCAGCCAGCTTGGCGTGGCAATCCCGAACTTCTGGTTTGCGATGATCCTGGTCCTGGTCTTCGCAATCAATCTGCGCTGGTTTTCCGCCGGCGGTTTCCCCGGTTGGGAATCAGGCTTCTTTCCGGCCATCAAGGCGCTGACATTGCCGGCAATCGCGCTGGCGCTGCCGCAGGCATCGATTCTCGCGCGGGTGATGCGCTCGTCGCTGATCGACACGCTGGACGAGGATTTCATGCGCACAGCCCGTGCCAAGGGGCTGAGCCGCAGCCAGGCATTGTGGCGGCACGCGCTGCGCAACGCGCTGATCCCGGTGCTGACCATCATCGGCCTGCAGTTCTCGTTCCTGCTCGCCGGCGGCATCATCATCGAAAACGTGTTCTACCTGCCCGGCCTTGGCCGGCTGGTGTTTCAGGCCATCACCCAGCGCGACCTGATCGTGGTCCGCTCGGTGGTGATCCTTCTGGTCTTTGCTGTCATTGTCGTCACCTTCCTGGTTGATCTTGCCTATGCTGCAGCTGACCCGCGCCTGCGCCGGCGGCGCCCATGAGCGGTACGGTCTCCAACCGCTCGCTGTTGCGCATGGCGCTGGGCCATCCCGCCTTCGTCATCGGCCTTGTGCTGTCGGCGGTGTTCATCGTGGCCGCGCTGATGTCCTTTGTCTGGACCCCGTTCGATCCGACCAAGCTCGATATCGCCAACAAGCTCCAAAATCCGTCGTGGGTTCACTGGTTCGGCACAGATCATTTCGGGCGTGACATGTTCTCGATGATCATGGTCGGCGCCCGCGTGTCGATTGCCGTGGCCTTTGTCGCAGTCGGCATCGGCATGGTGTTGGGGGTGCCGCTGGGGCTCTATGCAGCGTCCCGGCGCGGCAGCCTGATCGACGAAATCATCATGCGCGGCAATGATCTGGTGTTTGCGTTCCCGTCGCTGCTGCTGGCAATCATGATCACTGCGGTGTTCGGCCCCGGCGCCATCAATGCCATCATCGCCATCGGTATTTTCAATGTGCCGGTGTTCGCGAGACTTGCCCGCGGCGCGGCGTTGTCGCTGTGGACCCGGGATTTCATTCTAGCCGCCCGGGTTGCCGGCAAGAACAAGGCGCGGATCTCGGTCGAGCATATCCTGCCCAATATTGCCAATCTGATGATTGTCCAGGGCACCATCCAGTTCTCGCTGGCGGTTCTTGCCGAAGCAGCACTTGCCTATGTCGGGCTTGGTGCGCAGCCGCCGCTGCCAAGCTGGGGCCGAATGCTGGCCGATGCCCAGACGTTGATCTCGCTGGCGCCGCACATGGCGCTGTTTCCAGGCTTTGCGATTATCATCACCGTGCTTGGCCTCAACCTGATGGGCGACGGGCTGCGCGACCTGTTCGATCCCAAGCTCAGGCATGGCCGCTCATGAGTGTGCTCTCGATTTCCGATCTGAAGGTCGATATTCACGGCTCTACCGTGCTGCACGACATCGATCTGACGCTCGATCCCGGCCAGATCCTCGGTGTTGTCGGCGAATCCGGTTCCGGCAAATCAATGACGGCGCTGTCGGTGATGCAGCTTCTTCCGCGCGGCAGCCACTGGTCGGGCGCCATCAACGTCGCCGGCAACGATCTGGCGGCGATGGACGAGCGGGCGCTGTGCCAGATGCGCGGCCGCGATGTCGGCATGATCTTCCAGGAGCCGATGACCGCGCTCAACCCGGTCCGCACCATCGGTGACCAGGTCGCAGAAACCGTGCGGATCCATACCGGCGCCAGCCGCCGCGGGGCCTTGGTGATTGCCCGTGAAATGCTCAACCGCGTCGGCTTGCCCGAAGACCGGTTTCCACTCGACCGGTTTCCGCATGATCTCTCTGGTGGCCAGCGCCAGCGGGTGGTGATCGCCCAGGCGATTGCGCTGAGGCCCAAGCTGCTGATTGCCGACGAGCCGACCACGGCACTGGACGTGACCACCCAGGCCCAGATCCTCGACCTGCTCAAACAACTGGTGCGGGAAGAGGATATGGGCCTGATGCTGATCACCCACGATCTGGCAGTGGTGGCGGGTCTGGCCGATAGCATCGCCATTCTCAGGGAAGGCGCGGTGGTCGAGGCCGGGCCGACCGGCGAGGTCTTCCGTGCCATGCGCCATCCCTACACAAGAGCGCTGTTTTCGGCCTCAGCGCATGTGCCCGATCGTGGCCGCAAGCCGGAGCCCTCCGCCACGCCGGTGCTGTCGGTCAAGCAGGTGGTGCGCGACTATGAACAGCCGCGCCGCAACCTGTTCGTTCGCCAGCCGCCGTTTCGCGCCGTCGATCATGTCGGCTTCGAGATTTCGCATGGCGAAAATGTTGGATTGGTTGGCGAATCGGGCTGTGGAAAATCGACGCTGGCCCGCGCCATCCTGGCGCTGGATCCGCTGCAGGATGGCGAGATCCGCCTCAATGGCCATGCGTTTTCAAGTGCCGGCGAAGGCCCGCATCCCGAACTGCGGGCGCGGATGCAGGTGGTGTTTCAGGATCCCTATGATTCCTTCAACCCGCGTCACCGAGTCCGACGGCTTGTTACGGAGCCGTTCCATCTCGTCAAATCGCCGCCACAAGGCGCCGAGCTGGAGCGCCGGATCGACCGGGCGCTGACCGAGGTGGGTCTCAAATCATCGGACGCTGACAAATATATCCATGAATTTTCCGGCGGCCAGCGCCAGCGTATTGCCATCGCCAGGGCGCTGATCATCGAGCCGGCGTTGATCGTGCTGGACGAGGCCGTCTCTGCGCTTGATGTGTCAATTCGGGCGCAGATCCTCGATCTGCTGGCGGCATTGTCGGATCGGCTTGACCTGTCCTACCTGTTCATCTCGCATGATCTGTCGGTCGTGCGCGCCATTACCGATCGGGTGCTGGTGATGAAGGATGGTCGGATTGTCGAGCAGGGCGAGACCGAAACCGTCTTTCGCAATCCGCAGCATCCCTATACACAAAAACTGGTGGCCTCGACGCCATCGCTGCAGGCCGCGCTGGCGGCGCGCGCAAGCTGAAAACCACGGGCAAGTGAGAATTGAAGAAGGATTTCGCCATGAGCGACAAATTGGACGCCGGCTTTGACACCAGCCAATGCCTGATTGGCGGCCGCTGGATTGGCGCCAGCGGTGGCAAGACCCTGACTGTCGAAGACCCATCGACCGGTCTGGAGATCGGCCGCATCGCCCGTGGCGGCCGTAGCGAGATCGATGCCGCGGTGACCGCCGCCCAGGCAGCGCTTGTCGGCGAATGGGGACGCATGACCGCTGCCGAACACGGCCGGTTGCTCGCCAAGATCGGCCGCGCCGTGGAAGAAAACATCGAGTGGCTGGCCAAGCTCGAGGCCCACGATGTCGGCAAGCCGTTGAGCCAGGCCCGTGCCGACGCCAAGGCACTGGCGCGCTATCTCGAATTCTATGGCGGCGCCGCCGACAAGCTGCACGGCGAAACCATCCCCTATCTCAATGATTACACGGTATTTACCCTGCGCGAGCCGCATGGCGTGACCGGACACATCATTCCCTGGAACTACCCGATGCAGATCCTCGGGCGTTCGGTCGGCGCGGCCTTGACCATGGGCAACGCCGCGGTTTTGAAGCCGGCTGAAGAAGCATCACTGACTGCACTTGCCTTTGCCCGCATCGCCGCTGATTGCGGATTGCCCGATGGCGCGCTCAATGTCGTTCCCGGCCTTGGTGAAGAAGCCGGCGCCGCGCTCTGCGCCCATCCCGGCGTCAACCATATTTCCTTTACCGGTTCGCTCGAGACCGGCCGCAAGATCCAGCAGGCCGCTGCCTATAACGTGATCCCGGTGACGCTGGAACTGGGTGGAAAATCACCACAGATCGTTTTTGCTGACGCCGATCTCGACCGGGCCTTGCCGTTCCTGGTCAATGCCGGCATTCAGAATGCCGGGCAGACCTGCTCGGCCTCCTCGCGTATCCTGGTCGAAGCCTCGATCCACAAGGATGTGGTTCGGCTGATGAGCGAACGCTACAAGGAGCTCACGGTTGGCGCGGCGATCGAGGACAAGTCTGTTGGCCCGCTGATCTCGGAGAAGCAGAAGAACATCGTTCAGGGCTTTCTGGCCGAGGCCGACGAGGACGGCCTGGCGCCGGTGGCCGAGGGCCAGATGCCGAAATCGGCGCCGATGGGCGGCCATTACGTGCGCCCGACGCTGTATGGTGACGTCGATCCGAGCCACGCCCTGGCGCGTGACGAGATCTTCGGCCCGGTTCAGGTGATCATCCCGTTCCGCGACGAGGAAGAGGCTGTTGCTATCGCCAATGGCACCGATTACGGCCTCGTCGCCGGGGTCTGGACCCGCGATGGCGGACGCCAGATGCGGCTGGCCCGGTCAATTCGCTCCGGCCAGGTGTTCGTCAATAATTACGGCGCCGGCGGCGGCGTCGAATTGCCTTTTGGCGGCGTCGGCAAGTCCGGTCACGGTCGCGAGAAGGGTTTCGAGGCGCTGTATGGATTTTCAGTGCTGAAGACCGTCGCCGTCTGGCATGGCCAATAAAACAATTTGGGAGAATTCGATGAGACTTGAAGGCAAGACCGCGCTGGTGACCGGCGGCGCATCCGGGTTCGGCGCGGGCATTACCCGCAAATTCATCAGTGAAGGCGCGCGCGTCGCCATCGCCGATATCAATCCCGACGCGGCTGCTCAACTCGCCTCCGACCTCGGCGACAATGCCTTTGCCGTCACCGTTGACGTATCCCGCAATGACAGCGTTGCGGCGATGGCAAAGACCGTTCTTGATCGTTTCGGCGGCCTCGATATCCTGGTCAACAATGCCGGCATCACCCATCTGCCCGCTGCCATGGAAGACATCACCGAGGATGACTTCGACCGCGTGTTGGCTGTCAATGTAAAGTCGGTATACCTTACCGCACGTCACTTTGTTCCGGCCATGAAACAAAAGGGGGCGGGCGCCATTCTCAACGTCGCCTCCACCGCCGGCGTCAGCCCGCGGCCGCGGCTAAGCTGGTACAACAGCTCCAAGGGCTGGATGATTACCGCCACCAAGTCGATGGCCGTCGAACTCGCGCCCTCGGGCGTCAGGGTCAATGCCATCAACCCGGTGGCCGGCGAGACGCCGTTGCTCAAATCATTCATGGGCGAGGACACCCCCGAGATCCGCGCCAAGTTCCTCTCGACCATTCCGCTGGGCCGGTTTTCGACGCCCGAGGACATGGGCAACGCTGCCTGTTTCCTCTGCTCAGACGAGGCCGCGATGATAACCGGGGTTGCCATGGAGGTTGATGGCGGCCGTTGCGTCTAGCCGACTGCGGGTGAATCGCTTGCTATGCGCCACCTGACAAGCTAGCACGGGCCAACCCTGGAGATCAGACCATGCGCCTAGGCGGACGCCTGCAAGCAGCCATTGAAGTCCTGTCGGAGATCGACACCCGGCACCGACCGGTCCCTGAGGCCCTCAAGGATTGGGGACTGTCGCACCGGTTTGCCGGTTCCGGTGACCGCGGGGCGATCTCCAACCTGGTCCACGACGCGCTTCGCATGAAGCTTTCGCATGGTTTCATCATGGATGGCGACCAGCCTGCTGATCTCGCCATCGCCACCCTGCTGCGGCAATGGGACCTCACCCCGGAAGCGCTCGCCGCAAGTCTTGATGGTGACCGTTTCGCGCCCGAAATTCCGAGTGTGGAGCATCTCGACGCCTGCCTGGCGCGGGATCTTTCGGCGGCGCCTGCGCATGTGCAGGCCGATATTCCTGAATGGCTGGCAGCCTCGTTCGAGAACGCCTTTGGCGAAGACTGGATCGCCGAGGCGCAGGCGCTGACCGCCCGTCCACCGCTCGATCTGAGGGCCAACACCCTGTGCACGAGCCGCGAACAGGTGCTTGAAGCCTTTGCCGATCAGGGCGCGATCCCGACCCGTCTGGCACCTCATGGCGTGCGCATTGAATCCGGCAAAGGACCCGAACGCCAGATCGCTGCCACCAGCGAAGTCAGCTTTGCCCGCGGATGGTTCGAAATTCAGGACGAGGGCTCGCAACTGGCGGCCGCGCTGGTGGGCGCGGAACCCGGCGAAGATATTCTTGATTACTGCGCAGGCGGTGGCGGCAAGTCGTTGGCCTTTGCCGCGGCCATGCAGAACCAGGGGCAGATCAACGCCTATGATGCCGACCGCCGCCGGCTGGCGCCGATTGTCGAGCGCATGCGCCGCGCCGGTGCAGAGATCATCCAGATCCGGGAACGTCCGTCAAACCTGGCCGGGCTCGAGTTGCAGATGGACCGGGTGCTGATTGACGCGCCCTGCACAGGAACCGGCACCTGGCGCCGTCGTCCCGATGCCAAGTGGCGGATTTCCGACAAGAACATCGCTGATCGCATGGCCGATCAGGACAAGGTGCTTGATGCCGCCGCCGTTTATGTGCGTCCCGGCGGAGAACTGGCCTATGTCACCTGCTCGCTGTTACCTGAGGAAAACACCGATCGGGTCAAGGCGTTCTTGCAGCGTCATCCCGAATTTGAAACCATCAGCCTCAAGCAGCGTTGGGGCAGCGTGGCGGCGGATCCCGATGCGCCGGTTCCCTATGCGGACCAGAATCTGGGGCTGTTGCTGTCGCCACGGCGTACCGGCACAGACGGATTTTATTTCGCCGGCTTCAGACGCAAGATCTGACAGCCTTCAGGGGTGGTGAGGTCTGCGCAGCGCACTAGATGATGGATCTTGACCGACAAAAGGTGGAATTATGACCAAATCGCATGCGCTGACGCTGATCCTGTTTGTCGTCCTGACCGTCGCCGCCGGTAGCCTGGTCGGATATTCATCAATTCCGGGCCCTTGGTACCAAGACCTGCAAAAGCCGGCCTTCAATCCGCCGAACTGGATCTTTGGACCCGTCTGGACCGCACTCTACGTACTCATTGGCATCGCCGGTGCGCGGGTCTATATCCGCGAACGCGGCAATTGGCTGCCCAAAATCTGGTTCCTGCAGATGGCGCTGAACCTCGTCTGGTCACCGATTTTCTTTACGTTGCACAGGCCGGATCTGGCGCTGGCGGTACTGGTTGCCATGCTGCTGGCGATCCTGACCTTTATCGCAATGGCCTGGTCCCGCGACCGTCCTTCAGCACTGCTGTTTCTGCCCTATGCGGCTTGGGTAAGCTTCGCCGGCCTGCTCAACGGCGCAATCTGGTGGCTAAACCCGCTCTAAGCTGGTCATCATCGAAAATTCGCTTGCCGTTTGACCGCCTGCTTGGCACCTTCGCACCTGCGAAAGGAATTGCCGCATGAATGAGAGGCCAGACGAGAATTTCCGCCAACGCGTGACCGACAGCTTTGCCCGTCAGAACGCCATGCGCACCATCGGCGCAGCGCTGACCAGCGTTGAATATGGCGTTGTCGAGATCGAAATGCCGTTTCGCGACGACCTGACCCAGCAACATGGCTTTCTTCATGCTGGCATTCTGTCGGCTGCGCTCGATTCGGCCTGCGGCTACGCGGCACTTTCGGTGATGCCCGAGGAAGCCGCGGTTCTGACCATCGAATTCAAGATCAACCTCATGTCGCCGGGCAGGGGCGAGCGCTTTCTGTTTCGCGGCGAGGTCACCAAGCCGGGCAGCACCATCATTGTCAGCGACGGACGCGCCTATGCCATCGGCGACGGACCGGCCAAGCTGATAGCCTCGATGACCGGCACCATGATGGTGGTGCGTGGACGTGAGGGAATTGCTGGATGAAGGGCGAAATCAAGCAGGTCGGAGACCGCCGCATTCTCTATGTGATGGCGGCCGCGCCCGAATATGGCCCGCATCTCAAGGCCCGTTTTCAACCGCTTTTGACCGGCGTTGGCCCGGTCGAGGCGGCAATGAGAGTGGCTGCACGTCTGGCGGGTCTTGCCGGCGAGCCGGTCGACGGGCTGATCTGCCTGGGCTCCGCCGGTTCCCGCACGCTCGAGCAGACCGCGATCTACCAGGCTTCCTCGGTGAGCTACCGCGACATGGATGCAAGCCCGCTCGGCTTTGAGAAGGGTCGCACCCCGTTTCTGGATCTGCCCGCCACGCTCGCCCTGCCGGTGCTTGCACAGGAGATCCCCACAGCGCGGCTATCGACCGGGGCCAACATCGTGTCCGGCGCAGGCTACGACCTGATTGATGCCGACATGGTTGACATGGAAACTTTTGCGGTGCTGCGGGCGGCAAGCCTGTTTGATATCCCCGTCATCGGCCTGCGCGGCATATCCGATGGAAAGGCAGACCTCACACATGTCGACGACTGGACCGAATATCTGCATGTGATTGACGAAAAACTGGCGCAAGCGGTGGATCGCATAGAGCAGGCGATTGCATCCGGCGCGGCTTTGGCTTAATCGCTCGCCATGAACGATATCCTCCACACCACCCATCCCGATTCCATTCTGATTATCGATTTCGGTAGTCAGGTGACGCAGCTCATTGCCCGCCGGGTGCGCGAAGCCGGCGTGTATTGCGAAATCGTCCCGTTCCAGCTCGCCGATGAAGGCTTTGAGCGGATGCAGCCGAAAGGCGTGATCTTCTCGGGCGGTCCCGATTCTGTCACCCGCGAAGGCTCACCGCGCGCGCCGCAGGCGGTGTTTGATTCAGGCGTTCCGATCCTTGCCATCTGCTACGGTCAGCAGACCTTGTGCACACAGATCGGCGGCAGCGTCGAAGGCGGTCATCACCGCGAATTCGGCCGCGCCGACGTCGAGATACTCAAAGCCTCGCCGCTGTTTGAAGGTTTCTGGGAAGTCGGCAAGAAATACCCGGTCTGGATGAGTCATGGCGACCGCGTCACCCGGCTCCCGGACGGTTTCGAGGTTATCGGCACCTCACCGAACGCGCCGTTTGCCATCTCGGTCAATGAAGACAAGCGTTATTACACCACCATGTTCCATCCCGAAGTGGTGCACACGCCCGATGGCGCAAAGCTGCTATCCAATTTCGTGCACAAAATCGTTGGCCTGAAAGCCGATTGGTCGATGGCTGCCTACCGCGCCGAGATGGTTCAGAAGATCCGAGACCAGGTTGGTTCCGGCAAGGTCATCTGCGCATTGTCCGGCGGCGTGGATTCTTCCGTTGCAGCGCTTTTGATCCATGAAGCCATCGGCGACCAACTGAGCTGCATCCTGGTCGATCACGGCCTGATGCGGATGAATGAGGCTGCCGATGTCGTTGCCATGTTCCACGAACACTACAATCTCAACCTGAAAATGGTGGATGCGTCTGACCGGTTCATTTCGCAGCTTGAGGGCGAAGCCGATCCCGAAACCAAGCGCAAAACCATTGGCCGGCTGTTCATCGAGGTCTTCGAGGAAGAAGCCAGGAAGATCGGCGGCGCCGATTTCCTTGCTCAAGGCACGCTCTATCCCGACGTCATCGAAAGCGTCTCGTTCTCCGGCGGTCCTTCGGTGACGATCAAGTCGCACCACAATGTCGGCGGCCTGCCTGAACGCATGAACATGCAACTGGTTGAACCCTTGCGCGAATTGTTCAAGGACGAGGTCCGGGCACTGGGCCGCGAACTCGGCCTGCCTGACAGCTTTATCGGCCGTCATCCGTTCCCCGGACCGGGCCTGGCAATCCGCTGCCCCGGCGGCATCTCCCGCGAAAAGCTCGACATCCTGCGCCAGGCCGATGCGATCTATCTCGACGAAATCCGCAAGGCCGGCCTGTATGACACCATCTGGCAGGCTTTTGCCGTGCTGCTGCCGGTGCAGACCGTTGGCGTGATGGGCGATGGACGGACTTACGAGTTCGTCTGCGCGCTGCGCGCCGTCACCTCGGTTGATGGCATGACTGCGGATTTCTTCCCCTACGACATGGATTTCCTCGGCAAGACCGCGACCCGGATCATCAACGAGGTCAAGGGCATCAACCGCGTCGTCTACGATGTCACCTCCAAGCCGCCCGGCACCATCGAGTGGGAGTAGGTTTTTAGGCGGCTGAAGGCAGGGAAAAATGAAGATACTGATTACTGGCAATCTTGGTTATCTGGGGCCAGTCGTGGTCCGTCACCTCAGGGAAACCATCAAGGATGCCTATATCGTCGGCTACGACACGGGCTATTTTTCCCACTGCCTGACCACCAGCGATCGGCTGGCGGACACAATGTGCGATCAACAGGTGTTTGGAGATTTGCGCGACATAACTAGGGAATTTGTTTCCCAGTTCGATGGCATTGTCCTGCTGGCGGCGATTTCCAATGACCCGATGGGCGAGAAGTTTGCCGAGGTCACCGATGAAATCAATCACAAGGGCTGCCTCAACGTCATCGAGAAGATTGATGATCTGTCGTCAAAAACCATCGTGTTTGCCTCAAGCTGTAGCATGTATGGCGCAGGTGGCGATGAGCCAAGGAAAGAGACCGACACGCTGAACCCGCTGACGGCCTATGCGCGGTCCAAGGTTGATGTCGAACAGGCACTTGAGAATATGGCGGCCCACAAGCCGGTGATTACCTCGCTGAGGTTTTCGACCGCGTGCGGAATGAGCGATCGGCTGCGTCTTGATCTGGTTCTCAATGATTTCGTAGCCTCTGCCATGCTCAAGGGCGAGATCGAAGTCTTGAGCGACGGTACGCCCTGGCGGCCACTGATTGCGGTCAAGGACATGGCGCGGGCGATAGAATGGGCGTTGCTGAGAAAGGCCGATAATGGCGGCCATTATCTGGCGGTCAACGTCGGATCGGACGAATGGACCTATCAGATTAAGCAGCTCGCAAGGGCTGTGGGCGAGATCATTCCGGACGTGAATGTGAAAATCAACAGCGCCGGTCAGCCCGACAAGCGATCCTACAAGGTTGATTTCACATCCTACAAGAAGCATGCCCCACATCACCAGCCGCAGTGCTCACTGGAGGATACGGTCAAGGAATTGGTCGATGGGATTGCTCAAATCTCCGGTATTCCGCAAAATTTTCGTGATTCGGGATATGTGCGATTGTCGGTGCTGAACGATCTGATCGAGAAAAAGCTTCTGAATTCCAAATTATACTGGAATTGAAAGGTTAGGCATGTCCGTCATCATCTATGGCATCAAGAACTGCGACACCATGAAGAAGGCTCGGGCCTGGCTCGCTGATCATGGTGTCGAGGCCGCGTTTCATGATTACAAGAAGATGGGTGTTGACCGCACCCATCTGGAGCGCTGGTGCAAGGAAGCTGGCTGGGAAACCGTTCTCAACCGCGCCGGAACCACTTTCCGCAAGCTCGATGACGCCGACAAGCAGGATCTCGACACCGACAAGGCGATCGCCCTGATGCTGGCTCAGCCATCAATGATCAAACGGCCGGTGCTTGAGGCTGATAGCCGGATCATCATCGGTTTCAAGCCTGACCTCTATGAGCAGTTCTTCGCTTAAGGAGGGTTGAAATGGCCAAAACCACCCGCGCCACCCAGGCGCTCGCCAAACTCGGCATCGGCTTTACGGTTCACGACTACGCCTATCATGCCGACGCCCACAGCATCGGCTTGCAGGCTGCCGATGCGCTGGGCGAGGACCCGGCCCGGGTGCTCAAGACGCTGATGGCGGAACTCGACGGCAAGCCGGTCTGCGCCGTGTTGCCGTCGGACCGGGAAGTCAGCATGAAAAAACTTGCGGCAGCCCTTGGCGGCAAATCGGCGGCGATGATGAAGCCTGCCGATGCCGAACGCCTTACCGGTTACCATGTCGGCGGCATCAGCCCGTTCGGTCAGAAAAAACACGTGCCGACCGTGATCGAAGCCGCAGCGCTCGATCAACCCTATGTCTTCATCAATGCCGGCCAGCGCGGGCTGCAGCTCCGGCTCGATCCCAAGGATGCGCAGGCAGCATTGCAGGCGACCGCCGCGGCCATCGTTGCCTGAACCGCTGCGGCAAAAACCCGCTTGGGCCTTCATATTCGCGGCCGGGGGTATTAAGTCTCGGTCATCCACTCCATTGCAGACAGGCGCCTCATGACCAATCTCTCCGTTTCCGCCGAACCCGTAGATCCCGTCCAGCTTGATAAACTTGCACAGGTCGCCGTCCACACCGGTCTGCAATTGCAGGTGGGGCAGGATCTGGTGATGACGGCGCCGATCGCCGCCTTGCCGCTGGCGCGGCTGATCACCAAACACGCCTATGCGGCCGGTGCCGGTCTTGTCACCACATTCTATTCCGACGAGGAGGCGACGCTGGCGCGTTACAGCCATGCGCCCGACGCAAGTTTCGACCGGGCGCCGAGCTGGCTCTATGATGGCATGGCCAAGGCCTATGAGAATGGCGCCGCACGGCTTGCCATCGCTGGCGACAACCCGCTGCTACTTGCCAGCCAGGACCCGGCCCGCGTGTCGCGCGCCAACACCGCCAATTCCATCGCCTACAAACCGGCGCTCGAGCATATCTCCAACTTCGACATCAACTGGAACATCTGTGCCTATCCGAGCCCGTCCTGGGCCGCGCAGGTGTTCCCCGACCTGCCGATCGACCAGGCCGTGCGCAAGCTGGCAGAGGCGATCTTTGCCGCTTCGCGGGTCAATCTCGAAGATCCGATCGAAGCCTGGCGCAGCCACAACGCCGTGCTCGCCGAACGCTCGGCCTGGCTCAACGGCCAGCGTTTTTCGGCGCTGCACTACAGCGGTCCCGGCACCGATCTCACCATTGGCCTGGCCGATGATCACGAATGGCATGGCGGCGCTTCCGTCGCCAAGAACGGAGTGACCTGCAACCCCAACATTCCCACCGAGGAAGTTTTCACCACGCCGCATGCGCACCGGGTCGAAGGCACCGTCTCCAGCACCAAGCCGCTGTCCTACCAGGGTACCTTGATTGATGAGATCCAGGTCCGGTTTGAAGCAGGCCGGATTGTCGAGGCCAGCGCCTCCAGGGGCGAAGATGTGTTGCTCAAGGTGCTCGACACCGACGAAGGCTCGCGCCGCATCGGCGAAGTCGCGCTGGTGCCGCATTCCTCGCCGATTTCGGCCAGCGGCGTGCTGTTCTACAACACCCTGTTTGACGAGAATGCCTCCTGCCATATCGCGCTCGGCCAGTGCTATTCCAAGTGCTTTGTCGATGGTGCGTCGCTGACGCCCGAGCAGATTGCCGCCAAGGGTGGCAATTCCAGCCTGATCCACATCGACTGGATGATCGGCTCCGACCAGATCGACATCGACGGCATTCGCGCCGATGGCGAGAAGGTGCCGGTGATGCGCAAGGGCGAATGGGCCTGATCAAGACACCCAGGCATCCGAAGGAAACTGCGTCCTGTGCTTTGTTGCGGGATCGCAGGTTTATGCATCGGCCATTTCAGTCCGGATACGAAACGATCTAGAACAAGGACCCTTGGTCGGTCTTGGTTTTGACTGGCTTTGCCCTTGCCGGCTTTGCGGCTTTGGCGGCCGGCCGGTCGGTTCCGCTGACCAGTGCCGAAATCTCGCCATCGGCAAACTCGATGGCAATCGCCGCGCCTGCTTTTACCTGCGCCGCACGTGACAGCAATTGCCGGTCCTGATCGCGGATCACCGCAAAGCCGCGCCCGAGCACGCTCTGGTAGGACAGCGACTGCAGCATCCGCGTCTGCGCCGCCAGCCCGCGGCGATGCTGGCTGAGCATCTGCGTGAGTGCTGCATCAATGCGACGGGTGAGTTCGGTCAGCCGTTCGCGACCGTGTACCTGCGCTTCGCCGATCCGTCGCGGTACCGCTGAGAGCACCAGCGCGTGCCGGTCCAGCCGGGTGCGCAGCACCTCCAGGCGTCGGTCCATCGCCCGGTCGCCGCGGCCGCTCTTCTCGCCCACCAGTTGCCGCTTTTCGCGCAATGCCGAAACCAGCGCAAAGGGCGTCACCCGTGCGGCTTGCCGTTCAAATCCCTGCCGGCGATTGGCGGTGTTGAGTTCGAGCGCACGGCCCAGCGCCTGGCCCGAGCGGTCCAGCCTTTGCCGGGGCAGCGCCAGCACGCTGTCGAGCGTCGGCAATGCCCGCGCCAGCCCGCGCAGTGCCTCGCGACGCCGGTCGAGCATCCGCGATTGCGCGGATTTGAGCCTTGCTGCGAGTGCGGCCAGTTGTGCCTCGAGATCGGCTTTCACCGGAACCGCCATCTCTGCTGCCCCGGTTGGTGTCGGTGCGCGGCGGTCGCTGGCGTGGTCGATCAGGGTCCAGTCGGTTTCGTGTCCGACCGCCGATATCAGCGGGATCCCCGATGCGGCTGCCGCGCGCACCACCGCCTCGTCGTTGAAGCCCCACAGATCTTCGAGGCTGCCGCCACCACGGGCGACGATGATCAGGTCCGGCCGCTTGATTGGTCCATTCGGGTCGAGTGCATTGAAACCGTTGATTGCCCGCGCCACCTCGTCGCCCGAGGTGTCGCCCTGCACCCGCACCGGCCAGACAATGACGTGTACTGGAAAACGGTCCTCGATCCGGTGCAGGATATCGCGGATCACCGCCCCGGTGGGCGAGGTGACAACGCCGATCACCCTCGGCATGAACGGTAGCAGCTGCTTGCGTGCGTCCTCGAACAGACCCTCGGCGGCAAGCTTGCGCCGCCGCTCCTCGATCAGCGCCATCAGCGCGCCGGCGCCGGCCGGTTCGATCGAGTCGATCACGATCTGGTATTTGGACGAGCCGGCATAGGTGGTGATCTTGCCGGTGGCGATCACCTCCAGCCCCTCTTCGGGGCGGTGCTTGAGCTTGGAAAACGTGCCCTTCCAGATCACCGCCTCGATGCGGGCGCGATCATCCTTCAGTGAAAAATAGGCGTGACCGGAGGAATGCGGGCCGCGATACCCGGAAATCTCGCCGCGCACACGCACATGGCCGAACGCGTCTTCGACGGTGCGGCGGATCGACCCCGACAGTTCACTGACCGTAAATTCGGCGGCATTTGTGGGCGAATCATCAAGAAGCGAAGCCATGGCCAATTCGGCACGTCCACGCGCCCGGCGTCAAGCTGGGTGGCAGGTTCTGCTGAAAGAAGATCGCGCAGGTGGCGCTGATTCGCACCGCTGGTCCATCTGCACTGCACCCTGATTGTGGCTACCCATAAATATACCGGGACTTAACCGCGCTCTGATATGGGGTGTTAAAGGGGTATGATCGAGGCCGAAGTGAGCAAGGACGGACACTATCTCACACGCGTGGGGGGCACCGAGCGCCGCGCCCATCACCGGCGTGCGACCAACGTGCCGGGCAAGGTGTATTACCTGCGCCGCGGTGTGCGGGGCTACACGTCGCAGCCGTGCAAAATGCTCGATCTGTCCGAAAGCGGCTGCCTGGTCTCCGTCGGGTTGAGCGATCAGGTGCCGGAACACCTTTACCTGGTGCTTGACGGGTTGCCCGCGAAAATTTCCTGCGCCGTTATTGCCCGGTCGGAATCCAGATTGCACATCAAGTTCAGTGCCGAGATGACAACCGAAGTCGTCGACCGGATTGCCCGCGCCAAATTCTCCCCAAGAAAAACCACCAGCGATTCCTGAGTTTGTCATCGTGCTTGTCAGCACCGTTGCACCGGCGATAAATCCCGGTGCAGGATGCGCCGGAAATCGCGAGGTGGATCAACATGAAGCATGCAGTTGTGATCGGCGGCGGCCATAACGGGCTGGTATGTGCGTGGTATCTGGCTGAAGCTGGCCACAAGGTAACCGTTCTGGAAAAACGTGAAATTGTCGGTGGCGCGGCGATCACCGAGGAGTTTCATCCCGGTTTTCGCAATTCGGTGGCTTCCTACACCGTCTCGCTGCTCAATCCCAAGGTGATCAACGATCTCGAGCTCGGCCGTCACGGGCTTGAGATTGTCGAGCGGCGCATGAACAATTTCTTTCCGCTGGATGATGGCAGCGCACTCGAAGCCGGGCCCGGCCTGACCAAGGCGTCCGTTGCGCAGTTTTCACCCCGCGACGCCGAGGCGCTTGATGGCTTTGATGCGATGCTCGCCGCTGCCGCCAATGTGTTGCGGGATCTGTTGCTGCGCACGCCACCCAATGTCACCAAGGGCAACTGGATTTCAGCGGTTCCCGAACTTCTCAAGGCTGCATCGCTGGGCCGCCAGTTTGCCGAGTTATCGCTGGAAGCACGCCGCGATGTGCTGGATCTCTTTACCTGTTCCGCTTCCGAAATCCTTGACCGCTGGTTCGAGAGCGATCCGGTCAAGGCGCTGTTCGGTTTTGATGGCATCGTCGGCAACTGGACCAGCCCGGAAGCGCCCGGCACCGCCTATGTGCTGCTGCACCATCATTTTGGCGAGGTTAACGGCAAGCGCGGCATCTGGGGCCACGCCATCGGGGGCATGGGCGCCATCACTCAGGCGATGCAGAAGGCTTGCGAGGAAAAGGGCGTGACCATCCGCACCAGCGCACCGGTTGCCCGCATAGATACCCGCGACGGCCGCGTCAGCGCGGTTGTCACCGAGGATGGCACGCGTATCGAAGCAGATCTTGTGGCCTCCAACATTCACCCGCAATTGCTGGTCGGCACGCTGCTTGCGGATGCGCCGCTGCCTGGCGATTTTCGCCGCCGCATCGGTTACTGGCAAAGTGGCTCGGGCACGTTCCGGATGAATCTGGCGCTCGACAGACTGCCCGAGTTCACGGCGCGACCTGAACCCGGCGACCACCTGACTTCGGGCATCGTCATCGCCCCTTCGCTCGACTACATGGACCGTGCCTATCGCGATTCGCGCGATCATGGCTGGTCGCGCCAGCCAATTATCGAGATGCTGATTCCCTCGACACTGGACCCGATGCTGGCGCCCGAGGGCAAGCATGTCGCCAGCCTGTTTTGCCAGCATGTGGCACCGAAACTGCCTGACGATTTTCCCGGCGGCTCTTCCTGGGATGATCACCGCGAGGCCGTCGCTGATCTGATGATCGCCACAATCGACCGCCATGCCCCCGGCTTTGCCCAAAGCGTGCTCGGCCGACAGGTGCTCTCACCGCTGGATCTGGAGCGCAAGCTGTCGCTTGTTGGCGGCGATATCTTCCATGGCGAGCTCAGCCTCAACCAGCTGTTTTCGGCGCGGCCGGTGCTCGGCCACGGCGCCTACCGTGCGCCGCTACCGGGGCTTTACATGTGCGGCTCGTCAACCCATCCGGGTGGCGGGGTCACCGGCATTCCCGGGCACAATGCGGCGCGGGAAATACTCAACGACATCCGCGCCCGCCGGGTGTAATCGTCGCTGCAAGATGGGCGCGTTCGCAATCGCGCCGGCTAATTTCCCCCTTTGGCCTGCATGTTCAAGGTGAGAGACAATGAAAACAGAAATCGAAACCATTGCCGGCGAAACACCCGGTGTCGCCTATCAGCTGACCGTCCACCGGCTCACCGGCTCAGATGCCGGCGCTCCCCGGACCTATATCCAGGCCGGGCTCCATGCCGATGAACGCCCCGGCGTGGCGGCGCTGCACTATCTCATCCCGATGCTCGAGCAGGCCGAGGCCGAAGGCCGCCTGCTCGGCTCGATCACGCTGGTGCCGCATGCCAACCCGATCGGCGCGGCGCAGCATCTGTTTGGCGATCACATGGGCCGTTTTTCGATGGGTACGCGGGTCAATTTCAACCGTGATTTCCCCGTGCCCGGCAAGGATGGGGTCCGGGCTCTCGATACAGCGACTGCCCCGGTGTTTGCCGAGCGCCGGCTCAAGAGCCGCCTGCTGGAACTCGCCGACGATTGCCCGATCGTGCTCGACCTGCATTGCGATGATGAAAGCGTGCAATATCTCTATGTTCCCGAACCGCTGTGGCCGGAGATGGCCGATCTTGCCGCATGTCTCGATGCCGAGGCCGCGCTGTTGTGGGATTCGGGGTCGGATTGCGCTTTCGAGGAAGCGGTATTTGAGCAGATGACAGCACGCGCCCGCGAAAGCGGCGGCAATCTATCGGGCCATTGCGTCACCACGGTCGAACTGCGGGGCCAGAATGATGTCGACGCCGGCCTGGCCCGAAAGGATGCTGAAGGGCTCTACCGCTTCTTGCAGGGGCGCGGCGTTGTCGCCGCCGATGATTCGGCCACCCCTGATCTGCGCGCGGATTTTGTCGCCAGGCAAATTCGCCATGTCGAGATGGTGGAAGCGCCGGCAGGCGGTACCATCCTGTTTCACGTGGCCCCCGGCGAGCGGGTTCAAGCCGGGCAGATGGTCGCCGAAATCATCGTTGACCCGGGTTGCAGCGGCGGCGCGGTGGCGGTCACGGCACCGCAGGCAGGCTATGTCCTGACCCGGCGCATCCGCCGTTTCGTTCGCATGGGTGACAATCTTCTCAAGATCATCGGCGACAATCAGGCGGTAGCGTCGCGCACAGGTGCGCTCGAAGACTGAGGTCTGTGAACAACTCCGCCGTCAAGGGCAGAACAAGCAAAAACCGGCTTTGACTTTCTCGTTCAAACCGGCATAGGTGTGCGCTGGCTTTCTGCAACTGGACCCGTTCCAGGCAGAATGAGTTCACGAATGCATGCCGTGTTCAAATGGATTATTTTGAGCGATTACGTGCATGCGTTGATTCAAACATTCAGCGTTCGTTGCGTATTCAGTTGAATGCACGGCGCTGTAGGAAGGCCGCAGCAAGGCGGCCGCCAAAGCAGGGAGAGACTTATGCGAGTTCTAGCTTCAGTGGTGTCGCGCGCAGCGACCGCAGCGCTGTTTGCCGCGACCTTGGTGGTCGGGGCAGCCGGTGTTCAGGCCCAGGAAATGAATTTCTTCACGATCGGCACCGGCGGTACCGGCGGTACCTATTTCCCGCTTGGTGGCGCCATCGCCAACTCGATTTCCAACCCGCCCGGTTCACGCGGCTGCGATGAAGGCGGTTCCTGTGGAGTTCCCGGCCTGGTCGCGGTGGCACAGTCCTCGCGCGGCTCGGTGGCCAATGTCAACGGCATCAAGTCGGGCATCATCAGCTCCGGCTTTTCCCAGTCCGATGTTGCGTTCTGGGCCTATTCCGGCACCGGCACTTTCGAAGGCCAGGAGCCGATGGAGGACCTGCGCGCCATTGCAGCGCTTTATCCCGAGCATATTCACCTGGTCGCCTCCAAGGCATCGGGCATCACGTCCGTGGCTGATCTCAAAGGCAAGCGTGTCTCGCTCGATGAGCCTGGTTCGGGCACCTATGTCGATGCGCAGCTGATTCTCGAAGCCTTCGGCCTGAGAGAAGCCGACATCACGGTCGAAAACCTCAAGCCGGGCCCGGCCTCCGACGCCATCCGCAACGGCCAGCTTGATGCGCTGTTCTTCGTTGGTGGCTATCCGGCAGGCACGCTTGTCGAACTCGCCTCCAGCGCCGATGTGACGTTGGTTCCGATTTCCGGCCCGGAAGTGGATTCGATGCTGGAAACCTACTCGTTCTTCTCCAAGGACCCGATTCCGGATGGCGTCTATCAGGGCGTTGCCGGAGCAGACACGGTTGCCGTGGGCGCCCAGTGGCTAACCAGCGCCACACAGAAGGATGAGCTGATCTACGAGATCACCAAGGCATTGTGGAACGACAGCACCCGCAAGCTGCTCGATGTCGGCCACGCCAAGGGCAAGTCGGTCAATCTCGAAACCGCGCTCGAAGGTATCGGCATCCCGCTGCACGCCGGCGCCGAAAAGTTCTACCGTGAAGCCGGCCTGATCAAATAGCGGCGAGCGGCCACCACTGAACAAGGGCCGTCCGGGTAACCGGGCGGCCACATTTGTCTAGAGCGCTGCATGGGCAGACTGAGCCATGCCGGTTGAGCCTTAGGGCTCCCGCCCAGCCGACGCCCGCTCTGGCAGCGAAAATGCAGAATTCAATCAATCCGACCGTAAAACGTGCCAGAGCCGGGAACACTCCATGAGCCAGACCGACGATCCAGTTATCGACCTTGCCGAACTCGAGCGCAAATATGATCCGGAGATGGCTTTCCGGCCCACCGGCAAGGCCGTGGCGCTGCTGGTGACCGTCGCACTGGTCGCCATGTCGCTCTATCATTATTATGCAGCTGGCTTCGGTCTTGTGCGCGAACTGGTTCATCGCGGCATCCACGTGTCCTTCGTGCTTGGCCTGATCTTCATCGTATTTGGCGCAACTCGCCGCGAAAACGACACGCTCTATCCGTCCAGCCTGCTGCGTCCCGGCGGCATCGGCCTTTGGGATTGGGCGTTCAGCGGCTTGGCCGTCGTTGCCGCGCTCTATCTGCCGCTGTTGCCTGCCAGCGCGGTCTCTGTCCGGGTCGGCAATCCCTCAGCCTTCGACGTGTTCATGGGCACAGCGCTGATCCTTTTGACACTGGAAGCGTCGCGGCGCTCGATCGGCTGGACGCTGACCGCCATTGCCGTGGCCTTCATGGGCTACGGCCTGTTCGGGCAATACATGCCCGGCGTGTTCAGGCACCCCGGTGCGTCCTGGAGCGCGCTCGTCAATCACCTCTACATGACCGACCAGGGCATCTACGGCATCGCCGTCGGCGCGGTTGCCAAATATGTCTTCCTGTTCGTGCTGTTCGGGGTTCTGGCAACGCGCATCGGGCTCGGCAAACTGTTCATCGATACCGCCTCGTCGATCGCCGGGCGCTATGCCGGCGGTCCGGCCAAGGTGGCGATCTTTTCCTCTGCGCTGCTCGGCACCATATCCGGCTCCTCGATTGCCAACACGGTGACCACCGGTTCGCTCACCATTCCGGCGATGAAAAAGGTTGGCTACCGCCCGCATTTCGCCGCAGCAGTTGAGGCCACGGCCTCGACCGGAGGCCAGATCACCCCGCCGATCATGGGTGCTGCCGCCTTCATCATGGTCGAGTTTCTCGAAATTCCCTACCGTGACATCGTCTATGCGGCGATGTTCCCGGCACTGCTTCATTATGTCGGCATTTTCGCCATGGTTCATTTCGAAGCCAAGCGCCTGGGCCTGCGCGGCCTGCGCCCCGACGAGATGCCGCAGATCCTCAAGGTGTTTACCGACAACTGGCTGGCGGTGATCCCGCTATTGGTATTGATGGCGCTGATCCTGACCGGCAAGACCCCCGATTTCGCCGCTGTGTGGGGGATTACCGCCTGCGTCGTTGTTGGCTTCATCACCCCGCACAACCGGCTGACGGTGAAGGACCTGATCGAAGCTCTGACACTGGGCGCCAAATACGCGCTTGCTGTTGGCGCGGCGGCAGCCGTTGTCGGTATTGTCGTGGGCGTGGTCACGCTCACCGGCACGGCCTTCCGGCTGTCCTTCATCATCACCCAGACCGCCGCCAATATCGGCACCGTGCTGACCGCGCTGTTGCCGGCGGGGTTGGTGACCGTGAATGCGCTGGCGCTGTTCTTCACCCTGCTGTTTACGGCCTTTGCCTGCATCCTGATGGGCGCAGGCATCCCCACCACGGCCACCTACATCATCCTGGTTTCAGTGGCAGCACCGGCACTGGCGCTGCTCGGTGTCGAGCCGCTGGTGTCGCATTTCTTCGTGTTCTACTACGGTGTGCTGGCCGATATCACGCCACCGGTGGCGCTCGCGGCCTATGCGGCTGCCGGCATCGCCGGTTCCAACCCGTTCCAGACCGGCAACACGGCCTTCCGACTCGGCATCGCCAAGGCGCTGGTGCCTTTCGTGTTCGTCTATTCGCCGTCGCTGCTGATCGTCGCCCAGGGTTTCACCTGGGAAGCGTTCTTCATCACGCTCACCGGCGCCACCCTAGGGATTGTTATGCTGGCCGGCGCCTTCACCGGCTTCGTGGTCGCACCGTTAAGCCGGATCGAGCGGATCTGGCTCGGGCTGGTGGCGCTGTTGTTCGTGGCGCCGGGGCTGACCACCATGGTGATTGGTGTGGTACTGGCGCTGCCGGTGTTCCTGCGCCAGGGCGCCATCTGGCTCAAGCACCGGCGCGAGGCCAGAGCGGGATAGGCGTGGCTGCTGTTCAGCGGTTGCCGTAATAGAGCGACACGACGTGTTCAGCTTCGGCGAAGAACAGCCAGCGTTCGGCAAGCAGTCCAGCCAGCATCGACAGGACGGCAATCAGGTTGACCAGCGCCGGTGCGTCGCTCAACCAGACCAGCGCCAAGATGGCCACCGGCACCACGCAGCCGAGCAAGAGCGCCAGCCGGCGCAAGCTGCGCGCATGTTTGCGGCCGATCCGGTGGACCATCTCCCGGGTCAGGTAATTGTCGCCTGTATGGGGTGTTTCCAGAAGCCGCACTCTGCCGATGAACCCGAGTCCGGTCGCCGTTTCAGGCGAGGAGCCGGTATCGCTCAGCCGCGACCGGCTGGCCCGCGCCCACCACAGCCATTTCGCCCCCCAGGCCAGCACCACCAGCACGATGCCCCAGAGTTCGGGGGCTTCATGTGTGCCAAGGGCGGAAGCCAGCAGCCAGCCGGAGCCGAGCGCGAAACCGCAATAGACCACAGGCGTGAGCTGGCTGTTCCATTGCGGCACGGTCTTGAGCTGGGCATAGATCATCGAGGTGGTGAACACCGTTGCAGCCGCGCCAAATGCTGCCAACAGTCCCAGAAGCTGGTAGCGCAATCCGGTCGCCATCCAGATCAGCACGTAGATACCGAACAGGATCAGCGTTGCGATTGCGGCGATGCCTTCGCGCGATAGCCAGCTCGAGCGCCATTGGCTCAGCGCCCGCCAGGCCCGCTCGGGATGGCCGAGATGGAACGTGGATGCCAGCAGTCCCGCGACCGCAAGCCCGCCACCGACAACTGAGATGAAAAACACCCATTCAGCAGAGGCTTCGACCGGAAACCCGAGGCCGATGAGAAAGATCATGCCAAGCCCGGCGCCTGACGTGACGGTAAAGAAAATGACGGAAACAGCGGGGTGCATGGGATTATCCGAGTTTGTCGAGCGCGGCGTCGAGCCAGCCGAGGAAGCCGTCGACCTTCGGCATCGGTGCGGTGGCCGCCATTGGCTTTGCATCCGGCGTCGGGCGGGTTTTCGGCCGTGGAGGCAGGTACCGGTTGACTGGGCGTGTGCCCATCTCCGGCATCAATTCGATGCCGCCACGTTCGGCCACAAGCTGCGACACATGAGAATCCGGATCGTTGAAATCGCCAAAGTGCCGCGCGCTGGAGGGGCAGGTGCGCACGCAAGCCGGAATCCGGTCTTCTTCAGCCAATGTGTCGCTGTAGATTCGGTCGACACACAGGGTGCATTTCTTCATCACGTTTTCGACCGGGTCCATCTCGCGTGCGCCATAGGGGCAGGCCCAGGCGCACAGGCCGCAGCCGATGCACATGTCTTCATCCACCAGCACGATGCCGTCTTCGCTGCGCTTGTAGCTGGCGCCGGTCGGACACACGGTCACGCATGGCGCATCATCGCAGTGCAGACAGGATTTCGGGAAATGCACGATCTGCGCCGGGGCATCGTCAGGCGTGACCTCGAAGGTGTGGATCCGGTTGAGCCAGGCGCCGGAGGGATCGGCGCCATAGGCGTCGACATCGCTCAGGGGCGAAGCACCGGCGCTTGTGTTCCATTCCTTGCAACTGACCGCACAGGCATGACAGCCCACGCAGGTATCGAGATCGATCACCAGCCCGAGCCGCTTGTTGGTGGTTGACGGCAGACTGGTCATGGCTTTTTCCCCCGCTAAAAGCCACCGTGTCCGGCGCAGGCCCAACCGGGCTTGTCTGTGCTGCGGTTGCCGGCAGGCTGCGTTCGCCCGACTGGTCCGGATCGCGCCGGATCGCCACGCGCAGGTCAAACCAGGCCGCCTGACCGGTGATCGGATCGGAATTGGCCCAGCGGCGTCCGTCGCCTTTTGGTGGCAACAGCTCGTCGATCAGGTGATTGAGCAGAAACCCGCGGGTTGCCTCCGGCGCGTCTTTGTCGAGCGCCCAGGCGCCGGCGCGCTTGCCAATGGCGTTCCAGGTCCACAAGGTTAACCCGTTGACCGCCTCCATGCGCCGGATGCGAACCCGGATCTCGCCCGAGGGCGAACTGACCAGCGCCCAGTCATCGTCGGCAAGACCCTGCTGGTCGCACACCGCGCCCGGCACATAGAGCGCGTTCTCGCCGTGGATCTGCCGCAGCCAGGCATTCTGCGAGCCCCAGGAATGATACATTGCCGCCGGCCGCTGGGTGATGGCGTGCAGCGGATAGCCGTCTGCCTCAGAGCCGTCGTCGGCAAATGGTGGATACCAGCACGGCAACGGATCAAAGCAGCGCTGGATCCGCTCGCGGTGATGTTCCGGCGGAACTGGCTTGGCCTTGCCCTCGGCAGAAAGCTGAAACTTGCGCAGCGGTTCGAGATAGAGCTGAAAAATGTTCTCCACCGGCCCTTCCTGCAGGCCATGTTCGATCGCCCAGTCGCTCCAGGCTCGGTTGGCGTGTTTGAAGTAGAGCGCTTCGGCCGGCAGATGCACCTGCGAGAAACCGCCATTGTCGATGTAGCGCTGGAGTTGATCGGGATTGGGTTCACCGCGGCCGGTCTTGGTTCCGTCCGCCCCGCGCCAGCCCGACAGCGGACCGACGCCGGGCTTGCGCTGGTGATGGACGATATAATCGGCATAGTCCTTGTAAATGGCTGTGCCCTGTTCATCGACCATGCCCGGCAGCTTCAGCCGAGCGCCGAGATCGAGCAGCACGCTCTGGAAGCCGCGCACATCCCGGTCCGGTCCGACCACCGGCCAGCGGATCGAATCGCACAGCGCCTCAGGCTCGCTGATCGGCCTGTCGAGCAGCGAAATGCAGTCATGCCGTTCGAGATAGGTGGTGTCGGGGAGGATCAGATCGGCGAATGCCACCATTTCCGAGGAATAGGCGTCCGAATAGATGATCTTGGGGATCACATAGTCGCCATTCTCGTCCTTGTCGGTCAGCATATCCATGACCGAAGATGAGTTCATCGACGAATTCCAGGCCATGTTGGCCATGTACATGAACAAGACATCAATGCCGTAGGGATCGCGCGCATGGGCGTTGGAAATCACCATGTGCATCATCCCGTGGGCTGACAGCGGTGCATCCCAGGAAAATGCCTTGTCGATCCGCTCGGCGGTTTCGCCGTCGGCTTCAAGCAGCAGATCTTCCGGCCCGCGCGGATAGCCCAGATGCGGACCGGCGAGTGGCGTGTCGGCACAAGCTCCGCCATGCGGCCGCGGCTGACCGGCGACCGGGCGCGGATAGGGCGGCTTGAAGCGGAACCCGCCGGGGCGGTCGATCGACCCGACCAGGATCTGCAGCAGGTGCAGCGCACGGCAGGTCTGGAATCCGTTGGAATGGGCAGAAATCCCGCGCATGGCGTGAAACGCCACCGGACGCCCGATCATCTGTTCGTGGCGTTTGCCCTTCATGTCGGTCCAGGGCTGGTCGATGATGACTTCGCGCTCGAATGCCGCCTCGGCGATTTCATCGGCGATGCGGGCAATGGTTGCAACCGAAATCCCGGTGCGCTCCGCCACCGCCGCCGGGGCATAGTCCGGATCAAGGTATTTGCCGGCCAGCAGCTCGAACACCGGTGTTGCCGACCGCCCGTCGGCCAGCGTGAACCGGCCTTTTAGTGCTGCCTTGATGCCGGGCGCCGACGATGCCGCGATCTCGCCGCTGTCACGGCTCGCCACCAGCGGCGTGCCATCCTCGGTCCGCGCGAACAGGCCGTGCCCGGCGCCGTCTGGATCGTCAATCACCAGCCACGGAGCATTGGTGTAGCGCAACAGATAGTCGACATCGATCTTGCCGGCGCGGAGCAATTCATGCACCAGCGCCAGGATCAGCAGCCCGTCGGTGCCGGGTGTTATGCCCAGCCATTCGTCGGCGATGGCGTTGTAGCCGGTACGCACCGGGTTGACCCCGATCACCTTGACGCCGCGCTCCTTGAGCTTGCCCAGCCCCATCTTGATCGGGTTGGAATCATGGTCCTCGGCGACGCCGAAAATCATGAACAGTTCCGTTTTCTCCCAGTCCGGCGCACCGAACTCCCAGAAAGCGCCGCCCATCGTGTAGATGCCGGCGGCCGCCATGTTGACCGAACAGAACCCGCCATGGGCTGCATAATTCGGCGTGCCATAGGCCTGCGCCCACCAGCCGGTCATCGACTGGCTCTGGTCGCGCCCGGTGAAAAACGCCAGCTTGCGCGGATCGGTCCGCCGCACTTCGCCAAGCCATTCTGTGGCTAGCGTCAGCGCCTCGTCCCACTCGATTTCCTTGAATTTGCCCTCACCGCGTTCACCGGTCCTCAGCAGCGGCTTCTTCAGCCGCGCCGGCGAATAGTGCTGCATGATCCCCGCCGAGCCCTTGGCGCACAGCACACCCTTGTTGATCGGGTGGTCACGGTTGCCTTCGATGTAGTGAACCTTGTTGCCCTTGATATGCACATTGATGCCGCAGCGGCAGGCGCACATGTAGCAAGTGGTCTTGCGAATTTCGCTCTGGCCATCGGCGGCTTTGGCTGGCCGGCTGGTCTGGTTCATGCGCTCCCCCGCCTTCGTGCAACCCGTCTCCCGGGGGCGGCACGGCATTTTTCTGCCATCGCTGGCTTGCAAGCGTGCGCATCGGCGCCGCACCGCAAATGGGCATTGCGGCCAGTCAATTGTCAAGGCTGGGCGGTAAAGCCAGAATGCCTTTCGGTATGATCAGATTGGCGCTGAAAGGGGCCGAACAGCAGGATAGGCCGTTCAGCCCGCGGGCGTGGATCAGGGTCGGACGGCCCGAAATCGAGCGGGCAGGTGGCAATCGACACCCTGGGTCTGCGGCGGAAAGTTTTCAGGTTTCATGCGGATCTAGCCCGCGAGCGCATTCCGGCGCGCGCAATAGAGCCCGTGCAACACTTCAAGCACGGCGGAAACTTCCTCGCCCTTGAGCGAATAATAGATGGTTTGCGCGTCACGCCGGGTGGCGACCAGATCGGCATCGCGGAGCTTGCGGAGATGATGCGACATCGCCGGTTGTGACAGTCCCGCCATGTCGGCGAGCCTGAGAACGCTTTGTTCGCCGTCCAGCAGGATACACAGAATCCGCAACCGTACCGGTTGCGACAGCATCTCCATCAGCTTCGCTGCTTCGCTCAGGCGCGGTTCCAATTCCAGCATGTCATGGGAATCCAGCATCGGCGAAAGTCCGTTCCGTGAACATTTATTTTCTCTTATATAAACAGCCCGGATTGAGGTTTCAACCGCCCACTCGGCGGGTGCTGTCACGGGCGATCAGTTCGACATCCATGACGGTCTTTTCCAGCATCAGCGCCGATGGTACTTTGACATGCCGGATCAGCATTTCTGCGGACGAAACGCCAAGTGCGGTGCGTGGCTGCCGCACGGTGGTCAGCGCCGGGATGAAGCGGCAGGCGATGTCGATGTCGTCAAAGCCGACCACCGAGACATCTGCCGGGGTCGAAATCCCGTTGTGCGCCAGTTCCGAGATGAAGCCGAACGCCATCAGGTCCGACTGGCAGAATACGGCGCTGGGGCGGTCGGAAAGGCTGAGCCAGGCGGAGGCCGCGCGCACCCCGGCTTCGATCGAGAAATCGCCTGCAAACAGATGAGCCGCAGAAAACGCCAGGCCGCGCGCCTTGAGTTCCTGATCAGCACCCTCGCTGCGGGTCATTGTCAGCACATTTTCATCGGGCCCGAGAACCATGCCGATCCGGCTGTGGCCTAGATCGAGCAGATGCGCGATCGCCAGCCGGGCGCCATGCACATTGTCGGCGCGCACGGATGGAAAACGATCCGACGTGGTCCATTCGCAGGCGAAAATGATCGGCGGCGCGCCGATGCCCGACCGCGCCGCCGACAGCACTTCATCGGGCAGCGATCCGTCAAGCGCAATGATGCCGTCGGCGCGGCTGGCGTGCAGATATTCCGACACCAACTGCGGCTTGGTTTGCACCTGCCGTGTGTCGACCACCAGCATGTTGAAGTCGGCTTTCGCCAGCGCCAACTCGATCCCGGCGAGGATTTCGGAAAAAAACGGATTGCCCAGGTTGGGCACCAGCACAACGATCGCGCCGGTGCGCTGGCGCCTGAGGTTGCGGGCCGAGAGATTGACCCTGTAGCCACTCTCCTCTGCTGCGGCCAGCACCGCATTGCGCGTTGATTCAGCGACTGTTTCCGGCTTGCTGAGCGCCCGGCTCACGGTTGCGGTGGAGACGCCGGCAAGCCGCGCGACATCGATGATTTTCGGTGCTCGTTTTTCCATGAAATGCGGTATTTCCGGTATTGCCAGTCTGCGTCAAAAGTCCAATTTAAATTACACTTGACTCTTTTTCTGAACGCGGTCAACCTTGATGTAATCGATTGCAGTGGAGCATTGGAGGATGCGATGTAATCGATTTAAAAAGTGTCGGGTTACCGACACTGCCGCGTGGCTGCGATCCGCATCCTGGCCGGCAGGGAGATCAATTCTGGGAGGAAGATCGATGAGCGCATTCAAGCATTTTCTGGCTGGCGCGTCCGTGCTGGCGTTGGCAACCTCGGTCAATGCGACCGACCTCGAAGTCACCCATTGGTGGACGTCCGGCGGCGAAGCTGCGGCCGTTGCCGAATTCGCCAAGGCGTTTGATGCCACCGGCAACAAATGGGTCGATGGCGCCATCGCCGGTTCCGGCGGCACCGCCCGGCCGATCATGATCAGCCGGATTACCGGCGGCGACCCGATGGGTGCCACCCAGTTCAACCACGGTCGCCAGGCCGAAGAACTGGTCGAAGCCGGCCTGATGCTCGACCTCACAGATCTGGCCGAAAAGGAACACTGGAAGGATGTCATTCGCCCATCCAGCCTTCTCGACAGCTGCACCCTTGATGGCCGTATCTATTGCGTCCCGGTCAACATTCACTCGCAACAGTGGCTGTGGTTGTCCAACGCCGCCTTTGAAAAGGCTGGCGTGCCAGTGCCCACCAATTGGGACGAATATGCCGCTGCTGCGCCGCAGCTGGAAGCTGCCGGCATCATTCCGCTCGCCGTCGGCCAGCAACCCTGGCAGACAACGCTGGCTTTCCAGGTTCTGCTGGTAGCCCTCGCCGGTCCCGACGCCTACACAAAAATCTTCGGTGAAAAGGATGCCGAACTGGCTGCAGGCCCTGAGCTGGCAAAGGTATTCCAGGCTGCTGACAAGGCCCGCGCCATGTCGGCCGGTTCGAATGTGCAGGATTGGAACCAGGCCACCAATCTGGTGATCACCGGCAAGGCTGCCGGCCAGATCATGGGCGATTGGGCCCAGGGTGAATTCCAGGTTGCAGGTCAGGTAGCGGGCAAGGACTACACCTGCCTGCCCGGCCTTGGCGTCAACGAAGTGATCCAGACCGGTGGTGATGCATTCTACTTTCCCAAGCTCAAGGATGCAGCCCAGACAGAAGCCCAGGCCGTGCTCGCCTCGGTGATGTTGTCGCCGGAAACCCAGGTCGCCTTCAATCTCAAGAAAGGCTCGCTGCCGGTTCGCGGCGATGTCGATCTGGCCGCTGCCAATGACTGCATGAAGAAGGGTCTTGATATCCTGGCCAAGGGCAACATCATCCAGGCTCCTGACCAGCTGATGTCGCCGGATTCGCTGCAGCAGATCAATGATCTGTTCGTGCAGTTCTTCAACGACAAGTCCATCACGGCCGAGGGCGCGCAGAAGACCTTTGCCGAACTCGTCGCTTCAGCGGACTGATCCATAACCGGATCCTTCTTGAGGTCTGGTCCCGTTTCGGCGGGACCAGCGCTTCTCGATACTGTTTCCGTTGATCAGCAGGCCCATTGATGAGCAGGAGAGTGGACGCGATGGCGCGAAACAAACGCCCTTCGAACTGGTTCCGCAACGCCAATGCCAAGATCGCTGCAATCCCGATGGTCTTGACGGTTTTGGTGGTTTTCGTCGGCGGCACGCTTTGGACCGTGCTTTATTCATTCACCAATTCGAAATTGCTGCCACGCGAAAAATTCGTCGGCTTCGATCAGTACGAGCGGCTGTGGTCGAGCAGCAAATGGCTGATCTCGATCGAGAATCTGGCAATTTACGGCGTGCTTTCGCTGATCTTCGTGATGATCGGCGGCTTTCTGCTGGCGGCGCTGCTGGATCAGAAGATCCGCTTTGAAAACACTTTTCGCACCATCTTTCTCTATCCCTTCGCATTGAGCTTCATCGTTACCGGCCTTGCCTGGCAGTGGATTCTCAACCCTGATTTTGGCGTCCAGAATGTGGTTCGGTCTTTGGGCTGGACCAGTTTCGCCTTCGACCCGCTCTACAATTCCGACATCGTCATCTACGGCGTTCTGATTGCCGGGCTCTGGCATGAGACGGGGTTGATCATGTGCCTGATGCTGGCCGGCCTGCGCGGCATTGATGAGGATATCTGGAAGGCTTGCCGCATCGACGGCATTCCGACCTGGAAAACCTACCTCTTCGTGGTCATTCCGATGATGCGCGGCATCTTCATCACAGCGCTAGTGCTGGTCACGTCCGGTATCATCAAGGTCTACGATCTGATCGTCGCCCAGACCGGTGGCGGCCCCGGCATCGCCTCGGAAGTGCCGGCCAAATATGTCTACGACACCATGTTCCTGTCGCAGAATCTCGGCCAGGGCTTTGCCGCCTCCACCATGATGCTGCTCACCGTGGTCATCGTTGTCGTGCCCTGGGCTTATCTCGAATTCGGAGGCAAGGGACGTCGTGTCTGAAACAAGCCTTACCATGCCATCCGGCAAACCCGTCAGCCCATCAGTGATTCCGCTCGAGGGGCCGCGTGGCCGCAAGCCGCGCAAGCGCTTCACGCGCCGCAACATCATGCTCTACAGCACCCTGATCGTGGTGGCGCTGTATTATTTGCTGCCGCTCTACGTGATGGTCATCACCTCACTCAAGGGCATGCCGGAGATCCGGCTCGGAAATATCTTCTCACCACCGGTGGAAATCACCTTCCAGCCATGGGTCAAGGCCTGGTCGGAGGCCTGCACGGGGCTCAATTGCGAAGGCCTCTCGCGCGGCTTCTGGAACTCGGTGCGCATTCTCATACCCTCGGTGATCCTGTCGATCATCATTGCTTCGGTGAACGGCTATGCCATGGCCAACTGGCGCTTCAAGGGCGCCGAGACCTTCTTTGCCATCCTCATCGTCGGGGCCTTCATTCCCTATCAAGTGATGATTTACCCGATCGTCATTATCCTGCGTGAGATGGGCCTCTATGGTGGCCTCACGGGTCTGGTGCTGGTGCACACCGTCTTCGGCATGCCGATCCTGACGCTGCTGTTCCGGAATTATTTCTCATCGATCCCCGAAGAATTGTTCCGGGCTGCGCGCATTGACGGCGCCGGTTTCTGGTCGATCTATTTCCGCATCATGTTGCCGATGAGCCTGCCGATCTTCGTGGTTGCGATGATCCTGCAGGTCACGGGCATCTGGAACGACTTCCTGTTCGGCGTCATCTACACCAAGCCCGACCTCTATCCAATGACGGTGCAACTCAACAACATCGTCAATTCGACCCAGGGCGTGAAGGAATACAATGTCAATATGGCGGCAACGATCCTCACCGGTATTGTGCCACTTTTCGTCTATTTCGTTTCCGGAAAACTGTTTGTGCGCGGCATCGCGGCCGGTGCGGTGAAGGGATGACAACATGACTAGTGTATCGGTCCGCGACCTGACCCTGAAGTTCGGCGCCCTCGAAGTTCTCAAGTCCTTGAGCATCGACATCGACGAGGGCGAGTTCCTGGTGCTGCTTGGCCCGTCGGGCTGCGGCAAGTCGACCTTGCTCAACTGCATCGCCGGCCTACTCGATGTGTCTGACGGCCAGATCATCATTTCCGGACGCAATGTGACCTGGGAAGAGCCGAGCAATCGCGGCATCGGCATGGTGTTCCAGTCTTACGCGCTCTACCCGCAGATGACGGTGGAGGGCAATCTCGGCTTCGGTCTGAAGAATGCCCGCATGCCCAAGGACGAGATCGTCAGCCGCATAACCCGCGCTGCCGAAGTGCTGCAGATCGAGCCTTTGCTCAAACGCAAACCGGCCCAACTCTCCGGTGGTCAGCGCCAGCGCGTCGCTATCGGTCGCGCTTTGGTGCGCGATGTCGAGGTGTTCCTGTTTGACGAGCCGCTGTCCAACCTCGACGCCAAATTGCGTGCCGAACTGCGTGTCGAGATCAAGCGACTGCACCAGAAGCTCCAGAACACGATGATCTATGTCACCCATGACCAGATCGAGGCGTTGACGCTGGCCGACCGCATCGCGGTGATGCGCGCGGGCACCATTCAGCAACTCGGCAACCCGCACGAGATCTACAATCGCCCAGTCAATCTTTATGTTGCCGGTTTCATGGGATCGCCCGGGATGAATTTTATCCCGGGTGATATCGACGCTGGCGCCAGCCCCGTGTTCCGCTTCGCTGGGCAGACCATTGATCTGGCGAGCTATCCGTTCTCCGGTCCGGCCAAACCAGGCCCTGGCATATTCGGTATCCGCCCCGAGCACATTGTTACAGGCGATGCGGCTTCGTCCGAGCGCTATTCGGCCGAAGTCGAGGTCGATGTAGTTGAGCCGATGGGCGCCGACACGCTTGTCTGGGGCGTGCTGGATGGATGCGAATTCCGCTTCCGGGTTGATGGTCAGAGCGAATATCGCAGCGGCGACAAGGTCCGTGTTGGCTTCGATCCGGCGCGCGCTTCAATCTTTGATGCATCAACCGAGCTCAGGCTCTAGCTGTTTGTCCACTCAGGCCGCCTTATCCTCAGGCCGGCCTATACTCAGGAAGGTCGAAACGATGGATTTCTCATTCCAACTCTACAGCGCCCGCAATTTCCAGCCATGGTCTGATGTTCTGGCGATGATCGCCGCCGTTGGTTACACTCAGGTAGAGGGTTTTGGCGGTGTCTATGAAGACCCCGCCGGCTTTCGCCGCGCACTGGACCAACACGGCCTGATCATGCCGTCGGGTCACTTTTCCATGGACGCGCTGGAGTCCGATACCGAATCGGTGCTCGCCATAGCCGCCGCACTTGGCATGAAACGGATTTACTGCCCCCATCTGGCTGCGGAACACCGTCCCGCTGATCGCCCCGGCTGGGAAGCCTTCGCCCGACGGCTGAGCGCCGTGGGTACAAAAATCCGCGCCGCCGGCCTCAAATTCGGTTGGCACAACCACGATTTCGAATTTGCATCGCTCGCAGACGGCACTCTGCCGATGCAGATCCTGCTCGATGCCGCGCCCGACATCGAATGGGAAGCCGATATCGCCTGGATCATTCGTGGCGGCTCCGACCCGATTGACTGGATCTCCCGTCATGGCGACCGCATTACCGCTGTCCACGTCAAGGACATCGCTCCTGACGGTGAAGCCGAGGATGAAGATGGCTGGGCCGATGTCGGCCATGGTACGGTCGACTGGCTCGGGTTGTTCAAGCAACTGGCGGCGCACTCACCGGCAAAGCTCTTCATCATGGAACATGACAACCCGTCCGATGCCAAGCGGTTCGCAACCCGCTCAATCGAATGGACGCGCGGCAACACGGAGTAATGACTATGAGCAAGACCTTAGGCGTCGGCCTCATCGGCTGCGGCAATATCTCGACTTCCTATCTCGGCCTCGCGCCGATGTTCAACGGCATTGAAATTCGGGCCTGTGCCGACATCAACGCCGATGCGGCCAGGGCGCGCGCCAAGGAGTATGACATCCGCGCCGAAACCGTGGATGGGCTGCTGGCTGCCGACGACATCGATATTGTCGTCAATTTGACGGTCCCGGCCGTCCATTACGAGGTTTCCGCTCAGGTGCTTGACGCGGGCAAGCACGTCTATTCGGAAAAACCCTTTGTGCTGTCCGTAGAGCAAGGGCGCGACCTTGCCGCCCGTGCCGAGAAGGGCAACCTGAGAGTGGGATCGGCGCCCGACACTTTTCTGGGCGGCGCGCATCAGCTTGCCCGCAACCTGATCGATACCGGCAAGATCGGCCGCGTCACCGGCGGCACCTGCCATGTGCTGAGCCCCGGCATGGAGCACTGGCACCCGAACCCCGACTTCTTCTTCCAGGCAGGCGGCGGTCCGGTGCTCGATCTCGGGCCCTACTATATTTCCAATCTGGTGCAACTGATCGGGCCGGTACGGCGGGTAACCGCCATGTCGTCGGTCCCCACGCCCGAGCGCAAGATCACCTCCAAGCCGCGCTACGGTGAAATGATCAAGGTCGAAACCCCGACTACGGTGCACGCGGTGCTCGAATTTGCCAATGGCGCACTGGTCACGCTCGGCGCCAGCTGGGACGTCAAGGCCCACGGTCACCGCCCGATGGAACTCTACGGCACAGAGGCCAGCCTGATCGTTCCGGATCCGAATTTCTTCGGCGGCGAGGTTGAACTGCTCAAGGGTGGTGGCGCGGCAGCCGATAAACCAACCTGGGAGCATCCGCTGGGCGTCCCCAATCAGCAGCACGAACAGGGCATGATGGCCAATTACCGGGCCGTCGGGCTTGCCGAGATGGCGGTTGCCATTACCGAGGGCCGTCCGCACCGCTGTTCACTGGAATTTGCGCTGCACGTGGTTGACGTGATGACAGCGATCCTCCACTCCGGAGAGACTGGCGCATTCGTCACGCTGACCACCAGCTGCGAGCAGCCCGCCCCGCTTGACGCCAGTCAGGCGGCCGCACTGCTTTGCGCCACCGCTCAATAACAGAAAGGCAGAGCACCATGTGGACACCTGCACCTGACCGCTACAGCAAGATGAGTTACCGGCGCACCGGCCGGTCCGGCCTGATGCTGCCGGCGCTTTCGCTTGGCCTGTGGCACAATTTTGGCGGCGACACGCCGCACGATCTCAAGCGCGAACTGTGCCATACCGCGTTCGATCTGGGCATCACCCATTTCGACCTCGCCAACAATTATGGCCCGCCTCCCGGCTCCGCCGAGACCGCCTTTGGTGAAATCCTGAAAACCGACTTTCACGGTCTCCGGGACGAGATGATCATATCATCGAAAGCCGGCTATGGAATGTGGCCTGGTCCCTATGGCGAATGGGGAAGCCGCAAATACCTCATTTCCAGCTGCGATCAGAGCCTCAAGCGCATGGGGCTCGATTATGTCGACATCTTCTATTCGCATCGTTTCGATCCCGATACGCCGCTTGAGGAGACCATGCAGGCGCTCGATTACATCGTCCGCTCCGGCCGTGCGCTCTATGCCGGGATTTCCAGTTATAATTCCAAGCGTACCCGCGAAGCCGCCGATATTCTCAGGCAGCTCGGCACGCCCTGCCTGATCCATCAGCCGAGCTATTCGATGATCAACCGCTGGGTCGAGGATGACGGTTTGCTCGATACGCTCGATGACGAGGGCATTGGCTCGATCGTCTTTTCGCCGCTGGCGCAGGGCATGCTGACCGGCAAATATCTCAACGGTATTCCGGACGACAGCCGCGCCGCGCAGAATTCGTCGCTCAATGCCGGTTTCCTCAACGAGCGCAATCTCGACAATATCCGCGCGCTCAACGCCATCGCCGAACGCCGGGGTCAGACCTTGGCGCAAATGGCGATTGCCTGGGTGTTGCGTGGTGGCCGGGTGACAACGGCGTTGATCGGCGCCAGCCGTCCGCAGCAGATCATCGATTGCGTCGGTGCGCTCGACAAACCCGATTTCAGCGATGCCGAATTGGCCGAGATCGATCAATATGCGCGTGACGCCGACATCAATCTGTGGGCAGCCTCAGCTGAACGTGACGGGCCCGCACGGAAATGATCGTCAACCCGATCCTGCCCGGCTTCAATCCGGATCCCTCGATTTGCCGGGTAGGGTCGGACTATTTCATCGCCACCTCCACCTTCGAGTGGTACCCGGGCGCCCAGATCCACCATTCGACCGATCTGGTCAACTGGCGGCTGGTGGGCCGGCCGCTCAACCGTGCCAGCCAGCTCGATATGCGTGGTAACCCGGATTCCTGCGGTATCTGGGCGCCGTGCCTGTCGCATGCCGACGGTCTTTTCTGGCTGGTCTACACTGACGTCAAACGCCTCGACGGCAATTTCAAGGACGCCCATAACTATATCGTCACCGCGCCCGACATTGCCGGCCCCTGGTCGGATCCGGTCCGGGTCAATTCCTCAGGTTTCGATCCGTCGCTGTTTCACGATGAGGATGGCTGCAAATGGTTCCTCAACATGCTCTGAGACCATCGTACCGATTCAATCGGCGGCCAGCCCAAGCACCCCGCTTTTGCCGGCATTGTCGCCCAGCAATATGATCCGGGCGCGGAAAAGCTGATCGGCGACCCGGTAAATATTTTCCAGGGCAGCAGCCATGGCCTGGTCGAGGGTGCGCATCTGTTCCGGCGCAAGGGCTGGTACTATCTCACTGTCGCCGAAGGTGGAACGGGCTACGCGCATGCCGTCACCATGGCCCGCTCCCGTGATCTGCTTGGGCCTTATGAGCTGCTCCCGATATCTTCCTGATGACCGCCAAGGATGCGCCGGACGCGCCGCTGCAACGCACCGGTCACGGTCAGATGGTCGAAACACCGGACAGCGAAACCTACCACACCCACCTGTGCTCGCGGCCGCTGCCGGGCCTCCGTCGTTCACCGCTTGGCCGCGAGACCGGCTTGCAGAAATGCGTCTGGGGAGAGGATGGCTGGCTGCGCCTGCACAGCGGCGGGCTGGTAGCGGAAGTCGAGGTTCCTTCCCCCGATCCGCAGAGCATGCCAAAGCCAACCGCACCGGTGCGCCGGCGGTTTGACGGAGCGGAGCTTCCCGATGAATTCCAGTGGCTCAGGACGCCCGAGCCGGACCGCATCTTTTCGATGACCGGGTCAGCATTGCGGCTTTACGCTCGCGAATCGATCGGCAGTTGGTTCGAGCAGGCCCTGGTTGCCCGCAGGCAGGAACATCTGAGCTTCTCGGCGGAAACCCGGCTTGAATTTGCCCCGCGGCATTTCCAGCAGGCGGCAGGCCTGGTGCATTATTACAACCGGCACAAGTTTCATTTCCTGGCGGTGACCTGGCACGAGCAATGGGGCCGTGCGCTGACCATCCTCAGTTGCCCCGGCGACTGGCCCGACGCCAGATTGCAGTTTCCGCTGGATCAGCCTGTGCCGTTGCCCGGCGAAGGCCCGGTTGGTCTCGGGCTCGATGTCGATGGCGCCGAGTTGCGGTTTCGCTACCGTCTGAACGCCGGCGATGACTGGGTACCGGTCGGGCCGGTGCTTGATGCCAGCGTGATATCTGACGAGGGCGGCCGCGGTGAACACGCCTCCTTTACCGGCGCCTTTGTCGGCATGGCCGCATTCGACACCTCCGGCGATGCGATCCCCGCCGATTACAGCCATTTCGATTATTTACCGCGGGATCAGTGAATCCGGCTTAGCAGTTTTCCGCCCGCACCATCGGGCAGGATTGGCGTGCCAGTTACCAGTCTGCTGTCGATCACCAGTGCGGCGGCTTCTGGTTGGCAGGCGGCGCTGTTGCACCATCCTCGATATCCTCGAACATATCGATCAATCGCGCCAATTCGGCGCGAAGTCTTTCGTCGGCTTTCCAGCTGTCGGAAAGTTGTCGCGACAGATCCTCGATTGCTGCTTGCTGGTGAGCGACCAGTTCCTCGAGTCGTACCAGCCGGGCTTCGTCATCTGTATTCATCGCGAAATCTCTCCAAGTTTCTGCCGCCAGTGATCCGACAGCGGCACCGTTCGCCGGCTGCCGCGATCGACATAGACATGTACGAAATGCCCGTCCGCGAAGGCCGTTTCCGTATCATTGCGAAACAGGCCGATCACATAGGTCACGGATGAATTTCCAAGCCGGCTGACCGATATCCCCGCGGTGATGCGGTCGGGAAAACCGGCCTCGGCATGATAGCGGCATCCGGTCTCGACCACCATGCCGATCAGCGGGCCGTTCCAGGGGTCAAGCAGCCTGGTTTCGATCAGCCATTGATTGATGGCCGTGTCGAACAGCCCGTAATGCACCACATTGTTCATGTGGCCATACATGTCGTTGTCGGCCCACCGGGTTTGCAGGCTCGTGAACCGGGCGAAATCGCTTCGGGTCGGGATCGGCGCGCGAGTCACAGCCATTTTACTGCCCCGTTGGCGGTAGCGATTTGCCGCAGCCTAGAAGCTGTCGCCGGGACGCCGCCCACCCAGCCTGACTGGGCTGCTGTGTTGAAAACGAATGGCTGCACCGGCATCTCCTCAAATGATTCTGGACATTGCTTTCAGAACTGTCGAGACTAGGCCAAAGGTCGCAGCCGTGACAGGGGCGGGTAATGGCGATCCATAAAAAACGAGAGCACATGAACGATATTGCCATTGAACTCAAGGGGATCGACAAGCGCTTCGGCCTTGTTCACGCCAACAAGAACATCAATCTGAGCGTTCGCAAAGGCACCATTCACGGGATCATCGGGGAAAATGGCGCTGGCAAGTCGACCTTGATGTCGATTCTCTACGGCTTCTATCAGGCCGGCAAGGGTGACATTTTCATCGACGGCAAGAAGACCGTGATCAAGGATCCGAATGCGGCGATTGCTGCCGGCATCGGCATGGTCCACCAGCACTTCATGCTGGTCGAGAATTTCACGGTTCTGGAAAATGTCATGCTGGGCGCGGAGGAAAGCCAGATTCTGACTGCCGGCATTACCAAGGCGCGCAACGAGCTCAAGCGACTGGAGCGCGAGTACGAACTCGAGGTCAATCCCGATGCCGTCATCGAAGAACTGCCGGTTGGTCTTCAGCAGCGGGTGGAAATCCTCAAGGCGCTCTACCGGGGCGCCGAAATCCTGATTCTCGACGAACCCACCGGCGTGCTCACTCCAGCCGAAGCCGATCACCTTTTCCGGATTCTCGAGCAGCTCAAGGCGCAGGGAAAAACGATCCTTCTCATCACCCACAAGCTGCGCGAAATCATGGCCGTGACTGACGAGGTTTCGGTGATGCGGCGCGGCGAGATGGTGGCGACTCGCACCACCGCCGAGACCTCGGTAGAGGAACTGGCCGAACTGATGGTCGGCCGCCGGGTGCTGTTGCGGGTCGACAAGGGGCCGGCCACGCCTGGCGAAGTGCTGCTTTCGATCGAAGGCCTGACGGTGCGCGATTCCCGCGGCGTCGACATGGTCAAGAACGTCTCCTTTGATGTCCGCGCCGGTGAAATTGTTGGCATTGCCGGCGTCGCCGGTAATGGCCAGACCGAATTGCTGGAAGCGATTGCCGGCATCCGTCGCGGCCTGAAGGGCCGTGTGCTCTTGCAGGGGGAACCGATCCACGTGACCGGGGAGGCGGATCCGTCGAGCCTGCGTCATCGTGGTCTTGCGCACGTGCCAGAGGACCGCCAGAACATGGGGCTGGTGCTCAAGTTCGATGAAAGCGAGAACTCGATCCTGGGCTACCATGACGACCCGAAATATCTTCGCGGCATGTTTGTCGACATCGACGCGATCCGCAAGGACGCCGTCGAGAAAATCGAGAAATACGATATCCGCCCGCCCAATCCGCGGTTGAAGACGGCGAATTTCTCCGGCGGCAACCAGCAGAAAATCGTGCTGGCGCGGGAAATGGAACGGGATCCGCCGGTACTGATCATCGGCCAGCCGACCCGCGGCGTCGATGTCGGGGCCATCGAATTCATTCACAAGCGCATCATCGAAATGCGCGATGCCGGCAAGGCGGTGCTGCTGGTATCGGTCGAGCTCGACGAGATCCGTTCGCTCTCCGACCGAGTGCTGGTCATGTTCGATGGCCGGATTGTTGGCGAACGCCCACCTGAAACTTCGGAAGGCGAGCTCGGCCTGTTGATGGCCGGTGTTGAAGATGCCAGGGAGGCGGCACAATGAGCACGCCCTATGCGAAACTGCCGGGCTGGGTGGATTACGGTCTGATCCCGCTGATCAATCTCGTGGTTGCCTTCATGGTGGCCGGACTTGTGGTTCTGGCGGTCGGCGAAAGCCCGTTGCGCGCCGCTGCACTGCTGATCGAAGGCGCCTTCGGCTATGGCGAGGGAATCGGCTACACCCTCTATTACGCCACCAATTTCATCTTTACCGGGCTCGCCGTCGCCGTTGCCTTCCATTGCGGCCTGTTCAACATCGGCGGCGAGGGGCAGGCCTATGTCGCGGGTCTGGGGGTGGCGCTGCCGGTGCTGTGGCTGGATCAGTACATGCCCTGGTATGTTGTTTTCCCCGCAGCCATTATCGGCTCGGCGATGATGGGCGCCCTCTGGGCGTTGATTCCCGGATGGCTGCAGGCCAAACGCGGCAGCCACGTCGTCATCACCACCATCATGTTCAATTTCATCGCCTCGAGCCTGATGGTCTACGTGCTGGTCGATGTGCTCAAGGCTGAAGGCTCGATGGCGCCGCAGACCCGCACTTTTGCCGAGGGTGGGCAATTGCCGCGGCTTGACTGGCTGCTGTCGATCTTCGGGCTCGATATTGGCGGCGCGCCATTCAACCTGTCGTTCCTGCTGGCGCTGGTCGCTGCCTTTGTGGTCTGGGTGGTGATTTGGCGCACCAAACTCGGTTATGAAATCCGCACCATGGGCCACAGCCCGCGCGCTGCACGCTATGCAGGCATCAGTGAAACCCGCATCATTATCATTACCATGATGATCTCGGGCGCACTCGCGGGCATGATGGCGCTCAATCCGATCATGGGCGACCAGCATCGCATGCAGCTCGATTTCGTCACCGGCGCCGGTTTCGTCGGCATCGCCGTGGCGCTGATGGGCCGCTCTCATCCTGCAGGCATCATTCCTGCGGCGATCCTGTTCGGCGTGCTCTATCAGGGTGGCGCGGAAATCTCCTTCGAAATGCCGCAGATTTCGCGCGACATGATCACCATCATCCAGGGTCTGGTGATCCTGTTTGCTGGCGCGCTTGAAAATATGTTCCGTCCGGCCATCACCACGTTTTTTGCCACCCTCGGCACGGTCAACGATGCCGCACCCGAACCGGCGGCGGAGTGAGATCATGGAATATTTCGATACGCTCATCATCATCCTGCAATCGACCGTCCGCGTCTCGGTTCCGCTGATCCTGGCGGCCCTTGCCGGGCTGTATTCGGAACGGGCGGGTATTTTCGACATCGGGCTCGAGGGCAAGATGCTGGCGGCTGCCTTTGCCGGCGGCGCTGCCGCTGCTGTCACCGGCTCGGCCTTGATCGGGTTGGCGGCGGCGATCTTCGTCTCGGTCTGCCTGGCGCTGGTGCATGGCTTCGCCTCGATCACCCAGCGCGGCAACCAGATTGTCTCAGGCGTGGCGATCAACTTCATAGCGCTCGGCGCCACGGTGATTCTCGGCCAGGCCTGGTTCCGGCAGGGCGGGCGCACGCCGCAGTTGCTCGATGGCGCGCGGTTCACCACGGTTGAACTGCCGTTTGCCGCCGAGATTGCCAATGTGCCGATCATCGGCTCGATTTATGCGAACCTGCTGTCGGGCCATTTCCTGTTGACCTATTTCGCCTTTGCCATGGTACCGATCACCTGGTGGGTGCTCTACCGGACCCGTTTCGGGCTCAGGTTGCGGGCCGTCGGCGAAAATCCCGGCGCAGTCGATACCGCCGGCATTTCGGTGACCTGGATGCGCTATCGCGCAGTCATCTGCTGCGGCATTCTCTGCGGCATCGCCGGCGCCTATCTGTCGATGGCGATGACCGCCGGCTTTGTGAAGGGCATGACCGCCGGCAAGGGCTTCATCGCGCTGGCCGCGCTGATCTTCGCCAAGTGGAAACCTGTCAATGTGATGTTTGCCTGCCTGCTGTTTGGTTTTCTCGATGCCATGTCGATCCGCATGCAGGGCAATGCGCTGCCGATCATTGGCGAAGTGCCGGTGCAATTGATGCAGGCGCTGCCCTATATCCTGACCGTGGTGCTGCTCGCCGGCTTCATCGGCAAGGCGGTGCCGCCGCGCGCCGGTGGTGTCCCCTATGTCAAGGAACGCTGACATGGCCCGCGATCTGTTCGAGGCCGCGCGCGAGGCGATGGCCAAATGCCACGCGCCCTATTCGCAATTCCCGGTCGGTGCGGCCATTCGCGCCGATGATGGCCGGATCTATGCCGGTGCCAATATCGAGGTGGTTTCCTTCCCCGAAGGCTGGTGCGCCGAAACCACCGCCATCGGCCATATGGTCATGGCTGGCGCGAAACATATTCGCGAGGTTGCGGTGTTCGCCGAAAAGCTCGATCTGTGCTCGCCCTGCGGCGGTTGCCGTCAGCGTTTGGCGGAATTTTCCGATGCCGATACACTGGTGCATCTGTGCGACGCCGAGGGCGTCAAGAAAACCGTGCGGATGGATGAACTGCTTCCCTTCGCTTTTGCGACCGAGGTAATCGGATGAGTACCGTCATTGATGTTTTGACTGACCGGCTACGCGGGCTGATGCCGCGTCATGCCATTGTGCTCGGCTCCGGGCTCGGTTCTCTGGTCGAGACCGTCACCGATCCGGTGCGCATTCCCTATGGGGAACTACCCGGCTTTCCTGAAAGCGGAGTTTCCGGCCATGCCGGCGAGGTGGTGGCAGGCCATATCGGCGGCACGCCAGTTATCATGCTGTCGGGACGGGTGCACTATTATGAGCACGGCAGGGCCGATGCCATGCGCGCGCCGCTTGAGGCGCTTCAGGGCATCGGCGTCACCAGTCTGATCCTGACCAATGCGGCGGGCTCGCTGCGAGAAGACATCCCGCCGGGTTCGGTGATGCGGATCACCGATCACATCAATTTTTCCGGCACCAACCCGTTGTTCGGCGAGCCCAGCGACCGCCGCTTCGTCGGCATGACCAGCGCCTATGACGCCGATCTCGGGGCGCGGCTGAAGGTGGCCGCCGCCGCCACCGGAACGCCGATGCATGAGGGCGTCTACATGTGGTTTTCAGGCCCCAGCTTCGAAACGCCGGCGGAAATTCGCATGGCCCGAACCCTTGGCGCCGATGCAGTCGGCATGTCGACGGTGCCGGAAGTCATCCTCGCCCGCTTTTTGGGCATGAATGTCGCCGCTGCCTCAGTGATCACCAATTTCGGTGCTGGAATGACCGGCGGCGAGCTGAGCCACCAGGAAACCAAGAACATGGCGCCCGTGGGCGGCAACCGGCTGGCCACGATCCTCACCCGCGCCATCGGAGACATGGCATGAAAGTCAAGACCGCAAAGACAGAAACCGCGGATCGCGAGACCACCGGGTCGCAGCTGGTCTCGGTTGCCCCGACGCACAAGCGCAATGCGGGCACCGAGTTTCTTCCCGCCATGTTCGAGAACATGGCCGTAAACCTTTCGGCCACGGAACGCCGCGTTGCCACGCTGACCACCCGGCGCACGGTCAAGAAGGCCTGGCAGGCCGCCTGGCTGATACGGGCGATCGAGTGCATTGATTTGACGACGCTAGCCGGCGACGACACGCCCGGCAAGGTCGAACGGCTCTGCGCCAAGGCCCGCAACCCGCTGCGTGCCGATCTGGTCAAGGCGCTGGGGTTGGAGGATTATCACCTGACCACCGGCGCCGTTTGCGTCTACCCGATGATGGTGGCAACTGCCGTCAAGGCGCTGGAAGGCTCGGGCGTTCCGGTGGCCTCGGTGGCGACCGGTTTTCCTGCCGGTCTGACGCCGATGCCGCAGCGGTTGGCGGAAATCACCTATGCGGTCGGCGAGGGCGCTGCCGAGATTGATATCGTCATCTCCCGCCGCCATGTGCTTACCGGCAACTGGCTGGCGCTTTATGAGGAGGTGCGGGCCATGCGCGAGGCTTGCGGCGAGGCGCACATGAAGGCCATTCTTTCCACAGGCGAGCTGAAAACGCTCTCCAACGTCTACAAGGCATCGATGGTGGCGATGATGGCCGGTGCCGATTTCGTCAAGACCTCGACAGGGATGGAGGCCGTCAACGCCACGCTTCCGGTCAGCCTGACGATGGTGCGGGCGGTGCGCGATTACATGGACATGACGGGGCAGATCTGCGGCTTCAAGCCGGCCGGCGGCATGCGCACCACCAAGGACGCCATCGCCTGGCTAATCCTGATGAAGGAAGAGCTCGGCAATGATTGGCTCAAGCCCGACCTGTTCCGCTTTGGCGCCAGCTCGCTGCTGGGCGACATCGAACGGCAGATCGAACATAATGTGACCGGCCGTTATTCGTCGGCCGACCGCCACGGCATGGCGTGAGGACACCGAAATGAACCAGATCAGGGATATTCTCGACACCATGGATTACGGGCCGGCGCCGGAAGACGACAAGGATGTGCGGGCTTGGCTGACGAGCCACAAGGCCGGCTTTGGCCATTTCATCGGCGGCGAATTCACCAAGCCGGGCGGCAAGACCTTCGAGGTCCATAATCCGGCCAACACCGCAAAGCTTGCCGATGTGGCCATCGCCGATGCGGGTGATGTCGACAAGGCCGTGGCCGCGGCAAACCGGGCCCTGAAGAAATGGCAGGCGCTGTCGGGCAACCAGCGCGCGCGCCATCTCTACGCGCTGGCACGCCATGTGCAAAAACACGCGCGGTTTCTTGCGGTTCTGGAAACGCTCGACAACGGCAAGACCATCCGCGAAACCCGCGATATCGACATTCCGCTGGTCGCCCGGCATTTCTATCACCATGCCGGCTGGGCCGAGCTCAGCGACACCGTGTTTCCGGGCTACGAGGCCGCGGGCGTGTGCGGTCAGATCATCCCCTGGAACTTTCCGCTGCTGATGCTTTCGTGGAAGGTGGCGCCGGCGCTTGCCGCGGGCTGCACAGTTGTCCTCAAATCGGCCGAGCACACGCCGCTGAGCGCCATTGCCTTTGCCGAAATCTGTGCTGAGGCTGGCTTGCCGGCGGGCGTGTTCAACCTCGTTAACGGCGCCGGCGGAACCGGTGCGGCCCTGGCCGGTCACGAGGGCATTGCCAAGCTCGCCTTTACCGGCTCCACCGAGGTCGGCCGTCTGCTGCGCCGGCAAACCGCTGGCTCCGGCAAGAAGCTGTCGCTGGAACTCGGCGGTAAATCGCCCTTCATCGTCTTCGACAATGCCGATATTGACGCTGCCGTCGAGGGTGTGGTCGATGCGATCTGGTTCAATCAGGGCGAAGTCTGCTGTGCCGGATCCCGAGCTATCGTGCAGGAGGGCATCGCCGACCGTTTTCACGACAAGCTGCGCGCCCGCATGGAAAAATTGCGGGTCGGCGATCCGCTCGACAAGTCGATGGACATGGGCGCTGTTGTCGCCCCGGTACAGATCAGGGAGATCACCGCCAAGGTCGAGGCCGGCTTGGCTGAGGGTGCCACAATGTGGCAGCCAAGCTGGGCGAAAACGATTTCCAATGCCGATGGCTGCTTCTTCCCGCCGACCCTGTTTACCGATGTCGCGCCGTCATCGACCCTGGCCCAGGAAGAGGTGTTCGGGCCGGTGCTGGCCTCGATGACTTTCCGCACGCCGGGCGAAGCCGTCCAGCTCGCCAACAATTCCCGCTATGGCCTGGCCGCATCGGTCTGGTCGCAGAACCTCGACGAAGCCTTTGATGCGGCCCGCACGCTCAAATCCGGCATTGTCTGGATCAACTCGACCAATCTGTTCGATGCATCGGCCGGTTTTGGCGGTTACAAGGAGAGCGGCTTTGGCCGCGAGGGTGGCCGCGAGGGTATGCTCGAATATCTCTTTCCATCCTGGCAGAAGAAAGCCAAATCCCTGCCCGCCAGCGATTCGCTTCCGGCGCCGACGCCCGCACCGGACGGCTCCGGCGCTGGCCTCGACCGTACGGTCAAGATGTATGTCGGCGGCAAGCAGGCGCGGCCGGATTCAGGCTATTCCTACCCGGTCAGCGGCAAGAACGGCCAGCATCTGGCCGAGGTCGGTCTGGGCAACCGCAAGGATATCCGCAATGCCGTGGATGCGGCGCACAAGGCTTCGGGCTGGAGCGGCATGACCGGACACGCCCGCGCCCAGGTGCTTTATTTCCTGGCCGAGAACCTTGAACTGCGTGCTGCAGAATTTGCCGCGCGACTGACTGAAACCGGCGCTTCGTCCGCCGCGGCGAAACGCGAGGTCGAGGCTTCGGTGGCACGGATCATGCATTACGCCGCATGGGCCGACAAATATGATGGGGCCGTGCGCGCACCGGACAAGCGCATGCTGACGCTGGCGCTCAACGAACCATGGGACGTGATGGGCATTTCCTGCCCCGACGAAGCGCCGCTGCTCGGGTTTGTCTCGCTGGTGATGCCGGCAATCGCCATGGGCAACCGCGTGGTGGTCACGCCCTCGCCGCGCCAGCCGCTTTCGGCCTGCGATTTCTACCAGGTGCTTGATACCTCCGACGTGCCCGGCGGTGTCGTCAACATCATTACCGGTGACCGCGATACGCTTGCCGACACGATGGCCAAGCATGATGATATTGCGGCGCTCTGGTATTTCGGCAGCCACGAAGGGACCGAGCTGGTCGAGCGCGAATCGGCCGGAAACCTCAAGGCAGTGTGGGCCAACAATGGCAAGGCGCGCGACTGGTTCGACGCCACCCAGGGGCAAGGCGAGGAGTTCTTGTTCCGCGCTGTCCGCATCAAGACCATATGGACGCCGTTCGGCGTGTGAGGTGACCCATGCTTCCCCAGGAAATCATCCGAGCCAAGCGCGACGGCGGCGAACTTGATCCCGCCGATATTGCGGATTTTGTCCGCGGCCTGACCGATGGCAGTGTCAGCGAGGGCCAGGTTGCCGCGCTCGCCATGGCCGTGTTCTTCAACGGCATGAGCCGGGCCGAGGCCGTGGCGTTGACGCTGTCGATGCGGGATTCCGGCGAGGTCCTGTCCTGGCCCGAACTGGACATCCCGGTGGTCGACAAGCATTCCACCGGCGGCGTCGGCGACAATGTCTCGCTGATGCTGGCGCCGATCGCTGCAGCCTGCGGGCTGGCGGTACCGATGATTTCCGGGCGCGGCCTAGGTCACACCGGTGGCACGCTCGACAAGATGGAATCGATCTCCGGCTACACCGCGATGCCTGACAATGCGCTGTTCCGCAGGGTTGTGGCGTCCTGCGGCTGCGCGATCATTGGCCAGACAGGCAATCTGGCGCCGGCCGACAAGCGCTTTTACGGCATCCGCGACGTCACCGCGACGGTTGAATCGGTGCCGCTGATCACCGCCTCGATCCTCTCCAAGAAACTCGCTGCCGGGCTTGGTGCGCTGGTGCTTGATGTCAAATGCGGCAATGGCGCATTCATGGACAATCCAGACCGGGCCACCGAACTGGCCCGTTCGCTGGTCGAGGTCGCCACCGGCGCAGGCATGCCGACAACGGCGCTGGTCACCGATATGAACCAGCCGCTGGCAAGTGCTGCCGGCAATGCGGTGGAGGTGCGCAATGCGATCGAATTCCTCACCGGCAAAGTGCGCGATCCACGGCTTCTCGAAGTCACGATTGCGCTGGCGGCCGAAATGCTGGTCTCAGGCGGGTTGGCGCCTAATCCCGACGAAGGCGCTGCACAGGCGCTCAAGGCGCTCGAGGATGGCAGTGCTGCGGAGCGGTTCAACCGCATGGTGGCCGAACTTGGCGGCCCGGCTGATCTTCTCGCCGACCCGGACCGGCATCTCGGGCAGGCTCCGGTCATAGCCGACTGTCTGCCGCAGGCTGCCGGCTATGTGGCGGGCTATGACACCCGTGGCGTTGGCCTCGCGGTGGTGGAACTGGGCGGCGGCCGTGTGCGCCCGAGTGATCCCGTCGATCACGCGGTTGGCCTGAGCGGGCTTTTGCCGATTGGCACACGAATCGAGAAGGATACGCCGATCGCAGTCATTCACGCGCGCAACGATGGCCAGGTTCAAACCGTGCGGCAGCGCTTGCACAAGGCGATCTTAATCACGGAAACAAAACCGCAACTGACGCCGGGCATCCTCGGTCGTCAGGCCTGAGTGCGCCGGCAGCTCGACACGTGCCTTCTCAGCGCGCATCGGGCTCGGATGTGCAAAGGGTCGGCAAAAATCTGGGTGTATGGATGCACCTGAGCGTTCGGATTGGTCAGCTTGAATGCGGTTTGCGTCAGTTGATCATTTCCAGTTTGTCCTTCACCACCCGGTAGGATTGAACCTTCGACATGAAGCTCATACCGACCAGGAATGAGGACAAGGCCTTGTCTTCCAACACGAAAGCTTCGACATTTTCAACCGAGATGGAACCAACCTCCATCCGGTCGAGGACCACCAGCGCCGCTTTGACGTTGCCGTTGGCGGTGTTGACCTGATGCTTGAAATCGGATGTTCCCAGATTGAGGCCGAGATTGCGCGCGGCGGACATGTTGAACGCGACATAGGTCGCACCGGTATCGATCAGACCGCGTACATTGCGGCCATTGATGCGAAAATCAGCGGAAAAGTGTCCGCTTTTGTCCATCTGGATGCTGGCGGCCCGATAGCCCGTAGCATAATGGGCGACCGGGCGCGAAGGGGTCTTGGCAACCGTCTGAACAAGCGGCTTTTCTGCCACCGGTTCCGGCGTCGAGGCCGTCGCCACGAATTCGGAAATGTTCTGCGCATATTGGGGCAAAGCGGCAATGCTGAGCACAACGCAGGATATTAAAAACAGCTTTTTTATCATGCCGGGACTCCCGATAGTACGGGCGACCTAATCATGCGCACGCCTAACGGGCAGTGAAAACCTGCACTGCTACCTCAAAAAAACAATGAGGTTGGTTAAGGAGATCACAACTGAACACACCCCGGCAGAGGTCAGCCGGCAGATAAATCGGAACCTACTTCGTGCCGTACATCCGGTCGCCAGCGTCTCCGAGGCCCGGCACGATATAACCCAATTCGTTGAGGTGGCTGTCGATCGATGCGGTAAAGATCGGCACGTCGGGATGCGCTTCCTGGAAGTTGCGGATGCCTTCTGGAGCTGCCAGAAGGCAGAGGAAACGGATATTCTGCGCGCCGCGCTCCTTCAGCTTTTCAACCGAAGCAATCGATGAATTGCCGGTTGCGAGCATTGGATCGACAACGATCACCAGTCGGTTGGTAATGTCTTCGGGCGCCTTGAAGTAGTATTCGATCGCTTCCAGCGTCTCGTGATCGCGGTAGACGCCGATATGGGCGACACGGGCGGAAGGAACCAGATCCAGCATGCCTTCGAGCAGGCCGTTGCCGGCACGCAGGATCGAGGCAAACACCAGCTTCTTGCCTTCGAGCACCGGTGCGTCGACCTCTGTCAGCGGAGTTTCGATGCGCTCCATCGTCAGTTCGAGATCGCGGGTGACCTCGTAGCACAGCAGTGTAGAAATCTCGCGAAGCAGTCGCCGGAATCCGGCGGTCGAGGTTTCCTTTTTGCGCATGATGGTCAGCTTGTGCTGCACCAGCGGATGATTGATGACCGTAACGCCGTCCATGATGTCCTGCCTTGAAGCTCTCAGCGGGTGCATCGCCGGGCTGTAACCCGATACGCGCGACTGCCCCGCTCCCCGAAATTGCCTATGCCGGCGCGACCGCGGACAAGATCCCGGCGCGCGGCGTGAACCGATCTCGATTTAGACACCGATTGGCAACGCGCGGCAACCGGTTAGACCTGTTTCAGCCAAGCTGTCCCAAGAGAATTGCGCGTAGCGGCTCCTCGACAAAGGCGGCTTCTAGCGAAGTCCGGGTAAAGCCCGTCAAATCCGCAGCGTCATACCCCCAGGCATCGGCCACCAACTGGTATTCATGGCCCACCGATGAGCCGAAATGGGGTGGGTCGTCCGAATTCAGCGTCACTCTGACGCCGGCGCGCCGCAACTGATCGAAGGGGTGGTGGGAAATATCCGGATAGAGCCCGAGCGCCAGGTTCGAACCGGGACAAAGCTCCAGAACAACACCCTCGTCAACAATCCGGCTGACCAGATCAGGGTCTTCGGCGGCACGAACGCCGTGGCCGAGCCGGCTCGGGTGCACATGATCGAGTGCGTCACGGACGCTTTCGGGGCCGCACAATTCACCGGCGTGGATGGTGATCCCCAGTCCGGCATCGCGGGCAATATCGAAGGCGCGCGCGAAATCGGCGACCTTGCCGAAGCGCTCGTCGCCGGCCATGCCAAAGCCGGTGATCAGGGGATGCGGTCTGCTGGCCGCAATCCGCGCCGCAGCCTCGACCTTGTCAGCACCCAGATGCCTGATCCCGACTATGATCATCCGGCATTCGATGCCGGTGCTACTCCTGGCTGCGGCAATGCCGTCGGCCAGTCCGTCGAAATAGGCTGCTGGCGTGAGACCCGCGGCAACCGCATGATCGGGGGAGACGAAGATCTCGGCGTAGATTGCACCCTGGGCGGCGATGCCCTCGAGATAGCTGCGCGCCAGCAGCGCATAGTCTGCCTGGCTGCGAAACAACCCCGCCGCGCCGTCATAGGCAGTGAGAAATTCGGTGAAATTCGACCAGACATAAGCGCCGTTGGAAATGAAGCCGGAAACATCGACCCCGTATCTGGCGGCTTGCGCTTCAACCAATGCCGGCGGTGCGGCGCCCTCGATATGGCAATGCAACTCCGCCTTTTTCACCGTCGTGCTCACAGGAAGCTCTTTCCGCTGGCAATTGCCGGCAGGCCGAGATGGGCCGCCACGGTGGCGCCGATATCGGCATAGGTCGAGCGCGCGCCGATATCGCGGGGGGCAATTCCGGGTCCGAAGCCAAGGATCGGCACCCGCTCTCGCGTGTGATCGGTTCCCCGCCAGGTCGGGTCGCAGCCATGGTCGGCAGTCATCAGCACCAGATCGCCGGGTTTGAGCATTTTCGCAAAGCGCGGCAACAGCCCATCCAGCGCTTCCAGTGCCGCGGCATAGCCCGGCACGTCGCGGCGATGGCCGTAAAGCATGTCGAAATCGACAAAATTCGTAAACACCAGATCGCCGTCGCCGGCATCCTGCGCGGCCTTGACGGTGGCTTCGAAAAGCGCCGCGTTGCCGCTCGCCTTGCGCAGATCGGTAACTCCCTGATGGGCGAAGATATCGCTGATCTTGCCGACCGCGAACACCTGGTGGCCACTCTCGCTGACCTGATCGAGAAGCGTCGGGCCGGGGGGCGGTACGGAGAAGTCGCGGCGGTTGCCGGTGCGGTCGAACCCGGTTTCGGGGGAGCCGACAAACGGCCGCGCGATCACCCGTCCGATATTGAGGGGGTCTACCAGGCGTCGCACGGTCCTGCACAGCTCAAGCAGTCGCTCGAGACCGAAGCTCTCTTCATGCGCGGCGATCTGGAACACCGAATCCGAGGATGTATAGCAGATCGGTTTGCCGCTGCGCATGTGCTCGGCGCCGAGACTGGCAATGATCTCGGTGCCGGACGCGTGGCAGTTTCCCAGGATTCCGGGTACCTTGCCCTCTTCAATAATTGCCGCGACCAGCTCGTCACTGAAGGCCGCACCGTCATTGGGAAAATAACCCCAGTCAAACATCACCGGCTGGCCGGCGATCTCCCAATGCCCCGAGGGCGTGTCCTTACCGTGTGAAACTTCGCTGGCTGAGCCGTAAAGCCCGCGCGGCCGTGCCGTCAGCGACCAACCCGCAGGGATATCGCCTGATGCCGCCAATGCTGCTTCGGCCAGACCCAGTGACTGCATGTGCGGCAACGCCAGCGGGCCGGCGCGCAATCCTTCCCGGTCACCAAGTCCGGTTGCGCATTGCTCGGCGATATGGCCCAGTGTATTGGCGCCCAGGTCACCATAGGCGTCTGCATCGGGTGCTCCGCCGATGCCAAATGAATCTAGAACAAACAGGAATGCGCGGGCCATGCTGGTGTCTCCAATCAGTCTTCAGGCTATCCGGATTCGGCGTGCGCCGGAAGAGTGATCCGCGATCGAGCCCGGTAACCCTATTTTCACCATGTCACGCAGCGTCAACCAAGGCTGTGATATAGAACAACCATGATCATCACCCCGCGCCTGGCCTCATTTTTCCACTGCTTTCGAGCGCTTTGCATCGCCGGCGTTGCCGTCTGCGTGTTCACCGTCAACGCCGCGCAGGCCGATTATCGCCAATCGGTTCCGGTGTTGCGCATCGGTGTCGTCGAAAGCCATCCTGCAACTGCCAACCCGATCAAGGTCGAGGCGGTAAGAAACGCATTCTCCGCAGCGCTGGGAATCCCCGTCGAGATCATCCGCATGCGCAGCTATGCGGCCCTGATCGACGCTCATGCCAGTGGTCGGATCGGTTATGCAATCCATTCGACCCGCTCGTTTGTTGCGACCGAGGCGGTCTGTGGTTGTGTTCGCGCGCTTCGCACCCCTGTTGCGTCTGATGGCTCCACCGGCTTTCGCTCGGTGCTGGTCGTGCGCGACAAGGTTACCAAACCGATCAGCGCGCTGAAGGTGGCCTATTCGCGCGCCGATTCCGTGTCGGGATGGCGGATACCAAGCCAGGCGATGGACGCGGGCAGCCTTGATCGGCCGCAACTGCTCCGTGCTGGCAGCGTTGCCGCGGTTATCGACCTGTACCGGTCAGGCAAAGTGGATGGGTTCTTTGGCTGGTTGCCGGATGTTCCGGGCGCAGCCGGATCCGATACCGGACGGTTGTTTGGCGGCTGGAACCACGATCTGATGCAAACGGCGGATCCGCTGCGGGTGCTCTGGTCGTCTCAACGCGTCCCCTATGGCCCGCATGTGGTGCACCGGTCTCTGCCCGATGATCTGGTCGAGGCACTGGGGGCATTTCTCGATGAAATGCCTGCGTCGGCGCCGGGATTGCTGGATATTTTCGAGCCATTTTTCGCCGGCGGCTACGTCACCCCCGATCCGCAGGACTATCGCAATGTTGCGGGGCTGGTCGAGGCGTCATCTGATCCCGAAGTTCAGGCCCGCTGACCGGCCCCGACTACACCTGTGGAGGCTCGGAAAGGCAGTCGAAACGAAGTTCGTTCCGCCCTATCTGCCCTGTCAGCAGCCGTCGCAGGTGAGGGTCGTGCCGATGCGCTGGCGCAGGTGGTAGGTCTTCTTCATGTTCACGGTACGATAGTCCAGGCCCTTGGTGTCAGGCAGAAACATCATCATGTCGTAATCGAACTCGAGCTCGGTGCGGACCAGGAATGTGTTGGGAATCGCCAGGTTGGTTGGCAGTGTCTGTGTGGAATTGGCCGTATAGGGCGTGGTGTTGTCGTTCTTCCACGACCACGCCACCTTGGCGATACCGGCGTCGTTGATGGCAATGCCGGTGACTTTCAAGACCATTCCATCGGACCGGAATGGTGTCATGACGCTTTGTGCGACGTTGTCCATCGACGCCAGTTTGGCTTTGTTGACCGAATCTTCCTGGGTGATCAGGTCGGCCACGGTGCTGGCGGCGCGGGCAAGCTTCTTGTTGACCGAAAGCGCAACCGAAACTTCCAGAGATCCCATGTAAAGCACAATCAGCACCGGCGCGATCAGCGCAAATTCCACCGCGCCAACGCCATCCCGGTTGCCGCGCAGTTTCCGGACGATGCGTCGTAGTCCAATTAGCACGCCTGTCATGGTTGCTGTTCCTTGCGGTTGAGAACCTTGCATCTTCAATACGGGGGTGTCGCTCACGGGTATTTCTCGTTGCGGAACGCCGCAGTTGCCACCATCAGGTAATCGCGCGGCATCTCGCCGTCCTTACGGATATTGGTGATGAAAGGGCGAACCAGATCGGTTATGACTTCCCAACGATAATAGGCTCTCACGATGTTGATCGTGCCGGGGCCGCCAGGGTCATAATCGAAGCTGGATGAATCGAGATCGGAAAACTGGGCACTACTGGTCCGCGGGATATAGTTGGGCAGATCAGAGAATTTCGCGAATTCCCGCACGTCAAGATAGAGTTTCTGATCGTCGGGATCTTCCTCGTCTGCACATTTGATCATCAGGCTGATTTCGCCACAGAACTTGGTGCGGAACTGCTTCTCGGTCAGATCTGTAGGGCGGTCCATGTTGAAGGTGATCCGCCCGGTGCGGATTTGTCGGCCCATCGTGTCGACCGCGTTTTGCAGCAGTTGTTCACCGGCGAAGGCGATGAAAGCTTCAATGGTGGCGAAGATCAGCAGAAAGAACGGCAGCGCCAGCATCGCGAATTCAATGGCGGCAGAGCCGTCCTTGTCGCGACGAAAACGAGAGAAAAGCCGTCGCAGGCCCTTTGCGGGCTGCGTCTTGCGCCTGTGCTCTTCGAGTTTCATCGTCGGACTCCCGGACATCCATGGTCAGAGAGCGACAATAAGACAAACTAGTTGACTATTCGTAACACAAGCATTGAAAACGGTTTCCCGCTGGTTAAGGAAACATCAAGCAATCGGTCGTGTGGTCTTACGGGGTCTTGGAGGCCGTGGGGACATGTTCTTCACAGGAAGGAGAACAGGAATACACCGAGCGTGCGGTTTGCTTGAATACCCGCACCGTATTGGCTTCGTCGACGGAAACCAGAATCCGTTCATCGACAATCGCATCGCCGGCCTGATCAAGAATGACAAGGTTGGTGGTGCCGTAGGACTTGCCTGTCAGCACGATTGTCTGCGGATCGGCGATGGTGACGTCGGCCACGCCGGCATTGCCGATGATGACCTTGCTGACTGTCCGGTCGAGTTTGAGGATGCGCGCATGATCCATGAATACCCGGATCATGTCCTCAGCTGCGCCGGCCGGAAGCGTGGTCGCGGCGGTGAGCGCCAGGCTGCAGGCTGCAAACAAGAGCCGGCGGTGAACAGGGATAGGGTAGGTCATGCCGTTTCCTCGGAATTGCGAATAGTCTTCTAAAATCGCCCGGAATGGTGAATGAAGCCTTAAGGCCAGGCGATCAGCACGAAAATGCCTTGTTACCAACCTGTGCGGATGTGGATCGACCTGGGAACCGGGTCGTGAACCCGGCATTTCCACCCTATTATATATAGAGTGGTATTCCATGGCTGAACCGCCGTCAGGGTCACTATAGGCCCTTCATCCGGATCGAGCCGATGAGGCAATGGCGGGTCGCTGTGGAATTAACCTTTTGTTGACCATGAGCGTTGCTTTGCCATGGAAAACATTTGCTAACCTTGTTCATTAAGTGGTTTGAAAACCCCCTCACCTATTATCAGCTCATCCGACCAACCGAAGCAGTTGGCGGAGTGCTGAAAACCCAAGTGGATGAAGGAACAAACCCATGAAGAACCTTTTTGATCGTTTCGTAAAAGACGAGTCCGGCGCGACCGCTATTGAATATGGCCTGATCGCTGCACTGATTTCGGTTGCTCTCATCACCGGCGCTTCCACGCTCGGCAACACCCTGAACAACCAGTTCCAGTTCTTGTCCAACAAGATGAACGACTCGCAGTAATAATTATTGCTTGTTAAAAGCATTTGATCAAAAGGCCGCCTTTCGAGGCGGCCTTTTTCGTTGTCGCGGGAAGCGGTTTTTTAAGGACTCGCCGCTAGGCTGATCGTCTAACCTGGGAGCATGTAGATGGTTGAGGCCGCAATTTTTGTCATCCTGCCGCTTTGCCTGGCGATGGCGGCGTTTTCCGACATTCTGACCATGACCATCCCCAACCGTGTCTCGGTCATTCTGGCGATCTCGTTTTTCATCGTCGCCCCCTTCACCGGCATGGATCTGGTTACATTGGCATGGTCTGTGGCCGCGGCGATCGCGGTGTTTGCCGGTTGCTTCGCCCTTTTTGCCTTCAATGTCATGGGCGGCGGCGATGCCAAGATCCTCAGCGCCGCGGCGCTCTGGTATGGCTTCAACATCGATCTCGTCGCTTTTCTTGGCATGACTGGCGTCTTTGGCGGCCTGTTGGCGGTGATGGTGCTGATGATCCGCGCCAATCAGAATATCCTGTTGGTCTCGCGGGTACCAATCCCCATGCATTTCTTCCAGGATCGTGCCGGCATCCCCTATGGCGTGGCCATTGGTGCTGCGGCTTTTGCGACTTTTCCCAATTCACAGATCTTCATCCAGGCGCTCAGCCAGTTGAACTGAGCTGCGGCTGGTCGCTGCCTGAAGGTCTGACGTGGAATTGAAGCGAATCTGATCCGCAGCCTGTCCTGACCTCCCAATCATCAGGATAGAGACCATCCGGAGCCCGCTTCCGATGCTGCTCTGCGCTGGTCGGTCATGCCGATTGTGCCCGGCAGACAAAGCGCCACGCCTGAAAGCGTCCGTACAGATTTCCGGGTTTTCCGCCCCTGCGCGCCCCGAACAGCCCCGTTCGGCAGCGGCCTAAAAGCCAGAATTTGCCCTGCAATCTATGAGCATCGGGCGTCAATCTTGCATTAACCCTGTTTGCTTGCGGCTTATTAACCATAATTACACGATTACAAATGCATCCTGCTGTCAACGTACCCGATACTCGTTCGAGGAAGCAGCATGAAACCCGCCCGCGTCGTCATCATGGCAGTGGCTGTCCTGGCAGCAGGACTGGCCGGTTACCTGGCCATGAATCTGACCTCTCCCACGGTCCAGGTAAATGAAATGTCCTCCACGCCGGTCATCAAGAAGATGCCGACCATTGATGTGCTGGTGGTCAACGCCAGCCTGCCAGTGGGCGCGCGGCTGAACGAGGAGAACCTGGAATGGAAAGGCTGGCCCGAAGACGGGGTGATCGAAGGACTTGTCCGTCGCGATACGCGACCGGAAGCGGTCGCCGAACTTACCGGCGCCATTGTTCGGCTGCCAGTATTTGCCGGCGAGCCGCTTCGGTCCGAGAAAATTGTCGATTCATCCTCGCGGATCATGTCTTCGCTGCTTCCGGCCGGCAAGCGCGCCATTGCCACGGAAATCTCGGTTGCCACCAGCGCCGGTGGTTTCATTCTGCCCAACGACCGGGTCGACGTGATCATGGTGCGCCGCAAGACCGCGGAAGAAGGATTTTTGACCGAAGTCATTCTGTCGAACATCCGGATTCTGGCGATCGACCAGCGGATTGAACAGGATGCTGAGGGCAACCGAACGGCGGTCGGCACCACGGCGACCCTCGAACTCACCCCCGAACAGACCAAGATCATCACGGTTGCCCAGCAGATGGCTGACCGGTTGACCCTAGCCTTGCGCAGTGTTGCCGATGTTCAGGAATCTGACACAGCCGGTGCGAAATATCTTTTGAGCGGCGAAGACGGCACAGCTGCCATCCAGCTGATCCGCTCCGGGGCCATCACCAAAGTTGGCGCCACCAACTAAAGCGGAGAACGAACGTGCGTCACACAGCAAAAACGCTTTTGTCGTCCATCGCCAGCATCGCGCTGGTCGGGTCAGTCATGATCGCCGGCATCGCCCTTGATCCGTCCAACGGCACTTTTGTGTCCGCGGCGCAGGCTGCTCCCAGCGTCATCAAGATCAAGAAGTACGGTTCTGGCGTCAGCAAGCGCGTCAAACTGGGCCTCAACAAAGCCATCGTCGTCGATCTTCCCGTCGATGCCAGCGATATCCTGGTCGCCGATCCATCGCTTGCCGATGCGGTTACCCGCACGTCACGCCGGCTCTATTTGTTCGGTAAAACTGTCGGTCAGACCAATATCTTCGTCTTCGGGCCTAACGGTGAGGAAATTGTCTCAATCGAACTCGAGATCGAAAGGGATGTCGCCGGGCTCGAGGCCAATCTCGCCCGCTTCCTTCCCGATTCCGATATCAAGGTCGAGATCATCTCCGACAACATCGTGCTGACCGGCTCGGTGCGCACACCTCAGGATGCAGCCCAGGCGGCCAATCTCGCCAACATCTTCCTGACCGGTGGTGAGGCCACCACCCGTGTCGACATGTTGGTTAGCGAGAACGGCGGCGACGCCGCCATCAACGCGGAAGCGCGCCAGAAGTCCCAGATCGTCAATCTGCTCAAGATTGATGGCGAGGATCAGGTGATGCTCAAGGTCACCGTGGCCGAGGTCAGCCGCCAGGTGCTCAAGCAACTCGGATTCAACTCGTCGATCTCCAATCCCGCCAATGGGGTGTTTGATTTCTCCGCCAACAATGTCAGCTCGCTCGGCAAGCCGCTCAACGGCAATACTTTCGGCCGGATCGCCGGCGCCATGGGCGGACGCAGCATTGATGCCTATGTCAACGCCATGGAACAGGCCGGGGTCATGCGGACTCTGGCGGAACCGAGCTTGACTGCAATCTCCGGCGAACAGGCGACATTCTATGTCGGTGGCGAGTTCAATCTGGCCAACAGCCAGTCGGTCGATGCCGACACCGGCAAGATCACCTACAGCATCGAGAAGGTCGAATACGGCATCCGGCTCAATTTCACCCCGGTGGTTCTGTCCCCGGGCAGGATTTCACTCAAGGTTCGCACCGAGGTTTCCGAGCCAACCTTCGAGGGCGCGGCATCGCTGGCCGGCGCGGTACCAGATTCGAATGGCACCGGCTCGCAGATGGGCATGACATCGCTGTCGATCAAGCGCCGCGAGGCAGAGACCTCGGTAGAACTACCTTCAGGTGGCTCGATCGTGCTCGCCGGACTGGTCAAGGATGACATCCGGCAGGCTATTTCCGGCTATCCGGGCCTCTCCAAGGTTCCGATCCTGGGCACCTTGTTCCGCAGCCGCGATTTCGTGCGCAACGAGACTGAATTGGTCATCATCGCCACGCCCTATCTCGTCAAGCCGGTGGCGCGTAACGAAATTGCCAGGCCCGATGATAACTTCAACCCGCCAAGCGATGGCGCAGGCTTCTTCCTTGGCCGGGTCAACCGTGTCTATGGCCAGATGGAAACCAAATTGCCGCCCGGTCGCTACCACGGCGTCGTTGGCTTCATCTACAAATGATCAGGAACCTCACCATGTCGAGCAAGATCTCCGTTCCCGAAAATCCTGATCTTAACAAGGTCCGGTCCGCAGTCATCCCGATGCTGTTTGCGGCATCGCTCCTGAGCGGCTGTGCCGGTTGGGGCGGGCAGAGCATTACCGTCGGCGCGGTTCCCGATGATTACCGCACCAGCCATCCCATCATCGTCTCCGAGCAGGAACGCACGGTTGATATCCCGGTTGCCACCGGGGACCGCAATCTGACCATCGCCATGCGCGAAATCGTCCGCGGCGCAGCCATCAATTACCGCTCGAGCGCATCCGGTGCCATCCGCATCATGGTACCTGTCGGCTCCACCAATTCAGGTGCGGCATCAGTGCTCTCGCGCCAGGTGGCCGGGGTGTTGCGCAAGGAAGGCGTGCCCGGCGATCGTATCTTGACGTCGCCCTATCAAGTGTCGTCGCCCGATGACGCAGCACCGATCCGCATTGCCTTCCTGGCGATCACCGCATCGACTGGAAAATGTGGCCGCTGGCCCGACGATCTTCTCGCCAACACCAGCGAGAACAGGAATTACGCCAATTTCGGTTGCGCAAGCCAGAGTAATCTGGCCGCCCAGATCGCAAATCCAGGCGATCTGATCGCGCCGCGCGGCATGACTCCGATCGACGCCGAGCGGCGCTCGACAGTGATTGAAAGCTACAGAAAAGATGGCTCCGGCCTGGGGTTATGACAGCCAGTCTGATCGTCGCGTGCACTTTGAAGCAGGACAACTTTGATGACCAACCTTGATTATGCGCTAGAGCAGGAAACACAGTCGGAACAGGGCCAGGAGGCTCCGGTCCGCGGTGATTTCGAACGCATCCGGCCGCTACCGCGGATCTCGGTGCACGCCTTTTTTGAGACTGAGGGTCTGGCCAAGACCATGGAGCGATGTGCCGAGGATCGGCGCATGGCCAAGGTCAATCTTCGCATCAATTCCGGCGGCGTGTCAGCGGCAGCCAACATGTTCTCCGCCTCACCGACACCGAACTTGCTGATCCTGGAAACCCGTGCGGACGCGCAGACATTGCTCGCAGAGCTCGGGGATCTGGCCGGTGTCTGCGACCCCGACACAAGGGTGGTGATCGTCGGCCATGTCAACGACGTGGCATTGTATCGCGAACTGGTTCGCAACGGGGTGTCCGAATACATCGTTGCACCGGTGTCGATGGCCGATGTGATCGGGGTCATCTCGACCATCTTTGTCGATCCCGACGCAGCGCCGCTTGGCCGGTCGATTGCCTTTGTCGGCGCCAAGGGTGGTGTCGGTTCGTCCACACTGGCCCACAATTGTGCCTGGAGCATCTCGAGCCTGTTCTCCAGCGAGGTCATTCTCGCCGACCTCGACCTGGCCTTCGGAACTGCCAATCTCAACTTCGACAACGACCCGACCCAGGGCATCGCTGAAGCTGTCTATTCCCCTGATCGCCTCGACGAAGTGTTCCTCGACCGCCTGCTTGCCAAGTGTTCCGAACATCTTTCGATGCTGGCGGCGCCGTCGATGCTCGATCGCACCTATGATTTTGCCGGCGATGCGTTCCTGCCGATCCTCGACATCATCCAGCGCAACGCTCCGGTCTCGGTGCTCGACGTGCCGCATGTCTGGACCGACTGGACCCAGAAGGTGCTGTGCGCTGCTGACGAGATCGTCATCACCGCCACACCCGATCTCGCCAATCTGCGCAACACCAAGAACCTGTTCGATACCTTGCGCAAATTGCGTCCCAACGACCGGCCACCCTTGTTGATCCTCAACCAGGTGGGCATGGCCAAGCGCCCCGAAATCAGCCCGGACGTGTTCTGCGAACCGCTGGAAACCGAGCCGCTTGCCATCATTCCCTTTGATGCGGTGCTGTTCGGTGAAGCCGCCAATTCAGGCCTGATGATCGGCGAATCCTCGGCCAAATCGCCGGTCGCGGAATCCTTGTCGCAAATCGCCCATGTCGTCACCGGCAGGGCCGAAGTGAAGAAACGCAGGAAAGCCGGCCTCTCGTCTTTGATCGGCCTGTTGGGCCGCAAGTAACTGTAAGTCTGGAATGGAACGGAACATGTTCGGCAAACGCAGCAACGATGGACACGGCAAGCCGCTGGTGGCCCCGGCGACACGGCCGCCGGCTTCCGCCGCGCCCGCATCAACGACAGCGCCGCCGCCGGCCGCGCCTGCAAACGCTGCGGCGCCCGATAGGGAAAATGCGCCTGCGCCCAAACAGGCCGCACAGCCGGTCAGCCAGCGCCGCGATGAACCCGCGGTCAAGCGCAAGACAACCCGCAATGAAGCCTATTACGATACCAAGAGCCAGGTGTTCTCGGCTCTGATCGATACCATTGACCTGTCCCAGCTTGCCAAGCTCGATGCCGAAAGCGCGCGCGAGGAAATCCGCGATATCGTCAATGATATCATCACGATCAAGAATTTCGCCCTGTCCATTGCCGAGCAGGAAGAACTGCTTGACGATATTTGCAACGACGTTCTGGGCTATGGTCCGCTGGAACCGCTGCTGGCGCGCGACGACATCGCCGACATCATGGTCAACGGCGCCGGCATGACCTACATCGAAGTTGCCGGCAAGGTTCTGGAAACCGATGTCCGGTTTCGTGACAACAGCCAGCTTTTGTCGATTTGCCAGCGGATCGTCAGCCAGGTTGGCCGTCGTGTCGATGAATCGAGTCCGATCTGCGACGCCCGCCTTCCCGATGGTTCCCGCGTCAACGTGATCGCCCCGCCCTTGGCGATCGACGGCACCGCCCTGACCATTCGTAAATTCAAGAAGGACAAGCTGACACTTGACCAGCTGGTCAAGTTTGGCGCGATCACTCCCGAGGGTGCGGCTGTCCTGCAGATCATCGGCAGGGTTCGCTGCAACGTGGTGATCTCGGGCGGTACCGGTTCGGGCAAGACCACGCTGCTCAACTGCCTTACGGCCTATATCGACGCGGACGAGCGGATCATTACCTGCGAAGACTCCGCCGAACTCCAGCTTCAGCAGCCGCATGTGGTGCGGCTTGAAACCCGCCCGCCCAACATCGAGGGTGAGGGTGAAATCACCATGCGTGATCTGGTCAAGAACTGCCTCCGTATGCGTCCCGAGCGGATCATCGTCGGCGAAGTCCGTGGCCCCGAAGTGTTCGACCTTTTGCAGGCGATGAACACCGGCCACGACGGATCGATGGGAACGATCCACTCCAACAGCCCGCGTGAGTGTCTGAGCCGTATGGAATCGATGATCGCCATGGGTGGCTTCACCCTGCCGGCCAAAACCGTGCGCGAGATCATTGCCGGGTCGGTCGATGTTGTCATTCAGGCGGCGCGTCTGCGCGATGGGTCGCGCCGCATCACCCACATTACCGAAGTCGTCGGCATGGAGGGCGATGTGATCATCACCCAGGATCTGATGACCTATGACATGCTTGGCGAAGACGCCAATGGCAAAATCATTGGCGAGCACCGTTCGACCGGTATTGGCCGGCCGAATTTCTGGGATCGTGCCCGTTATTATGGCGAAGACAAGCGCTTGGCCGCTTCTCTCGATGCCATGGAAAAAGTCACCTCGTAAGGAGCAGCCCGCGTGTTTGGTCTTGATACAGTGGTAATCGCCATCATCGGCCTGGCCGCGCTTTCCGCCGGGGCGTTGGGCTATGGTGTGCTCTACAGCCGGATCGAAGGCGAGCGCAAAGCCGAAAACCGCGTCAGGCGGGTCAAGTCGGCGGAGACCGACCGGACCAAGGCGTCAGCAGCCCGCGACCGGCTCAATGAAGCCAACAAGCGCCGCAAGTCGGTTCAGGATTCGCTCAAGACCCTGGAAGAGAAGAACAAGGAAAACGACCGTCGCAAATCGCCGCCGCTGAAGGAAAAGATCGGCCAGGCCGGGCTTCGCATTTCCATGCGTCAGTTCTATCTGCTGTCGGCTCTGCTCGGCTTGCTCACCGGTGGCTTTGCCTTCGTTGCCAATGGCAGCCCCCTTGTTGCCGCAGGAGTGATGGTCATCTTTGGCGCCGGAGTGCCGCGCTGGATCATCGGCTTTCTGCGCGCCCGGCGCCTGAAGGCGTTCTTGAGCGAATTTCCCAACGCGCTCGACATTATGGTTCGCTCGATCAAGTCCGGCCTGCCGCTCAATGACGCCATCCGGATGATTTCGGGGGAAGGCCAGGAGCCGGTCCGCACCGAATTCAAGCGGATTGTCGAAGCGCAGCAGATGGGAATGAACATCCCCGAAGCCTGCGCCCGCCTCTACACCCGAATTCCGCTCTCGGAAGCCAACTTCTTTGCCATCGTGATCGCCATCCAGGCGCAGGCTGGCGGCAACCTGTCCGAAGCGCTGGGCAACCTGTCGCGGGTCTTGCGGGATCGCAAGAAGATGAAGGCCAAGATCAATGCGCTTTCAATGGAAGCCAAGGCTTCCGCCGTCATCATCGGCGCGCTGCCCTTCATCGTCGCCGGCTTGGTATACATGACATCGCCGCAATACATCATGATCCTGTTTACCGACACCCGCGGTCACATGATCCTTGGCGCATCGGCCGTGTGGATGTCGATCGGCGTTCTGGTGATGCGCAACATGATCAACTTCGACATCTAGGGACGGACCCGACCATGCTTTCTGATATTGCGTCTTCCCTCACCGATCCAGCCTATCTGGTTCCCATTCTGGTGTCGGTGGCTGTGCTTGCAACGCTGTTTACGATCCTGGTGCCCTATTTCGAGCGCGGTGATCTGGATGCGCGGATGAAGTCGGCAGCACTCGAGCGTGATGAAATCCGTGCCCGCGAGCGGGCGCGTCTCAATGCTGAGAGCTCCCGCACCAGCACAAAGAGCACCGGTCTAAGAGCCCACAACAATGCCTCTGTGCGCGGTGTTGTCGAGCAATTGAATCTGAAGAATGCGCTGGCCGATGACGCCACCATTGCCAAGTTGCGTGCTGCTGGTTACCGCACCCAGAACGCACTCAACATGTTTCTGCTGGCACGTTTCGTGTTGCCGTTCTTCTTCCTGGTGGGGACGGCCTTTTATGTTTTCGTACTCGAAAACATGACCGACAAACCGCTGACCGTGCGTATTCTGGCCTGCATCGTCGGCGCCTATGTGGGCTTTTACACGCCCAACATGTTTGTCTCCAATCAGTCTAAAAAGCGGCAGGCCTCGATCAAGCTGGCCTGGCCGGATGCGCTCGACCTGATGCTCATCTGCGTTGAATCGGGTGTATCGATCGAAGCGGCGATGAAGCGCGTGGCCGAGGAAATCGCCGTGCAGTCGACCGCTCTGGCCGAGGAATTCGTCCTGACCACGGCGGAACTGTCATACCTGCCGGACCGGCGCGTCGCCTTTGAAAATCTCGGCAGCCGTACCGGCCTCGATGCGGTCAAGTCGGTGACCCAGGCGCTGATCCAGTCTGAGCGCTACGGCACTCCGATCGCTCAGGCCCTGCGGGTTCTGGCGCAGGAAAGCCGCGACACCCGCATGACCGAGGCCGAGAAAAAAGCCGCTGCGCTGCCGCCGAAACTGACCGTTCCGATGATCCTGTTTTTCCTGCCGGTGCTGATTGGCGTGATTCTCGGACCGGCAGCGATCCAGGTCGCGGACAACTTCTCCAAGGGCATGCATTAAGCTCCGGCGATGTAAACGCCCGCCGCCAAACCAGATCACAGTCAAAAACAGACAAACGAAAACCCCCGCTCCGGATTAATGAAGCGGGGGTCTTTTTGTTTCTCGCGGAGAAGTGTGAGATCGATCAGGCGTTGCCGGAAATGGGTTGGCTTCGCGAAGCCTATCAGTTGGTATTCTTGTCGTCCGAATCCTTGAGTTTGTTCCAGGCATTTTGCTGGGACAGCATGCCGCGCAGATAGGTCACATTGGCGCTGGCCTGTTCCGCAGAAAGCTCGGCGCTGGCGATCTGCTCGGCTTCCTTGAAGCGGCCCTGGAGGCCGACAACGAGCGCCAGGTTCTGGCGCACTCGGCTATCGGCTCCCGGCTGCCTGACGGCGGAGGCCAGGTAGGTTTCGGCAGTTCTGAGGTCGCCCTGCAGAACATAGGACATGCCGAGATTGGACAATACTGAAGGTTCGTTGGGTTTGATATCGAGCGCCTTGCGGTAGCGCATGCGAGCGCTGGTCGGGTCACCCATCTGGTCAAGAATGGCGCCTTCGGCCGACAGCAATTGCCAATCCGGACGGTCCGGCGTCTGGGCCCGCTGGATCGCGTCCAGCGCCTTGTCGAACTGGCCCGCGCCGGCCAGCGCCTTGCCATAGGCGGCTAGCACGGAACGGTCGGTCGGATTGTGGATCGCCACCTGCTGCATCACGGCCAGCGCCTGGTCGGTGCGGCCGCCCATGGTCAGCACGGAGGCGTATTTCATGCCGACGGCGGCATCCTTGGGGTTCTTGTCGTAGACCTTGCCGATTCCCGCCGCGACGGAGTTGAGTTCCATCGCATTCATGTTCTCAAGCGGTTTGCTGGTCGACGGAATCGACCCGGTGGTCAGCCGCCCCTTGGAAGCGCACCCCGCCAGCGAAATGCCGAGCGCAGCGACGCAGACGGCGGTAAGCAGTCGGCGGGGGATGTAGGAGCGTGATGCTGTCGCGGACATAAGCGTGATCCCGGAATTAAATTTTCGCGGCGTCCCGGCATGGGTGGCGCCGCAGTCCTGGTTCAAGCAATAATCTGTTAACCCTAATCAACCGTTAACGACTGATTCCCCGCCTGCTCCAGTGGCGGGAAATCCAAGGAGATCCCATGGCGCCTCATCACCACATCGAAAGACCTTCCCCGTTTGCGCCGATGTCTGACGAAGCGTTGCCGATATGGGCCGTCTCGCGCGCCGATATCGAGCGCGGCGGGTTCGATGAAACCGCTTTGGCTTGGGCTAAAAACGCAGGCTTCACCGCCGCCGAAGGCACCGTGCTGCTCACCCCGGGCCGGGACGGCAAGCTGGCCGGTGCACTGTTTGGCCTGGGCGAGAACGGCGACTGTCATCCGCTTGCCGGCGGCAGGCTTGCCCGCGCTTTGCCGGCGGGCGACTGGCGCATCGAAAAATCCTCGATACCTGGTGCTGTAATGGCGCTGGCTTTCGGAATGGGCGCCTACCGGTTTGAGAGCTACAAGAAGCCAAAGCCGCAAGGACCGCGGCTGGTGATTCCGGCCGATGTGGATGCCGAAGCGATTGCCCGCAGCGTGGCCGCTGTCAGGCTGGCCCGCGATCTGGTCAACACACCGGCAAATGACATGGGGCCGGACGCGCTGGAACAGGCCTTCCGGGCATTGGCGGGGCATTACCAGGCCAAGACAAGCGTTGTGGCCGGGGATGATCTGATCGCCAAGGGGTTTCCGATGATCCACGCGGTCGGTCGCGCTGCGGATCAGCCGCCGCGCCTGTTGGAGATGCGTTGGGGCAGGGCCGGTGCGCCGAAGCTGACCCTGGTCGGCAAGGGCGTGTGTTTCGACACCGGCGGCCTCGACATCAAGCCGCCAGCTTCGATGCTGAACATGAAAAAGGACATGGGTGGCGCCGCCAACGTGATGGCGCTGGCAATGATGATCATGGATGCCGGCTTGCCGGTTGATCTCAGAGTACTGATCCCGGCGGTTGAGAATTCGATTTCGGCTCAGTCCTTCCGCCCCGGCGATGTGCTTTCAAGCCGCAAGGGCCTGTCCGTGCAGATCGACAACACCGATGCCGAAGGCCGGTTGGTGCTGGCCGATGCGCTGACCTATGCCTGCGAAGACAAGCCGGATCTGCTGATCGACATGGCAACCTTGACCGGGGCCGCGCGGGTGGCGCTGGGTCCTGACCTGCCACCGTTCTATACCGACGACGAGACGCTGGCCGGTGACATCGCCACGGCTTCCGTAGATGTGATCGACCCGCTGTGGCGGATGCCGCTCTACAAGCCCTATGAAGCCGATGTCGCTGCCCGGATCGCCGACCTGACCAATGCGCCCGCAGGCGGCTTTGCAGGCTCGATCACCGCCGCCCTGTTTCTCAAGCGCTTTGTCGAACCTGACACATGCTGGGCTCATTTCGATATTCTCGGCTGGTCGCCCAAGGACCGGCCACACGCGCCGATCGGGGGCGAAGCACAGGCGATCCGCGCCTTGTTCAGCGTCATCAGCCAGCGCCATCCGGTGTAATGCATGTCGCGCCCAAATGGATTCATTTGGGCGATCACGTACATGCATTCATTCAAAGGGTTACAGTGTCTTTTGCGCATTCGATTGAATGCGCGGCGCTGTGGTGGGTTGCAGGTCATGGCTGTTTCGGTCAATGTGAACCGGCACCGAAACGAAACGAGCAACCCGCATGTCCCTTGATCTCCGACCATCCGAAGCGCTCGGGCTTTGGCATGCGGCAACGCTTGAACATGTGCAGGTTATCGGCCCGGATCTGACAATCCGGCAACTGGCGATCCTGTTGCATATCTATCTTGCCGCGCCGCCGCACACGGTGCGTGGGCTTGCAGCCATGCTTGGCGTGACCAAGCCGGTGATCACCCGGGCGCTTGATACCATGGGCCATATGGGGCTGGTGCGTCGGGTCCGCGACGAGCGTGACCGCCGCAACGTCATCATCAAGCGGACCGTTGACGGCGCCCTGTTTGTCGAAAGGCTTGGCGATATCATCATCACCCAGGCCAAGAACCTCAAATCCGCGGAGGCGCCCCTGTCATGACAACCGAGCTTGATCGCCGCAGCCACGCCTATCGGCCTGATCTGGCTGATATCCGGCTCAAGTCGCAGGTGTCTGCAGAGCGCTACACCGAAGGCGCGAGGGCGCATGTGATCGTCCCGGTCGCCCAGGTCTCGCCGCGGCCCGAAGCCAGCTGCAGCATCGACACCCAGGCGCTCTATGGCGAAGATCTGATCGTGTTCGATGTCGCGGGCGGCTGGGCCTGGGTGCAGTTGGCCGCCGACGGCTATGTCGGCTATTTGCCCGAAAACGCCATCGCCGACGGCGCTGCCAAGGCTACCCATGTGGTCGCGGTTCCGCGCAGTTTCGTCCATCCCGGCGCCGATCTCCGCTTTCCCCCATGCACTCCCTGTCGATGATGAGTCGTGTTACCGTGACCGGCTTGGCGGAAACCCGGGGTACGGTCTATGCGCTGCTCGATGATGGCTCGGCGATGATCGCCGCGCATCTGCGGCCTTTGGGCGAAACCGCAAGCGAAGACGCCGTGGCGGTCGCAACCAGCTTCCTGCACACACCCTATCTCTGGGGTGGACGCTCGGGCTTCGGCATTGATTGCTCTGGTCTGGTGCAGATGGCGCTGGCAATGACCGGCAAGGCCGCGCCACGTGATTCCGACCAGCAGGCAGCCAGTTTGGGCCAGTCGATCGATCCGGACCACGACGTCCTGCAACGCGGTGATCTGGTGTTCTGGAAAGGCCATGTCGGCTTTCTCGAGGATGCGCAGACGCTGCTGCATGCCTCCGGCGGCACCATGTATGTCACCCGCGAACCGTTGCAGGCCGCCATCGACCGGATTGCAAGGCTCTACGGCCCGCCCACCGGTTTTCGCAGGCCTTGAGCGTTGCTCGCGGTTAACACCGGGCAGTGTCGTGCATCACGACTTCAGTAACCGACCTTGCGGTCAACCAGATTGACAAGCGGTTCGCCGCGGTCGTGGGCGTCCATCTGGGCAATGATCGGCGCAATCAGCGAGGAGGGCATCGACGCGGCTGCCGCATGCGGGGTGATCGTCACCTTCGGATGGTTCCACAGCGGGCTGTCGTCAGCCAGCGGCTCCTGCTGGAATACATCAAGCGTCACCGCTGACAACAGGCCCTGGTCGAGTGCGGTCAGGATATCGGCCTCGTTCTGCAGCCCGCCACGGCCGGCATTGATCAGCACCGGTGCGCCCAGCGGTCCCACCTTGGTCATCCGCGCAAACAGATCGCGGTTGAGGATCTCGCTCGTTTCGGGCGTAAGCGGCAGCAACACCACGAAGATGTCGGCAGAGGCGAGGAACGCTCCCAGCCCGTCCGAACCCGCGTAGCACGTCACCCCCTCGATGTGTTTTTCGGTCCGCGCCCATCCGCTCACCTGAAATCCCATCATCTCCAGCTTGGCGGCGGCATCGCGCCCCAATTCGCCAAGCCCCATGATGCCGACGGTCAGTTCGGCTGCTGCTTTCTGGTTACGATCCTCTTCCCAGATCCGCGCAGCCTGCTGCGCCCGGTAGAGCCGCCCCTGCCGGTGATGGTCGAGCACCTGCCAGACCACATATTCGCTCATCCGCGTGGTCAGGTTCGGCGAGACCACCCTGACGATCGGCACGTTCGGCAGGCTGGTGTCGACAAATACATGGTCGACGCCTGCGCCGAGTGAGAAGATGGCCTTGAGATTGGGCAGTTTCGACAATAGTCCGGGGGGCTGTTTCCACACCACCGCATAATCGATGCTCGGATCGGCTTCGCTGTCGGGCGTTAGTGTCACCGCCCGGTCCGGTGCCGCTTTCGCCAGTTGATCCAGCCATACGTCGGGTGACCAGCCGGTGAGTGAAAGCAGGATGCGGCCCTTGCCGGTGTTGTTTGCTGTCATGTCTGTGTCTACTCGCTGACTACATCGCCGGCTGCGGCTTCCAGGTTGAATGCAGCCGCCATCAAGGCCTTGGTATAGGCGGTCTCCGGCCGGTCGAAAATATGGTCGGCTGTTCCCTGCTCTACCACCTTGCCGGCGCGCATGACGATCACGTCATTGGCAAGTGCGCGCACCACCTTCAAATCGTGGCTGATGAAAAGATAGGCGAGATCGTGCCGCGCCTGAAGATCGCGCAACAGATCCACCACCTGCGCCTGTACGCTCATGTCGAGCGCCGAGGTCGGCTCGTCCAGCATGACGAAGCGCGGTTTGAGCACCATCGCTCTCGCAATAGCCACCCGCTGGCGTTGCCCACCGGAGAATTCATGCGGGTAACGCCAACGGGTTGATGCATCCAGCCCCACTTCTTCCAGCGCCTCGGCCACCCGCCTGTCGCGTTCGCCGGCGGTGAGGTCGCGGGCGTGAATAGCTAGCCCCTCGCCAACGATATCGGCGATCGACATGCGTGGACTGAGCGAACCGAACGGGTCCTGGAACACCACCTGCATGGCGCTGCGGAGCGGCTTCATCTGTTTGAACGTGCGGTCGTGCAGCGGCGCGTTCTCGAAAAAGATCCGGCCTTCGCTGCGGATCAGCCGCATCAGCGCCAGCCCCAGCGTGGTCTTGCCGGAGCCCGATTCGCCAACCACGCCAAGCGTCTGTCCGGCCTTGAGCTTGAGCGACAGCCCGTCAACCGCCTTGATATGGTTGACGGTGCGGCGCAGGAAGCCCTGCTTGACCGGAAACCATACCTTGATGTCTTCCGCTCGCATCACCTCGGGCGCGGTGCCAAGCCGTGCTGGTGGCTTGCCCTTCGGCTCGGCGGCGAGCAGGTGCTTGGTATAGGCATGTTGCGGATTGGCGAAGATCTCGGCCGTCGGCCCGGTTTCAACGATCTTGCCATCGGTCATCACGCACACCCGGTCGGCGAACTTGCGGACGATGCCGAGATCATGGGTGATGAACAGCATCGCCATTCCGTGCTGGGTCTTGAGGTCGCGCAGCAGCTCGAGAATTTGCGCCTGCACGGTGACGTCGAGCGCGGTCGTCGGCTCGTCGGCGATCAGCAGTTCGGGCCGGTTGGCGAGCGCCATGGCGATCATCACCCGCTGCCGCTGGCCGCCCGACAATTGATGCGGATAAGAGGCAAGCCGCTGTGCCGGATCGTGGATGCCCACTTGATCAAGCAGCGCCAGCACCTGGCGGCGGGCATCATCGGGGCGGATCTGCTGATGCAGGTGCAGGATTTCCGAGATCTGCTTTTCCACCGACTGCAATGGATTGAGCGAGGTCATCGGCTCCTGGAAGATCATGGTGATGTCGTTGCCGCGTACACCGCGGATCGCTGCTTCCGGCGCTGAGAGCAGATCATTGCCCTTGAACAGGATCTCGCCGGAAGGGTGACTTGCGGCGGAATACGGCAGCAATCTGAGCACCGAAAGCGCCGAGACCGATTTGCCGGAACCGGATTCGCCCACCAGCGCCACCGTCTCGCCACGGTGAATGTCAAATGAGATCTGGTCCACCGCCATCTGGCTGTCGCCGCCCTGGTGGAAGGCCACTGAAAGCTCGCGCACCGACAGGAGCGGCTCGGTGCCGTTGGTCGCAGCATCGCTCATCGGAAAGTCTTTCGCGGATCGAAGGCGTCACGCGTGGCTTCGCCGATGAAGATCAGCAGCGACAGCATGATCGAGATGGTGAAGAACGCCGTCAGCCCGAGCCAGGGCGCCTGCAGGTTGCGCTTGCCCTGTGCAATCAACTCGCCCAGCGAGGCCGAGCCCGGCGGCAACCCGAAGCCGAGGAAATCCAGCGATGTCAGCGTGGCAATCGAACCCGACAGGATGAAGGGCAGGAACGTCAGCGTCGCCACCATGGCGTTGGGCAAAAGGTGCCGGAACATGATGGTGGCATTGCCGACGCCAAGTGCGCGCGCCGCGTTAACATATTCGAAGTTGCGGGCGCGCAGGAATTCCGCCCGCACCACACCGACAAACGACACCCACGAGAACAACAGCATGATGCCGAGCAGGATCCAGAATCCGGGCGGCAGCACGGCGGCGATGATCAGCAGGATGTAGAGCACCGGCATCGATGACCAGATCTCGATGAAACGCTGCATCAACAGGTCGGTCCAGCCACCGAAATAGCCCTGCACTGCGCCTGCCGAAACCCCGATCAGCGCCGAGAAAATTGTCAGCGTCAGCCCGAACAGCACCGAAATGCGGAAGCCGTAGATCATCCGCGCGGTCACGTCGCGGGCCTGATCGTCGGTGCCGAGCCAGTTCATGTTGCCAAGCCGGCAACCCGGGTCCGCGTCCTTCAGCGGATAGGCCGAGCAACGGGTTCCGGTGTCCAGCATCCAGAACGGCGCGGTCGGCGCCGAATGCGGAATATAGGAATTGGCCGTAGTGTAGGAATAGCGGATCGGCGGCCAGATGGTCCAGCCATTGGCGTCGATCTCTTCCTGGATGAACGGATCGCGATAATCGGTGCGTGCGAGGAACCCGCCGAACTTCTCCTCCGGGTAATCGATCAGCACCGGATAGAGGATCTCACCCTTGTAGGAAGCTATGATCGGCCGGTCATTGGCGATGAATTCGGCCAGCAGGCTGGCGATGAACAGCACCAGGAATATCCACAGCGACCAGTAGCCACGACGGTTGGCCTTGAAATTGGCCCAGCGCCGCCGGTTGGTCGGCGACAGCCAGCCCTTGGGTCGGCCCTTGGCATCAAAAGCCTGGCTGTTGGAGGAAGCCGGGCCGTTCATCCGACATCCCTTTTTCAAAGTCGATGCGCGGGTCGACCCAGGTGTAGACCAGGTCAGAGATCAGCCCCACCACAAGCCCCATCAGCGAAAAGATGAACAAGGTTGCAAACACCACTGGGTAGTCCCGCTTGATGATCGATTCAAAGCCCAGCCGCCCCAGTCCGTCGAGCGAAAAGATCGTCTCGATCAGCAGCGAGCCGGAAAAGAACGCCGAGATGAAGGCGCCGGGGAAGCCGGCGATGACGATCAGCATCGCATTGCGGAACACATGGCGGTAGAGCACCTGCCGGTCGGTCAGCCCTTTGGCCCGTGCGGTGGTCACATACTGCTTGCGGATCTCGTCGATGAACGAGTTCTTGGTCAACAGCGTGGTGGTGGCAAACGCCGACAGTGACAGAGCGATCAACGGCAGCGTCAGGTGCCAGAAATAGTCGACGATCTTGCCGAACAGACTGAGCTCGTCGAAATTGTCCGAGGTCAGCCCGCGCAACGGAAACCAGTCGAAAAACGAACCGCCTGCAAACATCACGATCAGCAGGATGCCGACCAGAAAGCCGGGCACGGCATAGGCGATGATGATCAGCCCCGAGGTCCAGACATCGAAGCGCGAGCCGTCGGAAACCGCCTTCTTGATCCCCAGCGGGATCGAGATCACGTAGGACAACAGCAGGATCCAGACACCGAGCGAAATCGATACCGGCAGCTTCTCGACTATCAGGTCGAGCACGTCGATGCTGCGAAAATAGCTCTCGCCGAAATCGAAGCGGATATAGTTCCACATCATCATGGTGAAGCGTTCGAGCGGCGGCTTGTCGAAGCCGAATTGCGCTTCCAGCTTGGCAATGAATTCCGGATCCAGCCCCTGAGCGCCGCGGTATTGCGATGTCAGATCATTGCCGAAATCCTGGGCCTGGAATCCCTGGTCGCTGCCGCTGCCGCTGCCGCCGCCGCCGGAAATCCGGTCGATCGCCGAATCGCCCTGGCCGGTAAGCTGCGCGATCACCTGTTCCACCGGTCCGCCCGGCGCGAACTGGATCACCGCAAACGAGATCGCCATGATGCCGACCACGGTCGGAATCATCAAAAGCAGACGGCGAAGGATATAGGTGCCCATCAGGCGCCCTTCCTGCCGGTCGTAGCGAGCCTGGGGCTCATGTGGCGGCGTGCGTTGGTCAATTCCGCGTCCTTCAAGCCAAATCTGCCCGGGACGGGCTGATTCGTCTGGTTCTCATACAGAATCGAATGTCGAATCGGGTGCAAGGCCGAAAGCGCCTCAATTGCTCTCGTCCATCCACCAAACCTCCGGAAATCCGGTGCCGTAATAGGGTAGTTCGGCGGGATGGGTGAGCGCCTTGCGATAGGCTACCTTCACCGCGTCACTGTAAAACAGCGGCACCACGTAGTGATGCGCAAGCAGCACCCGATCGAGCGCGTGAACGGCGGCAGTCTTTTCCGCGCGGGATTGCGCGAAAATCACCATGCGGATCAGTTCGTCCACCGCCGGATCGGAAATACCTGCGTAGTTTCTCGATCCCTGGCGATCAACTGCGGCCGAACCCCAGTAGCCGGCCTGTTCGTTGCCGGGATTGAGCGTTTGCGCCCAGACATTCCAGATCATGTCATAGTCGAAGCTTCTCACCCGGTTGGTGTATTGCGAGGCGTCGACGGTGCGGATCCGGGCATCCACGCCGATCTTTTTCAGACTGGCGACATAGGGCAGCACCGAGCGCTCGAGCGACGGGCTCGAAAGCAGTATTTCGATCTCAAAAGGCTCACCGGTCTTTGCGTTGACAAGCTGTTGGCCCTTCAATTCGTAGCCGGCGTCACGAAACAGCGTCAGTGCCTGCCGCAGGTTGGCGCGGGCCTTCTGCGGGTCGCCACCAACAGGATTGGTAAAGGGAGTGGTGAAGACTTCAGGCGGGATCTTGTCCTTCAACCCTTCGAGGATCTCTTTCTCCCGGCCTTCCGGCAAGCCGGTAGCAGCCAGTTCCGTGCCCCAGAAATAGCTGTCGACACGCGCCAGTCCGTCAAAGGCCAGATTGTGGTTCAGGTCTTCGAAATCGAGGGCAAAGTTGAGCGCCCGGCGCACCCGAACATCCTTGAATTTGTCGCGCCGCATGTTCGGCACCATGGCCTGCATGATGCCGACGGCGCGCAGCGGGTTCTCGATCTCCTCGCGCTTGATCTCGCCGCTCTCGACGGCGGGGAAATCATAGGCTGTTGCCCATTTGCTGGATGAATTTTCCTGTCGGAAATCGACAGTGCCGGCGCGAAAGGCCTCGAATTCGACATTGGCGTCGGTGAAATAGACATATTCGATCGCATCGAAATTGTGCTGGCCGACATTGACGTTGAGATCCTTGCCCCAGTAGTCGTCACGGCGTTCGTAGCGGATGGTCGAGCCGGGCTTGAAGGCGGCAATCCGGTAGGGCCCCGACCCCATCACCGGTTCCAGCGTGGTGCGGCTGATGTCGCGCTTAGTGCCACCCTTGTCCGTTCCCTCCCACCAATGCTTGGGGAATACGAGGATCTGGCCGAGAATCTGCGGCAGTTCCTGGTTGTTGTTTTCATCAAACAGGAAGGTCACCTCCCGCTCGCCGGTTTTTTCGGCGGAGACCACATGGGCGTAATAATTGGCCTGCAGTGGGTTGAGTTCCTTGGCCTTGTCGAAACTGTAAACCACATCTTCCGGTGTGATCGGTGTCCCGTCCGCCCAGCGGGCCTCGGTGCGCAGACGGAATGTCACTTTCGAAATGTCGTCGGGAAAGGAGATGCTCTCGGCAATCAGGCCGTAGGAGGAGGAAACTTCGTCTTCCGAGGCTTTCATCAGCGCGTCGAAGACCAGATTGAGTCCGGCCGCCAATTCGCCCTTGGCCAGAACCGGGTTGAAGCTGTCAAACGTGCCTTCCTGGGACAGTTTCAGGGTCCCCCCTTGGGCGCGTCCGGATTGACATAGTCGAAGCGGGGAAAGCCTTCAGGGTATTTCGGCGCGTCAATCATCGCCGTGGCATGCCTCCACACGGGCTCCGTTGCTATCGAGGCGGACGCGGAAAGGATCAATCCGGCCAGGGCCAGCATGAAGGGGGCGATGCGGATGGTCATGGGTGCAGGTTCTCCGGTAGCGTCTTTCATTGCCCGAAGAATAGGACACTTCCGCGGCGCGTACAGGACCTGTTTGCGAAAACGGTAAAGTCAGGCAACAAAAAGCCGGGCACGAGGCCCGGCTTTTGCATTCTTCTGAAAGGCAGAGCCCTTAGTTGGCAGGTGCTGTGGTCTCTTCAGCTGGCGCTGCGGCCTCGGCAGGCGCTGCAGCAGCATCGGCGGGTGCTGCTGATGCGTCCGGCAGCGGTGCCGGCGTATCGGCCAGTGTGCGCAGATATGCCAGCAGATTGGCCCGGTCTTCGATCTTCTTCAGACCGGCAAAACCCATCGCCGTACCGGAAATGTATTTTTTCGGCGAGGTCAGGAAGTGGCTCAGATGATCATAATCCCAGTTCACCGTGCCGCCTTCGGAAAACTCGGTCATGGCCGCTGAATATTTGAAACCTTCATGAGTGGCCATCGGTCGATTGACGATGTCCCACAGGCCAGGGCCAACCTTGTTGGCGCCAGATGGGTCAACGCTGTGGCAAGCGGCGCATTTCTTGAACACGGCCTCGCCCTTGGCCGGATCGGCGCTGGCGAGCAGCGGCGCGATCTCTTCAGGTGCGGCTTCTTCGGCAGGCGCACTCTCCGAACCGCCGCCTTCAGCGACCTCGATCGCAAACCCTTCGGTTTCCGGCTCATGCGCGTCAAAGATACCATCAGACACGATGGAAAGGGTCATCAAGACAAACAGGACACCCAAAAATGCGCCCGCCGCCGTGTTGAAATATGAGGAATTCATGTTCCGCCGCTCCGTTTCGGTTCGTCTTCCCGCCCAGTTTCTCGCAATATCCGAACCAGTCTTGAAATCGCGCGGAACCTATGTCTTTTGCATCATTGTTGCAACACCGTTGTGGCCGCGGCAATGAGACTTTTTGACACCTGTGCCGCACAACTGAGGATCAGCACCCTATGGCAGATGGCCAAGAGCATACGCTCGTCATTATTCCAGCCAGAATGGCATCGGCCCGACTGCCGGGAAAACCGCTCGCCGATATTGGTGGTCAGCCGATGGTGGTCTGGGTCGCGCGGCAGGCCGCCGCCGCCGCCATTGGCCGTGTCGCCATAGCCACTGATTCGCGCCAGATCGCCGATGCGGTCGAGGCTGCGGGCTTTGAGGCAGTAATGACCCGCGATGATCACCAGTCCGGATCGGACCGGGTTTTCGAGGCGGCAATGAAGATGGATCCGGAAGGCCGCGCCGACGTCATCCTCAACATTCAGGGCGATATTCCGGCCATCGAACCCGAGGCGATTCGCCGCGCCGCTTTGCCGCTGGCCAGCTCGAATGCAGATATCGCAACGCTTGCCGTCGAGATTGCCGACGAGGCCGAAAAGACCAATCCGAGCATCGTCAAGGTGGTCGGAACCCCGGTTGGCGAAGGTCTGCTGCGGGCGCTCTATTTCACCCGCGCCACCGCGCCGTATGGCGACGGTCCGCTGTTCCATCACATCGGGCTTTACGCCTGGCGCCGCTCTGCCTTGCAGCGTTTCGTGTCGCTTCCGCCCTCGACACTCGAAAAGCGCGAATCACTGGAACAGCTGCGTGCGCTCGAAGATGGCATGCGCATCGACGTGGCGATCGTTGACTCGGTTCCGCTCGGTGTCGATACTCCCGCCGATCTCGAACGGGCCAGACGCATTCTCGCGTCGAGATAGTATGCATATTTCTCAAAACGGACAGAATTGATGACCGCACCCACCAATCGCATCGCCTTTCAGGGCGAGTTTGGCGCTAATTCGGACATGGCGTGCCGCGACATGTTTCCGGTCATGGAGCCGTTGCCTTGCGCCACGTTCGAGGATGCGTTCAACGCCCTTTCCCAGGGTGAAGCGGATCTGGCGATGATTCCGATCGAGAACACCATCGCCGGCCGGGTTGCCGATATCCATTACCTGTTGCCGGAATCGCAATTGCACATCATCGGCGAATATTTCATGCCGATCCATTTCCAGCTGATGGTGTTGCCGGGTGTGAAGCTGTCCGAAATCCGCACGGTGCACAGCCATGTCCATGCGCTCGGCCAGTGCCGCAAGGTGATCCGCGCCAATGGTTGGAAGGCGGTTGTCGCAGGCGACACCGCCGGGTCAGCCAGGCAGGTCTCGCAAAGCGATGACCGTACCATAGCGGCGCTGGCGCCTCGCCTCGCCGCTGACCTTTACGGCCTCGATATTATTGAGGAAAATGTAGAGGATACCGAAACCAACGTCACCCGCTTTGTCGTGCTGTCACGCGAGGCCAAGGTCCCGCCGCGGCCGGTTGCCGGTGAAGTGGTTGTGACCACTTTCGTGTTCCGGGTGCGCAATATTCCCGCCGCGCTCTACAAGGCGATGGGCGGCTTTGCCACCAATGGCGTCAACATGACCAAGCTGGAAAGCTATCAGCTTGGCGGCAAGTTTTTCGCCACCCAGTTCTATGCCGATATCCAGGGACACCCCGACGAGGCGCCGGTGGCGCGGGCGATGGAAGAGCTCGGCTATTTCTCCAAGGAACTGCGAATTCTCGGCGTCTATCAGGGGCACCCGTTCCGGCTGGCGCAGAACGGCACGATCACCCAGGAACAGGAAGAACTGGAAGGCTGAGGCGCCCTACTTCTTGTCCCAGTCCAGCCAGTCGCGCATCAGCCGGTGCGCGATGGCACCCGGCGGCGGCGCCGAAGCGGCGTCCTCTCCCAGCACATTTGCCAGCATCGCTTCGGTCTCCTCGCGGCTGAACCAGCGGCAATCCTCGAGCTCTGCGGTGTCGCGGGCAATCTCCAGGCTCTGAGCTTCGGCGTAGACACCGATCATCAGCGAATGCGGCATCGGCCAGGGCTGACTTGCGTGATAGCGCACGCGGCCGATACGGATGCCCGATTCCTCCAGGGTTTCGCGGCGCACAGCGTCTTCCATCGTTTCACCCGGCTCGATGAAACCGGCCAGGCAGGAATACATGCCCGGCGGAAAATGCGGGCTGCGCCCCAGCAGGCATTGGTCGCGTTGCTCGTCGACGCCGAGCATGATCGCCACCGGATCGGTCCGCGGAAATACCGTATGCCCGCAGGCCATGCACTTGCGCCGATAGCCGCCGGCTTCGGGCGTCATTATCTTGCCGCAGGCGCCGCAATGGCGGTTGGCCAGCGCCCACGAAACCAGGCTGGTACCTTGCGCAAAGGCGCCCAGCGTTTCCTCGTCCAGCAATGCCTGGCGATAGACCGATCGGGTGTCGATGGCCTTGTAGGGCTCAGGCAGATCATCGGCGGCAATGCCCACCGGGACTGCTATTCGTGCCGCATTATGTTCGTCCCAGCCAATCAGCACGGCGTCGCCGTGCCGCGGTTGCATCAGTTCCAGATCAGGTGCTTCGAGCAACCCTTGCGGTGCGGCGCCATTGACCCGCATCGCCAGACGCCCCTCGGTGATGGCAAAATAGCGAGTGGCAGGATCGGCGAGCGCGTCGCCGAGTTCATTCTCGCTGCGATGTTCGGAGCGTCGGTCGAGCCGGTTGGATGAAAAAGCAACAAGCCGGCTGGCTTCGCCATGCGGAGCGTCATGGTCAAACAGGGAAAATGGCATGTATCAGATGGCCTCGAGAAGTCTTTCGGTCAAAATGGTTCGGGCGCTATCGGTCCAGGGGGTGGCTTCGCCATAACCCCAGACCGGTCCCGGCCATGCCGGGTCGCCCTGTTCGCGTGCAATAACATGAAAATGGAACTGGGAAACCTGATTGCCAAGTGCCCCGACATTGATTTTGTGGCACCCGGTTGCCTGCTTGAGTGCCTTGGCGGTGATCGAGGTCTCAAATGTCAGCATGGTCTGATCCAGCGGCGTCAGGTCGAAAATTTCAGCAATACCAGGGCGTTGAGGCACCAAAAGCAACCAGGGCCAACGGCTGTCGCGCATTAGTCTGAGCTGACACAAGCCGAGCTTCATCAGCAGCGTGCTGTCGCGTTCAAGCCGGGGGTCGAGGGCAAAAAGAGACATGGGCAATCCGGAAATTCGAAGTGAAGAACCGATCCTAGCAGTTTTTTTGGCTCTGGCTTGCTTTTGCCGAACCGATTGACGATATGTGCAGTCGGGAGGTTGGTGGTGGACGAGCCACTCGCCAACCGGGTCAGGTCCGGAAGGAAGCAGCCCTAACGAGCCCGGCACGGGTCACCGTGCCAGCCTCCCACCCTTTCGCCCGCGCCATGAATGGCAGATCCGGTCATTGACCGGGTTCGACCGGGGTGCAAACATTCCAGTGCATGGTGCGCACCATCGATGGTGGCTGAGCGGAATGATCATGCACAGGATTCATATGGCAGAGCGTCCCGTGCGCTTCTAATTGAACGCGCGGCGCTCTAACTGGATGGCAATCAGGCCAGCGCAAGGGCGGCACGAGGATCATGGACGAACCAACCGGCACGAAGCAGACGTCACCGGTGGCCGGCTCCGAAGGGCAGGCGCCGTACCGGGTTCTCGCACGCAAATACCGACCCACGGATTTTACCGATCTGATCGGCCAGGAGCCGATGGTTCGTACGCTGACCAACGCCTTTTCCACCGGTCGTATCGCCCAAGCCTGGATGCTGACCGGCGTGCGCGGCGTCGGCAAGACAACGACCGCCCGCATTCTGGCCCGCGCGCTCAACTACCGGACGGCCGAGATTGACCAGCCGACCATCGATCTGACGGTGCCGGGCGAACATTGCCAGGCGATCATGGAAGGCCGCCATGTCGATGTCATCGAGATGGACGCGGCCTCGCACACCGGCATCGATGATATCCGCGAGATCATCGAACAGGTGCGCTACCGCCCGGTATCGGCGCGCTACAAGGTCTACATCATCGACGAAGTCCACATGCTTTCCAACCAGGCTTTCAACGGCCTGCTCAAGACGCTGGAAGAGCCGCCGGCGCATGTGAAGTTCATTTTCGCCACCACCGAAATCCGCAAAGTTCCGATCACCGTGCTGTCGCGCTGCCAGCGTTTTGATCTGCGCCGCATCGATTCGGGCCTCCTGGTTGCGCATTTCAAGAATGTCGCCGGCCAGGAAGGCATTGCTATCGACGACGAGTCGCTGGCCATGATTGCCCGTGCCGCTGAAGGCTCGGTGCGGGACGGGCTGTCCCTGCTCGATCAGGCGATTGCCCATGGCGGCGGCGCGGTCGATGCCGAGGCGGTGCGTTCGATGCTGGGTCTCGCCGACCGGTCGCGCGTGGTCGAGTTGTTCGGTTCGCTGATGGGCGGCGATGTTTCCGCCGCACTTGCGAGCTTTCGCAACCAGTATGATTCGGGCGCGGGCCCGTCGGTGATCCTGACCGATTTGGCTGATTTCACCCATCTCGTTACCCGGCTCAAATTCGTCTCCCAGGCTGCCGACGATCCGTCGCTGACCGAGACCGAGCGCAGCCGCGGCGCCGAATTTTCCAGTACCCTGTCAACCGCGATCCTGTCGCGGGTCTGGCAGATGCTGCTCAAGGGCATTTCCGAAACCGACACCTCCAGCCGCCCGGCGGCGGCGGCCGAAATGGCACTGATCCGCATCGCCCATGCGGCCAGCCTGCCATCGCCCGAGGAGGCGCTGAAGGCATTTCAGAATGGCGGCGGCGCGAGCGCCGGCGGGCCGGTGCAATCGGCCGGCTCATCTGCAGGCAATGGTTCGGGTGGTGGCGGTGCTGCACGTGCGGTCGGCGAGCGCCACATGCCCCTGGGCGGCGGCGGCGGCGGTGGGCAGCCATCGATGCGGCTTGCCCACTCGGCTGAGCCGTCGGTGCAGGCAGCGGTCGTGGCCGAACCGGTGCAGCAGGTCGCCATCAGTTCGCTTGAGGACATGGTCGCGCTAGCCGAGCAGCATCGCGACATTGCCATGAAGGTCCAGATCCGCACCGGCGTGCGTCTGGTCCGGATCGAACCGGGTCGGCTGGAAATCAGCCTCGCGCCCGACGCCAGTCCCACTTTGCCGGGCGAATTGACCAAGAAACTGGCCGACTGGACCGGGGCAAAATGGGTCGTGTCGCTCAGCCGGGAAGAGGGCGCCCCGACGATTTCCGAGCGCGAGGTCGCCAAGCGCGAAGCGCTTGTCAGCGACGCCCGCCAGGACCCGGATATTGCCGCCATCCTGTCGCGCTTTCCCGGCGCCAAGATTACCGATGTGCGTATCACGGTTACCGATGACGTGCTCGATGAGGCAACGCTTTCACCGTCCGAGGATGGCGATATCCTGCCGGCGGAAATTGAACCTGACGACGACGACACCGACTAGATCAACGGCACCGATGCCAGTCGACCGGACCCGGTTTGGCGGCGCAGCAAACCAAAAGGAGACGCCGATGAAGGACATCATGGGCATGATGGGCAAGATCAAGGACATCCAGGGCAAGATGGAGCGCATGCAGGAAGAAGTTGCGGCGATGGAATGCGAGGGCGTTTCCGGCGGCGGCATGGTCACTGTCCGGCTTTCGGGCAAGGGACAGATGCTGGGCGTCTCCATTGATCCGTCGATGTTCAAGGAAGACGATGTCGAGATCCTCGAGGATCTGATCGTCGCCGCGCACAATGACGCCAAGGGCAAGGTCGAGACCATGATGGCCGAGCGCACCAAGGAACTGACCGCCGGGCTGCCGATCCCGCCCGGCATGAAACTGCCGTTCTGAGCCGAGACAGCGCGTATGGTAAGCCTTGAGGGCGATGCTTTCACGCGTCTTTGCCCGGGGGCTTGTCATCGGGCTGGCTGTAGCGGGATTGTTGAAAGCCGGAGAATGAAATGCAAAAGCGGGTAACCGGGCCGGAGATCGAACGGCTGATCCAGCTACTTGCCCGGGTGCCTGGGCTGGGGCCGCGCTCGGCGCGCCGTGCGGCGCTGCATCTGATCAAGAAGAAGGACCAGTTGATGGGACCGCTGGCGCTGGCCATCAGCGAGGCCCATGACAAGGTTCGCATCTGCTCGACCTGCGGCAATGCCGACACTTCTGACCCTTGCGCGGTCTGCACAGATCCTACGCGCGACCAAAGCGTCATCATCGTTGTCGAGGACGTTGCCGATCTCTGGGCGCTGGAGCGTGCCGCGGCGATGAATGCCGGCTACCATGTACTTGGCGGCACCCTGTCGCCGCTTGATGGCGTCGGCCCGGATGACTTGTCCATTGCCGGCCTGGTCGATCGCGTTGCCAAGGGCGGGGTGCGTGAAATTCTGATAGCCGTCAACGCCACTGTCGAAGGTCAGACCACCGCGCATTACATCACCGAGCAACTGTCCGGCTTCGATCTGAAAGTCACCCGCCTGGCCCATGGCGTGCCGGTTGGCGGGGAACTCGACTATCTTGACGAAGGCACGCTTGCCGCCGCCATTCGCGCCCGCACCGCGTTCTAGAGGATCCCGTGATGTCCCGTTTTCTCAACCCCGAGACCATGCCGAAACCGGCTTCGAATTATGTTCAGCTGGTAGAAATAACCGGCCCCGGTCGTCGCCTGATCATTTCCGGACAGATCGGCGTCACCCCTGACGGACAGCTGCGCGAGGGCTACCGCGCCCAGGCCGAGCAGGCCTGGATGAACGCGCTGGCAGGTCTTGAGGCCGGCGGCATGGGGATCACCGACATCGTTGCCATCCGGGTCTATGATGTGGCTCCGGGCGATGTTGTTGCCTACCGGGAGATCCGCGATCAGATGTTGCAGGGCCATGCGCCCGCCGCCACCTACGTGATGGTGGCCGGCCTGGCCCATCCTGATTTCCTCACGGAAATCGAAATCGAGGCGTTCTCGGCAATCTGAAGCAACGATGCCTGCTGCCGCGCCATTTTCCTAACCCACCCGGCAGGCTAGGATCGGCCATGATTCGCACCCTGGTTACATCTCTCATTCTGCTTCTGGCCGCATTATTTGCGGCGATGGCGCCGTCGCTGGCGGCAAGCAAGGCGGACGTCGAAGCGCAGTTTTCGCGATGGTTGGAAGCCGATCTGTGGCCCGATGCGCGCCGCGCCGGCGTTTCCAAGCCTGTCTTCGAGCGCGCCTTCAGCGGCCTCCAGCTTGATTGGGACCTGCCCGATCTGGCGCCGCCGGGATTTCCCAAACCCAAACAGCGCGCCCAGAGCCAGGCCGAGTTCCGCAGCCCCGGCGCCTATTTCAGCGAAAAGCGGCTGCAGGGTCTTGCCGCCTCCGGCCGCTCGTTGATGAAAAAACATGCCAGAACCCTGGCCGGGATCGAGCAGCGCTACGGCGTCCCTGCCTCGATCATCGTTGCGATCTGGGGCCGTGAATCAGGTTTTGGCCGCGCCAAGATACCTCATTCGGCGGTTCGGGTGCTCGCCACCAAGGCCTTCATGTCGACCCGCCCGGATCTGTTCAGAACCGAGATCCTGGCGGCGCTTGTGATCCTTGAGCGGAGTGGGGTTCCGGCCTCGACGCTGAAGGGATCCTGGGCCGGCGCCATGGGGCAGCCGCAATTCCTGCCCTCAAGTTATCTCAAACATGCGGTCGATTTCGATGGCGACGGCAAGGCCGATATCTGGAACTCGGTGCCCGATTCGCTTGCCTCGATCGCCAATTACCTAGCCCAGTCGGGCTGGGTCCGGGGTCGTGACTGGGGTTTTGAAGCGGTCATTCCGCAAGGCGTGACTTGCGCGCTGGAAGGCCCAGACCGCGCCAAGCCGATCCGGGATTTCACTGATATGGGCATCATCCGCATTTCCGGACGGCCGTTCCCCGAGCATGAGCGCAAGGCGCCGGGCATGGTGTTGGTACCGGCGGGTGTTTTCGGACCGGAATTTATCGTCACGCCGAATTTCTACGTGATCAAGGAATACAACAATTCCGATCTCTATGCCCTGTTCATTGGCAATCTCGCCGACCGCATCGCCCATGGCGTCGGCGCTTTCGTCACGCCCTGGGGCAAGTCTGGTGGCATGCTGCGCTCCGATATTGCCCGGCTGCAGCAGGCACTGGAGAAAAGCGGCTACGACGTCGGCGGCGCCGATGGCCTGCCCGGCTACAAGACCCGCCGCTCGATTGGCGAATGGCAGGCCCGCAACGGTCAGGCGCCGGGGTGTTTCCCCACACCGGCGCTGCTGAAGTCGCTTCGCTAAGGGCTCTGAGGGCGGAGGGCCGAGGGTTGGCGGTTCAGCCTGGACGCTTGTTGGCGCCAGTCAGCTTGCCGAACTGATAGCGGAAATAGTTGGAAACCATCTTGCCGTCACCATAGAGCCTGCGGGTCAGCGCCAGACCTTTCGCAGCTTCGCTTTCGGCCAGCTCGGCGTCAGCGGTAGCGTGCCGGAAGATGATTCCGGTCGGCGCCACGATGCGCTCGGGAACAAGCCCGGCGCGGGCGGCCGCGACAATCAGATTGTGATGGTTGAAGCCCAGCAAATGGGCAAAATGCAGCGCCCCGAATCCCTTGTTGGGATGGGCTTTGCCGAGATCCGGCACTTCGATGTAGACCAGACCGTTGGGAGCAGACCATTGCGCCATCTGCTCGAGCGCGGCTACCGGATTGCTCAGATGCTCGACAACGTGAAAGCAGGTTACCAGATCGAAGCGATCCTGGTAGCTCACATCCTGCCAGCCCTTGATCGAGATCCGATCGCCATGCAGCGATTGAGCATGGCTGCCATAGGTGTCACCGGGTTCGAACCCGTGTGCATCATGGCCTAGTGCCAGCATCGCCGTGACGAACTCTCCCGAGCCACAGCCGAAATCAAGCGTGCGGGCCTTCTCCGGCATCAACCCTTCAAGTTGTCGAACCCGATTGGCGGCCTCCACATGGCGCTTTTTCAGGTGCTTTTCCTTGGGCGCGGTATCGGCAGCCTGATAGTCGAAGCGGTAGAAATCGGCGTAATAGGTCGCCAGTTCGGCGTCGGTCGGCATCGGGTTGGTGTAGAGCAGGCCGCAATGGTCGCAGGCAGCTGTCGACAGTCGCTTGAGCCGCCGGTCGATCCCGGCAACCTGGTGACTTTTGTCGTGGCCGCAGCCGGGACAGGCAACCGGGTGGCCCTCATAGGGATACCGGGTAAACGGCAGGAAAAACGACAGGAGGCTGTAGTGCATGATTTTTGTCCGGTGGCGAACGCCGCCAGCGCTCATTTAGACGGTTCAATACGCGACTCTGCCCGGGGAGGAAAGGTCTGGTCCTGTCTTTGCCGCCCGCGCGGCG